>NZ_JBEOVA010000010.1:0-404384 GCF_040295225.1 Streptomyces sp. NPDC002896 | reverse complement strand
CCGGCTGGGGCCCAGACGCTCCCGCTTGATCTTTAAACCCCCCGCCGGGGGGTGGGGGGGGCGTCAACCCTATGGGCGCGGCCCCCCTGTCCAGGGGGCCGCCGCCTTTCGTGTCGCCTAGAACCCGTCGTATCGCCCAGGCCCCGTTCGGGTCGTAGCCGAGGCCCCTGTCGTGTGGTCACGCCGCACTTTTGTGTCTCGCCGGGGCCGCCGTGGGCCCAGGCGCCGCTACTTCCGCGGCACCGTCCCGCCCCCGGTCGCGTCCACGACCTTCCGGTCGCCGAGCGGCTTCTCCAGCGTCACCGTCTCCTTGAGCTCCTTCGCGATCATGATGCAGACCTTGCCCGGCTCCTGCGGGGTCTCGGTGACCGTCACGGTCACCTGGTCCGCGCTCTCGCTCGCCGACGCCGAGTAGTCACTGCAGACGCCGCCCCAGAAGTGCAGTGTCAGCGACCGCCCGTCCGCGCTGTACGACTCGATGTGCACGCCGCGCGGAGTGCTGCCCGACTCGTCCCCGCCGCCCGGGGTGCTCGGCCGCGGACTCGGCTCGGCCGGCTCCGCGCTGGGAGCCTCCGGCGCCCTCAGATACTCGGGATCCACCGCCGGATGCGTGATCGTGAAGCTGTCCTCGGCGCCCTTCGGCCGTACCTCGAAGAGCCACGACGGAACGAGCGTCTGCCGCCCGTCCACGAAGTGCACCGCGAGTCCGAACGTCGCGCCCCGCACGGCGACGGTCTGGGGCGTCGCGGGCGAGGCGGTGCTGTCACAGGGCGCGTCCTTCTCGTCCTGCCCCTCCAGCGGCACGGCGCTGGCGCAGCCGCCGATGCCGACGCGACCGCCCCCGGTCGCGGACCTGTTCAGCAGATCCAGCGTCTCCCGGGCGCTGATCACGGGGTACGTGTCGCCCTTCACCGGCTTCTTCAGCTGTCCGCTGCCGCCCACCACCTGGCCGTCGGCACCGACCTGGATGCCGGTCGACCAGCCGTACGTCGGCAGCCCGCCGATCTCCGGTTCCGCGTTCACCACGCGCACCGCCCCCATGAGTTGACGCGCGTCAAGCTTCGCGTCGTCCTGGCCGAGCGCCTTCAGCACGGGCGCGGCGGCCTTCTTCGCGACCTGTTCGCTGACCGCGTCGCCCTCGCCGCCCGGGGCGGTGCCGGTGTCGGCGCATTTCGTGGCGCTCTCGCAGTTGTCGCTCGCGCCCGGTGCGTACCGGCTGAACGTCCAGGTTCCCGGTGCCTGCTTGGTGACCTGAAGCGACGGGCCTGAGCCGTCCTTCGCCGGACCCACCGTCCAGGCCCCGGCCGAGACCTTCGGGGTGCCCTCGACGCCCAGCGCCTTCGCCAGCCGCGTCACCTCGGACGCGCTGACCTCACCCCGCGCGCGGTACACGGCGGCCGAGTCGGGTCCTTCGGGGAGTTTGCCGGCTGCCCGGTACGTTGCGCCGTTCGGGTCGGGCTCGCCCGTCGCGATGCCCTCGCCGGGACTCTCCGTATACCCGTCCAGGACGAGCGGAGGGGGAGTGCTCCCGTTCCCGGACGGGGCACCGGACTCCCTGCCGCCGCCACCGCCGGACGCCGTCGCGGCGAAGTACGCCCCGCCGCCACCGGCCAGCAGCACTGCGGCCGCGACCGAGGCGACGGCCAGCGGGGTACGCCGCCGACGTGGAACGGCCGCGTCGTTGTCGGGTCGCTCGGTGCTCACCGCATCGCTCCTTCGGCTTCACTGTCGTCCCTGGAGCCCCTCCGGCCGTCCGGAATCCGGTCCGGGCAGGGGAGGGGTCGTAGTGCGCATCCCCTACACGGGGGACAGCGATGGGACGCAGCGGACGAGCGGGCGGTTCCCCGGGCGTCGCCCGGTCGCCATAAAGCCGTCGCTCAGTCGCCGTAATCGGACATCGCGTCCAGCAGCCGCGCCGACTTCGGAGGTACGACGACACCGTGGATGTGGGACGGCGGCACGGGCCGCGGGGCCTCCTCGGCGGGCGCGACCCAGTGGGGCACCATCCGGGCGCAGTCGCCGCGCAGCGCCGCGAGCCCGCCTTCCAGGTCGAGCGGACCGTCGAGCGGAGCGGATTCCCTGACCTTGAAGTTCGTCATAACGGAACCGTAAGCAGCGCGAGCCGCGCCGACAAAGCCCTACTATCCGGTAGTTTTGCCACTTCAGCACGGGTGCGCGGACCCGGTAGCGTGAAACCGTCACCCATCCGTCGCCAGCAGTCCGTAAAGAGCGCTTCGCGCGCCCCCACCGATCCCCGCAGGAGCGTGTCCTCGCCGTGCGTATCGCAGTCACCGGCTCCATCGCCACCGACCATCTGATGACCTTCCCCGGCCGCTTCGCCGACCAGCTGGTCGCCGACCAGCTGCACACGGTCTCCCTCTCCTTCCTGGTCGACGCCCTCGACGTACGCCGTGGCGGTGTCGGCGCCAACATCTGCTTCGGTATGGGGCAGCTCGGCACCAAGCCGATCCTGGTCGGCGCCGCCGGGTCCGACTTCGACGAGTACCGGGGCTGGCTCGACCGGCACGGCGTCGACACGGCCTCCGTGCGGATCTCCGAGGTGCTGCACACCGCCCGCTTCATCTGCACCACCGACGCCGACCACAACCAGATCGGCTCCTTCTATACCGGCGCGATGAGCGAGGCCCGGCTGATCGAGCTCAAGGCGGTCGCGGACCGGATCGGCGGCCTCGACCTCGTGCTGATCGGCGCCGACGACCCCGAGGCGATGCTGCGGCACACCGAGGAATGCCGCAGCCGCGGCATCCCCTTCGCCGCCGACTTCTCGCAGCAGATCTCCCGTATGGACGGGGAGGAGATCCGGATACTGCTGGACGGGGCCGCGTACCTCTTCTCCAACGAGTACGAGAAGGGGCTCATCGAGTCCAAGACCGGCTGGTCCGACGCGGAGATCCTGTCCAAGGTCGGCCACCGCGTCACCACCCTCGGCTCGCGAGGCGTGCGCATCGAGCGTGAAGGAGAGGACCCGATCGAGGTCGGCTGCCCCGAGGAGGAGGTCAAGGCCGACCCGACCGGCGTCGGCGACGCGTTCCGCGCCGGGTTCCTCTCCGGTCTGGCCTGGGGCGTCGGCCTGGAGCGGGCCGCCCAGGTGGGCTGCATGCTGGCGACGCTGGTCATCGAGACGGTCGGCACGCAGGAGTACCAGCTGCGCCGCGGCCACTTCATGGACCGCTTCACCAAGGCCTACGGCCACGAGGCCGCCGCCGAGGTCCAGGCCCACCTCGCGTAGCGGCTCCCTCTCAGCGACAGCGGCTCAGCTCAGGCGGCGTACGACGTACGCCGCCCCCCGCTCGGCCGGCTCCTCGCCCACGTACTCCTGCCCCCGCATCTCGCACCACGCGGGAATGTCGAGGCGCGCCGCCTCGTCGTCGGCGAGGACGGTCACGGTGCCGCCGACCGGCACGTCGCCGATCACCTTGGCCAGCTCGATCACGGGGATCGGGCAGAGCTTGCCGAGGGAGTCGACGACGAGGGACGCCGATTCGGTGCCCCGGGCGGCGGCCTCGGGCGCGCCCAGCTTCCGCCGGACGTCGGAGACGACCCCGGGCAGCACTTCCAGGAACCGCTCCACGTCCTGATCCGGCGTCCCCAGCGGCAGTGACACCCGTACGTTGCCCTCGCTCAGCACCCCCATCGCCCGCAGCACATGGCTCGGTGTCAGCGTGGAGCTCGTGCACGACGAACCGGACGACACGGAGAAACCGGCCCGGTCCAGCTCGTGCAGCACTGTCTCTCCATCGACATAGAGACAGGAGAACGTCAGCAGATGCGGCAGCCTGCGCACCGGATCGCCGACCACCTCGACGTCCGGCACCAGCTCGGGCACCCGCGCCCGGATCCGCTCCGTCAGCTCCCTCAGCCGGGGGGCCTCCGCGGCCGCTTCGGCCCGTACGGCACGCAGCGCGGCCGCGGCCGCGACGATCGCGGGGATGTTCTCGAACCCCGCCGCGCGCCCCGACTCCCGCTCGTCCACCGGCCCTTGGGGCGCGTACCGCACGCCCTTGCGCACGGCGAGCAGCCCGACGCCAGCCGGACCGCCCCATTTGTGGGCACTGCCGGTGAGCACCGACCAGTCGCCCGCCACCGGGCCCCACGCCAGCGACTGCGCCGCGTCCACCAGCAGCGGCACCCCGGCCGCGCGGCACACCTCGGCCACCTCCGCGACCGGCTGCTCGGTGCCCACCTCGTGGTTGGCGGACTGCAGACACGCCAGGGCCGTGCCCTCGCGCAGGGCATCCGCGTACGCCTCCACCGCGACGGAACCGGCGCGGTCCACGGGCACTTCGGTCACTGTCCCGCCCGTTCCCTCGTGTGTCGCAGCGGCATGGAGCACCGACGAGTGTTCGACGGCTGACACGACGAGATGACGTCCGGCGCGGCGGCGCCCGGCCAGCACCCCCGCGATCCCGGAGTGCACCGCGCGCGTACCGGACGAGGTGAAGACGAGCTCGTCGGGACGGCATCCGACCGCCTCCGCGGCCGCCTCGCGCGCCGCGTCGAGCAGCATCCTGGCGCGCCGCCCCTCGCGGTGGAGCCGGGCGGGATCGGCCCACCCCTCGTCGAGCGAGGCCTGCAGCGCCTGGCGGGCGACGGGGTGGAGAGGAGCCGAGGAAGCGACGTCGAAGTAGGGCACGCGAACACGCTAACTCCTGGCCCGAGAGGGCGTCAGGGCACGCCCGGAGCCGGGGATTCCGGGGGCCCGGACTGTGGCAGATCCGCACGCCACGCAGGGTCTCTCAGAGGAAACAGCACTCCTTCGGGGAGTCGGGCGGCGCGTTGGGCACCCTCCCCGCGCGGCCCAAAAAAGCGTCCAGTAGGGTTTGGTCCGCATAAACATCCAAACCCCTGCCCGACGCAGGGCGGCGACCGACCAGCGAGAAGGCCGCAGCCAACAGCGCGGGCGAGACTCTCGGGAAGGCGCTACGTGAGTCCCAACGGCTCCGACCGCTCGCCGCGGCGCCCGATGCGGCGGAAGCTGCTGCAGGCACTGACTGCGGGCCTGGTCCTGGCGACCGCCACCGGTTGCACATACAAGGACTTCCCCCGCCTTGGTATGCCCACCCCGGTCACGGAAGAGGCACCGCGGATCCTCTCCCTCTGGCAGGGCTCCTGGGCGGCTGCGCTCGCCACGGGCGTGCTGGTCTGGGGCCTGATCCTGTGGAGTGCTTTCTTCCACCGGCGCAGCCGCACCAAGGTCGAGATCCCTCCGCAGACCCGGTACAACATGCCCCTCGAGGCGCTGTACACCGTGGTCCCGATCATCATCGTCTCGGTGCTCTTCTACTTCACCGCCCGCGATGAGTCGAAGCTCCTCGAGCTCTCCCCCAAGCCCGCCCACACCATCAACGTGGTGGGCTACCAGTGGAGCTGGGGCTTCAACTACATCGAGGACGTGCCGGGTTCGACCGGCGACGCCAAGACCGACGAGAACCTTGCCGCGATCCCGCAGCGGTTCAAGGACGACTTCCCGGCCAACGCCGGCGGCGTCTACGAGGTCGGCACGCCGGGCGAGCGGAACCCGCAGACGAACAACCCCGGCCCGACCCTTTGGCTCCCCAAGGGCGAGAAGGTCCGCTTCGTCCTCACCTCGCGTGACGTCATCCACTCCTTCTGGGTGGTGCCGTTCCTCATGAAGCAGGACGTCATCCCGGGCCACACCAACTCCTTCGAGGTGACCCCCAACCAGGAAGGCACGTTCCTGGGCAAGTGCGCCGAGCTGTGCGGCGTCGACCACTCCCGGATGCTCTTCAACGTGAAGGTCGTCTCTCCGGAGCGCTACCAGAAGCACCTGGAAGAGCTCGCGAAGGCGGGCCAGACCGGTTACGTCCCGGCCGGCATCGAGCAGACGACGCACGAAAAGAACCGGGAGACGAAGACCACGTGAGCATCCTCAACGAACCCCAGGGTGCCGCAGCCGACTCGTACGAGAACGAGCTGCCGGTACGGAAGAAGCAGCCCGGCAACGTCGTGGTGAAGTGGCTGACGACCACCGACCACAAGACGATCGGCACGCTGTACCTCGTCACGTCGTTCGCGTTCTTCTGCATCGGCGGTCTGCTGGCGCTCTTCATGCGCGCCGAACTGGCCCGTCCCGGCACGCAGATCATGTCGAACGAGCAGTTCAACCAGGCGTTCACGATGCACGGCACGATCATGCTGCTGATGTTCGCGACGCCACTGTTCGCCGGATTCGCGAACTGGATCATGCCGCTGCAGATCGGCGCGCCCGACGTGGCGTTCCCGCGGCTGAACATGTTCGCCTACTGGCTCTACCTGTTCGGCTCGCTGATCGCGGTGGCCGGCTTCCTCACCCCGCAGGGTGCGGCCGACTTCGGCTGGTTCGCCTACTCCCCGCTGTCGGACGCGGTCCGCTCACCGGGTGTCGGCGCGGACATGTGGATCATGGGTCTGGCCTTCTCCGGCTTCGGCACCATCCTCGGCTCGGTCAACTTCATCACCACGATCATCTGCATGCGTGCCCCGGGCATGACCATGTTCCGCATGCCGATCTTCACCTGGAACGTGCTGCTCACCGGTGTGCTGGTGCTGCTGGCCTTCCCGGTGCTCGCGGCGGCGCTGTTCGCCCTCGAGGTGGACCGCAAGTTCGGAGCGCACATCTTCGACGCGGCCAACGGCGGCGCACTGCTATGGCAACACCTCTTCTGGTTCTTCGGCCATCCAGAGGTGTACATCATCGCCTTGCCGTTCTTCGGCATCATTTCCGAGGTCATCCCGGTCTTCTCGCGTAAGCCGATCTTCGGTTACATCGGCCTGATCGCGGCGACGATCTCGATCGCGGGTCTGTCGGTGACGGTGTGGGCGCACCACATGTACGTCACGGGCGGTGTGCTCCTGCCGTTCTTCTCCTTCATGACGTTCCTCATCGCGGTCCCGACCGGTGTGAAGTTCTTCAACTGGATCGGAACGATGTGGAAGGGCTCGTTGTCCTTCGAGACGCCGATGCTGTGGTCGATCGGCTTCCTGATCACCTTCCTCTTCGGTGGTCTGACCGGCGTCATCCTGGCCTCGCCGCCGATGGACTTCCACGTCTCCGACTCGTACTTCGTGGTGGCTCACTTCCACTACGTGGTGTTCGGCACCGTGGTGTTCGCGATGTTCGCCGGCTTCCACTTCTGGTGGCCGAAGTTCACCGGCAAGATGCTGGACGAGCGGCTCGGCAAGATCACCTTCTGGACGCTGTTCGTGGGCTTCCACGGCACGTTCCTGGTCCAGCACTGGCTGGGCGCCGAGGGTATGCCGCGTCGTTACGCGGACTACCTCGCCGCCGACGGCTTCACCGCGCTGAACACCATCTCCACGATCAGCTCGTTCGTGCTGGGCCTGTCGATCCTGCCGTTCTTCTACAACGTGTGGAAGACGGCCAAGTACGGCAAGCCGGTCGGCGTCGACGACCCGTGGGGCTACGGCCGCTCGCTCGAGTGGGCGACCTCCTGCCCGCCGCCCCGGCACAACTTCCTCACGCTGCCCCGGATCCGTTCCGAATCCCCGGCGTTCGACCTGCACCATCCGGAGATCGCCGCTCTCGAGCCGCTCGGTCACGCCGGTCACGGTGCCAGTGCCATCTCCGCTGAGAAGGGGGCCGGCAAGTGAAGATCCAGGGCAAGATGTTCATCTGGCTGAGCGTCTTCATCCTCGTCATGGCGATCGTCTATGGCGTGTGGTCGAAGGAGCCGGCCGGTACCACGGCGCTCTTCCTGGCCTTCGGCCTGTCCATCATGATCGGCTACTACCTGGCCTTCACGGCCCGGCGGGTCGACGCGGGTGCGCAGGACAACAAGGAGGCCGACGTCGCGGACGACGCCGGTGAGGTGGGCTTCTTCAGCCCGCACAGCTGGCAGCCGCTCGCGCTGGGCATCGGCGGCTCGCTCGCCTTCCTGGGCGTCATCTTCGGATGGTGGCTGCTGTACTTCTCGGCGCCGATCATCATGGTCGGCCTGTGGGGCTGGGTCTTCGAGTACTACCGCGGCGAGAACCAGAACCAATAACACGATCACAACGCAGAGGGGCCCGGACACACCGTCAAGAGTGTCCGGGCCCCCTCGTTTGCAGTAACGAACACACCCGTACGGGTTACATGACGAGCTGCGGATGACGAAGCTTTCTAGCGTTGGCCCATGAGCCACACTTCGCGAATCCGCTCGGTCATAAGCTGCACCGCGCTGGTGGTCGCGTTCGGCGCCACCGTCGTTTCCTGCAGTTTCGACAGCAACCCGCTCTCCGAGCAGCCGTACGACGCAGCGGACCAGATCGTCTTCAACGGTCCCTCGGGGAACGAGAAGGCAGACCCTGACAAGCCTCTGGAGATCACCACCCAGGGCGGGGCAGGACGCATCACCGACGTCACCGCCACCGATGCGTCAGGACGCTACGTGCCGGGGGAGCTGTCCGCCGACGGCACACGCTGGCACAGCACCACCCCCCTGGCCGCCGGCACCCGCTACACGGTCCGGGTGAGCACCGAGAACGGTGACGGCGCACCGGGCCGCAAGACCCTCACCTTCGACACAGGCCCGGCCGACCAGAAGAAACGGCTGCAGGTCACCTTCGGACCCGAGTCGGGAACCTACGGCGTGGGCCAGCCGATCACCGCGGAGCTCAGCGCCCCGGTGAAGGACAAGGCCGCCAGAGCCGTCGTGGAGCGTGCCCTCAGGGTCGACGCGCGCCCCGCCATGCAAGGAGCCTGGCACTGGGTCGACGACAAGACGCTGCACTACCGGCCGGAGCAGTACTGGGCCCCGGGCACCACCATCGACGTGCGCAGCGCCCTCGAGGGCATCAAGGTCGGCGACCGGCTCTGGGGCGCCGCGTCGACGCCGCTGAAACTGACGATCGGCGACCGCCTGGAGGCCATCACGGACGCCGCGACCCACACCATGACGGTGTACCGCAACGGCAAAGTGATCAACACCATCCCGGTCACCACCGGCAAGCCGGGCTTCGAGACCCGCAACGGCATCAAGGTGGTGCTCGAGAAGGCTTACTACGTCCGCATGCGGAGCAGCACCGTCGGCATCGCGGCGGGCAGCTCGGAGTCGTACGACCTGCCCGTGTACTACGCGACGCGGGTCACCTGGAGCGGTGAGTACGTGCACGCCGCGCCCTGGTCCGTGGGCTCCCAGGGCTCGGCCAACGTCAGCCACGGATGCACTGGCATGAGCACATCCAACGCCGCCTGGTTCTTCCGGACCTTCAACCCGGGCGACATCGTCAAGGTCGTCAACAGCAACGGCCAGGAGATGGACCCGTTCGGCAACGGCTTTGGCGACTGGAACGTCAGCTGGAAGAACTGGCGCGCCGGAAGCGCCGTACTGGGAGGGACGCCCGAAGCCCCCGGTCCGGCGGAGATGGCACGGCTGCGCCCGGGCGTATGACGCCCGCGGGCGCGTGCCGCCCGCGGGCCATGACCTAGACGGGGGCCGTCAGGCCCCCACAGCCCGCCTGCTGCGGAGCAGACCGGCCAGCGCCTCGGCGAACTCCACCGGCTCGACCGGCAGCGTCACCGCCGCGTCCGCACGGCTCCAGGTGGCCAGCCACGCGTCCTGCGGGCGGCCCATCAGCAGCAGCACCGGCGGGCAGCGGAAGATCTCGTCCTTGATCTGGCGGCACACGCCCATGCCGCCCGCCGGGACGGCCTCGCCGTCCAGCACACACACGTCGATCCCGCCCCGGTCCAGCTCCTTCAGGACCGCGGGAAGCGTCGCGCACTCGATGAACTCGACGGCGGGAACGTCTGTGGCCGGCCTGCGGCCGGTCGCCAACCGGACCTGTTCGCGGGTGCTCGCGTTGTTGCTGTAGACCAGCACCGTGGCCGTCGGCTGCATTGTTCCTCCGCGTCTTTGGTCGGGAACTCTTCGGTACCGATGCGCCGGATGCTACTCCCTCGCACCGCCCGTCAACACCTGTTGCAACCGCCCGTCAACACCTGTCGCGAGGGGCCCTCCAATGGGCCATATGGGCTGCACACACGCGGGGGACACTCCGAACGGCACCCCCCGTAGTGAGGGCGGGATAAGCGACCGACATAATGTCGGTCGTGGCGACAGCAACGACAGTAGAAACCGGGCACGCGCACCCGTCGGTCAATCGGCCGAACCTCACCAGCGTCGGAACCATCATCTGGCTGAGTTCCGAGCTGATGTTCTTCGCGGCCCTCTTCGCGATGTACTTCACCCTGCGATCGGTGACCGGTCCCGACCACTGGAAGGAAATGGCGTCCGCGCTGAACCTTCCGTTCTCGGCGACGAACACCACGATCCTGGTGCTCTCCTCCCTCACCTGCCAGCTCGGCGTGTTCGCCGCCGAGCGCGGTGACGTGAAGAAGCTCCGGATGTGGTTCATCGTCACCTTCATCATGGGTGCGATCTTCATCGGCGGTCAGGTCTTCGAGTACACGGAGCTGGTCAAGAAGGACGGGCTCTCGCTCTCCTCCGACCCGTACGGCTCCGTGTTCTACCTGACCACCGGCTTCCACGGCCTTCACGTGACGGGCGGTCTCATCGCCTTCCTGCTGGTCCTCGGCAGGACGTACATGGCCCGGAGGTTCACCCACGAGCAGGCGACCGCCGCGATCGTCGTGTCCTACTACTGGCACTTCGTCGATGTCGTCTGGATCGGTCTCTTCGCCACGATCTACTTGATCAAGTAATCGGATCGTTCTCGACAACCGATCCATCCAGAAGCATCGACGCAGAAAATCCTGACACCGGGGTAATCCGTGAAAAAGCTCTCCGCACGACGACGCCATCCGCTGGCGGCAGTCGTCGTCCTACTCCTCGCGCTGGCGGCCACCGGGGGGCTGTACGCCGTGTTCGCTCCGGCGGACAAGGCACAGGCCGAAGAAACCTCCCAGTCCCTCGCCATCGACGAGGGCAAGAAGCTCTACTCGGTGGGCTGCGCCAGCTGCCACGGGACGGGCGGTCAGGGCACCTCCGACGGCCCGAGCCTCGTGGGTGTCGGTGCCGCGGCGGTCGACTTCCAGGTCGGCACCGGCCGTATGCCGGCCCAGCAGCCCGGCGCCCAGGTGCCGAAGAAGAAGAACATCTACACGCAGGCTGAGATCGACCAGCTCGCGGCGTACATCGCCTCCCTGGGAGCCGGCCCGGCCATCCCCACCGCGGAGCAGTACAGCCCCGAGGGCGCGGACATCGCCAGGGGCGGTGAGCTCTTCCGTACCAACTGCGCGCAGTGCCACAACTTCACCGGTGAGGGTGGCGCGCTGACGCACGGAAAGTACGCTCCGAGCCTCGAGGACGTGGACCCCAAGCACATCTACGAGGCCATGCTGACCGGCCCGCAGAACATGCCGTCCTTCCCGGACACCACGATGACCGAGAAGAACAAGAAGGACATCGTCGCGTACCTCGACGCGGTCAACAGCGACAAGACCGTCAACCAGGGCGGCCTCAACCTGGGCGGCCTCGGGCCGGTCACTGAGGGCCTGTTCGGTTGGATCTTCGGTCTCGGCGCCCTGGTCGCCGTCGCCATCTGGGTTGCCGCTCGGACCGCAAAGGCCAAGAAGTCATGAGTAGCCAAGACATTCCAGAAGAGAAGCTGCCCACAGTGCAGGACGAGCACGGTGCCGCCGTAGCGCTCGCGGACGAGGAGAACCCGTTCGCGGACCCGGGGATGCCGCCGCACGAGCACCGCATCCAGGACATCGACGAACGGGCAGCCAAGCGCTCCGAGCGCGCGGTCGCCCTCATGTTCACGCTGTCCATGCTGGCCACCGTCGGCTTCATCGCCTCGTACGTGACCATCCCGGTGGACAAGAGCATCTTCGTCTTCCCGATCGGTCACATCAGCGCCCTCAACTTCGCGCTGGGCCTGACCCTCGGTATCGCGCTGTTCGCCATCGGCGCGGGCGCGGTCCACTGGGCCCGCACCCTGATGTCGGACGAGGAGCTCGTCGACGAGCGTCACGCGATCGAGGCCTCGCCCGAGACGAAGGCCAAGGTCCTCGCCGACTTCAAGCAGGGTGCCAAGGAGTCGGCGATCGGGCGCCGCAAGCTGATCCGCAACACGATGTTCGGTGCGCTGGCTCTGTTCCCGCTCTCCGGCGTCGTCCTGCTGCGCGACCTGGGCCCGCTGCCCGAGGACAAGCTGCGCCACACGCTGTGGAAAAAGGGCAAGCTCCTGATCAACCAGAACACCAACGAGCCGATGCGTCCCTCGGACATCGCCGTCGGTTCGCTGACCTTCGCCCAGCCGGAGGGTCTGGAGGAGCACGACCACGACTACCAGACCCAGATCGCCAAGGCGGCCCTGATGCTCGTCCGGATCCAGCCGGACAACATCAAGAGCAAGCAGACCCTTGAGTGGTCGCACCAGGGGATCCTGGCGTACTCGAAGATCTGCACCCACGTGGGCTGCCCGATCTCCCTGTACGAGCAGCAGACGCACCACGTCCTCTGCCCGTGCCACCAGTCCACCTTCGACCTTTCCGACGGTGGCCAAGTAATCTTCGGCCCGGCCGGTCACCCCCTGCCGCAGCTGCGGATCGGTGTGAATGACGAGGGCTACCTCGAGGCGCTCGACGACTTCGAAGAGCCCGTCGGTCCTGCCTTCTGGGAGCGCGGATGAGTACTACGACGACCAAAGACGCACGAGGCAAGGCACCGGCCGGCGAGCGGGTCGCCGACTGGGCCGACGGCCGGCTGGGGATCTACTCCCTGGCCAAGGCCAACATGCGCAAGATCTTCCCGGACCACCCGTCCTTCATGCTGGGCGAGATCTGCCTCTACAGCTTCATCATCATCATCCTCACGGGTGTGTACCTGACGCTGTTCTTCCACCCGTCGATGAACGAGGTGGAGTACAGCGGCAGTTACGTCCCGCTGCAGGGCCAGCTGATGTCCGAGGCCTTCAACTCGACGATGCACATCAGCTTCGACGTCCGCGGTGGTCTGCTCATCCGGCAGATCCACCACTGGGCGGCGCTGGTCTTCCTCGCGGGCATGTTCGTGCACATGATGCGCGTCTTCTTCACGGGCGCGTTCCGTAAGCCGCGTGAGATCAACTGGGTGTTCGGCTTCCTGCTGTTCGTCCTCGGCATGTTCACCGGTTTCACCGGTTACTCGCTGCCGGACGACCTGCTCTCCGGCACCGGTGTCCGCTTCATGGAGGGCGCGGTCCTGTCCGTGCCGATCGTCGGCACGTACCTGTCGTTCTTCCTGTTCGGCGGCGAGTTCCCCGGCGGCGACTTCGTGGCCCGGTTCTACTCGGTCCACATCCTGCTGCTGCCGGGCATCATGCTCGGCCTGGTGGTCGCCCACCTGATCCTGGTCTTCTACCACAAGCACACGCAGTTCGCGGGCCCCGGACGGACCAACAACAACGTCGTGGGCATGCCGCTGCTGCCGGTCTACATGGCCAAGGCCGGAGGCTTCTTCTTCCTGGTCTTCGGTGTCATCGCGGTCATCGCGGCGCTGGTGCAGATCAACCCGATCTGGGCCATGGGTCCGTACCGGCCGGACCAGGTGTCCACCGGTGCGCAGCCCGACTGGTACATGGGCTTCTCCGAGGGCCTCATCCGTGCCATGCCGGGCTGGGAGATCAACCTCTGGGGCCACACGCTCGTCCTGGGCGTCTTCGTGCCGCTCATGATCTTCCCGCTGGTCCTGCTCGCGATCGCGGTCTACCCGTTCATCGAGTCCTGGGTCACCGGCGACAAGAGCGAGCACCACATCCTGGACCGCCCGCGCAACGCCCCGACCCGAACGGGCGTCGGCGTCGCGTGGATCACCTGGTACTGCGTGATGCTGATCGGTGGTGGCAACGACCTGTTCGCCACGCACTTCCACCTGTCGATCAACGCCGTCACCTGGTTCGTCCGGATCGCGTTCTTCGTCGCACCGGTCATCGCGTTCATCGTCACCAAGCGGATCTGCCTCGGCCTGCAGCGCCGCGACCGCGAGAAGGTGCTGCACGGACGCGAGTCCGGCATCATCAAGCGCCTGCCGCACGGTGAGTTCATCGAGATCCACGAGCCGCTCAGCCAGGAGCAGCTGCACACGCTCACGGCGCACGAGCAGTACGAGCCGGTCGAGATCGGCCCGGCCGTCGACGAGCACGGCGTGGAGCGCAAGATCCCGGCCTCGGAGAAGCTGCGGGCCAAGCTCTCCGAGAACTACTACGGCGAGGGCCACCAGATTCCCAAGCCGACCGTCGACGAGTTCAAGGAGATCACCAGCGGCCACGGCCACCACTGATCATCGAGCTCTGACCTGAAGGTCGCCACGGCAGGAGCCCCGTCCATTGCATGGACGGGGCTCTTTGCCGTGCCCGGGCCTGGATAGGGTGGGTCCCATCCGTATACGAGACCCGGGGCGCGGCCTCGTGCGGGACCCTGTGCGATGTCTGCGCCGGGATCTCCGTCTACGAGCGTCCGCCCGGGCAGCACCCCAGGAGCGGCATATGAGCGCTGTGACCCCCGCAGGAGGCAACACCGCGGCGGGCCGTTCCTGGCCCGAGGTACTGAGCGCACTGCTCGGCGGGCAGGACCTGAGCTCCGGTGACACGGCGTGGGCGATGGACCGCATCATGAGCGGCGAGGCCACTGACGCCCAGATCGCGGGCTTCATGGTGGCGCTGCGGGCCAAGGGAGAGACCGTCGAGGAGATCACCGGTCTCGTCGAGGCGATGTACGCGCACGCGCAGCCGCTGAACATCCCCGGGCCGGCCGTCGACATCGTCGGTACGGGCGGCGACCGGGCCAAGACGGTCAACATCTCGACGATGTCCGCCATCGTGATCGCGGGTACCGGGGCCAAGGTCATCAAGCACGGCAACCGGGCGGCGTCCTCGGCGAGCGGCTCGTCCGACGTGCTGGAGAAGCTCGGCATCAACCTGGACATGTCGCCCGAGCGTGTGGCGCAGGTGGTGGACGAGGCCGGGATCACCTTCTGTTTCGCGGCCAAGTTCCACCCGGCGATGCGGTTCGTCGGTGCGGTCCGGCGGGATCTGGGGATCGCGACCTCGTTCAACATCCTCGGCCCGCTGACCAACCCCGCCCGGGTCACCGCCTCCGCGATCGGCTGCTTCGACACCCGGATGGCGGGGCTCATGGCCGGTGTACTGGCCGAGCGCGGCTCGTCCGCGCTGGTGTTCCGCGGCGACGACGGGCTCGACGAGCTGACGACGACCTCCACCTCGCGGGTGTGGGTCGTGCGGGACGGGGCGGTGCGCGAGGAGAGCTTCGACCCGCGGGACGTCGGGATCGAGCTGGTACCGGTGGAGGCGCTGCGGGGCGGCGACGCGTCCCACAACGCCGACGTGGCCCGCCGGCTGCTGGCCGGCGAGCCCGGGCCCGTACGGGACGCCGTGCTGCTCAACTCGGCGGCGGCCCTGGTCGCTTTCTCGCCGGGCGAGGGAGCGCTGGCGGAGCAGATCCGTGCCGGGATGGAGCGGGCCGCGGAGTCGATCGACTCGGGGGCGGCTCGGCGGGTGCTGGAGCGGTGGGTGGCGGCGAGTAACTCGTAGCGAGGTTCGCCTGGCCGCGGGCTGAGCGGGTGCCCTCACCTGCAGCCGGTGGCCGGTTCCCCCGGTGCAACTGCTGTCCGCGATGCGGACAGCAGTTGCACCGGCGCGATCATCTGGCATAGTTCTCGGCAGGTCATGAGCGACAGCGACTAGGCCCCGGCCCGCTGTCCGGCAACCCTCCGTCCGTGGCGGGGTGCCCCGGGTGAAGACCTGGCCGCAGGCAGAGAGGTCTGCGGCAAGCGCGGACCCCTTGTCAGGTTCCTGGGGTCCTGGTCCTCGAGGAGCTGTCTCGTGAGCAAGCGAATGCGATAGGGCGCCAAGCCCCTTCTCGCACACCCCTTTTCACCTTTCACCCTTTTCTGCGCTTGAGCTGTCACGCCTGCTCGCGCAGTCAATTCGCTTAGCTCTCACGGGAGTTCGCCATGTCTGTCTCCACTGCTGTCGCCGACCAGTCCGTTTGCCGTGACATTTCCGGGGCCCTACCCGTTCTGGGGCGCGATGTCCTCGTCCCGCTCGTCACCGGCGGCGAGGTCACGTACGCCGCCCTCGACTACGCCGCGAGCGCCCCGGCCCTGCAGCGCGTCTGGGACGACGTGGCGGCGTACGCGCCGTACTACGGCAGCGTGCACCGCGGCGCCGGGTACCTGTCGCAGCTGTCGACGGAGCTCTTCGAGAACGCGCGTCACGACGTCGAGGAGTTCCTCGGCTGCCGGGAAGGGGACCAGGTGGTCTTCACCCGGTCGACCACCGACTCGCTCAATCTGCTGGCCGCCGCGCTGCCCGAGGGGTGCCAGGTCTTCGTCTTCGAGACCGAGCACCACGCGTCCCTGCTGCCGTGGCGCGAGGCGCGGGTGACGTATCTCGACGCGCCTCGTACGCCGGAAGAGGCTGTGCGGACGCTGGAGCGGGCCCTGGCCGACCGGGACCCTTACGGGCCTGCGCTGGTCTGCGTCACCGGGGCGTCCAACGTGACCGGTGAGCTGTGGCCTGTACGGGAGCTGGCCGCCGCCGCGCATGCGCACGGTGCGCGGATCGTGCTGGACGCCGCCCAGCTCGCACCGCACCACCCTGTGTCCGTACGGGAGTTGGACGTCGACTGGGTCGCCTTCTCCGGGCACAAGCTGTACGCACCGTTCGGCTCCGGCGTGCTCGCCGGCCGTGCCGACTGGCTGCAGGACGCCGAGCCGTACCTGGCGGGTGGCGGCGCCAGCCGCAAGGTCGCACGGCGCACGGACGGTGGACTCGACGTCGAGTGGCACACCACCGCCGCGCGCCACGAGGCCGGTTCGCCCAACGTCATCGGCGCCTACGCGATCGCCTCGGCGTGCAAGGCGCTCACCGAGGCCGGGTTCGACGCCCTGGTCGCGCGGGAGCAGCAGCTCATCTCGGCCGTACGTGCAGGCCTCGCCGAGGTGCCCGAGGTGCGGGTGCTCTCGCTGTTCGGGGACGACGCCCCGCGGGTGGGTGTTCTTTCATTCGTCGTCGACGGGTGGAACAGCTCGCACTTCGCGGCCGCGCTGTCCGCGGAGTACGGCATCGGCGTACGCGACGGACTCTTCTGCGCCCACCCGCTCGTGCGCACCCTGCTCGGCAGCGAGCCGCAGACGCAGGGCGAATGCGGTGCCCCCGAGGCGGCGCCCGGCGAGAAGTCGCTCAACGCCATCCGGGTGAGCTTCGGCGCGGGCACGCCGGACGAGCATGTCGAGCGGTTCGTACGGGCCGTCAAGGAACTCGTCCGGGACGGCGCCAAGTGGAACTACCGCACCGAGGACGGGCGCTGCGTCCCTGACACCTCCGCCTGAGGCAGAGGGTCCGGCGGTACGGCAGCCGGGCACCCAGAAGGATCATGCGGAGGGCGCGTTCCGTCGCATCGGTGAGGAACTCGCCGCCGGGGCCGAGCGCCTCGTGCAGCGGGACCGGTGCGGGCAGGATCGCGCTGTACGCGTCCATGCCCGAGGCCCGCACCTGGTGGGCCCCCTCACCGATCGTGTCGGCCAGGACGAGGACCGGGCGTTGTCGCTGACCGGAGGCCGGGACACGACCTCGTCGCTCGGTGTCGGCTCCGGACTGGTGGGGGTGGCCGATGGTGAGCCGCTGTCCAGCACCACCATGGGCGGCACCGAAGGCGCGTCCGGGCTGTCCGTCAGGGCGTAGCTGGTCGCGGCGACGCCCAGCGGTATCGCCACGACGGCGGCCAGGGCGGCCATGTGGTGGGAGAAGACCATGGGGCGATCCTGCGCGCGCCTATGCGCCGCGGGGATGAGCCGGAGATGAAGAACGCTTCATCTCCGAGTCCCGGGCCACCGCACGACCCCGCACCGCGGCAGGGGCTACGAATCGAGGCCGATCGCGAACGCCGCCTCCAGGTCGTGCTGCGAGTACGTACGGAACGCGACATGCGTGTCCGTGGCCTCCACGCCCGGGATCTTGCTGATCCGGCCGGGGATCACGTCCGCCAGGTCGTCGTGGTCCTTGACCCGGACCATGGCGATCAGGTCGTAGGTGCCCGTCACCGAGAAGACCTCGCTGACGTTCTCCAGCGCGGCGATGGATTCGGCGATCTCCGGGATCCGGTCCACGCTGGTCTTGATGAGCACGATCGCGGTGATCACGAGTGACTGTCTCCCTCGGTGGCCGTGGGCTGGGGTTTCACTCTATCCGTCCGGCCGTACGCCTTCTCCCGCCGTCCGTACCGCGCCCACGCATAGAGAAACCCCAGCGAGAAGCCCACGAGGTGGGCCAGATACGCGACGCCCGGGCCCTGGCTCGGGCGGCTCATCGCCAGCCACTGCAGCGCCACCCAGAAGGGCAGGACCACCCAGGCCGGGAAGCGCAGCGGCAGGAAGAACAGGAACGGGAACAGGCTCGTGACGCGGGCCTGCGGGAACAGGAACAGGAACGCGCCGAGGACCGCGGAGATCGCCCCGGAGGCGCCCACCAGCGTCTGCTGCGACCCCGCATGCGCGGTGGCGTAGCCGACCAGGGCCAGATAGCCGCAGCCCACATAGAAGAGCGCGAACTCGATGTGGCCCATGTGCTCCTCGGCCATCGCGCCGAAGACGTACAGGAAGAGCATGTTCCCCAGCAGGTGCAGCCAGCTGCCGTGCACGAAGAGTGCCGTGGCGGGCGTGATCGCGGCCCGTGGCGCCCCGCTGAACAGCTCCGCGGGCACCACCCCCCAGCGCTCGAAGTACGCCACCTGGGCGGCGATCAGCTCCTGTCCGCTGCCGTACACGGGGTTCAGTGCGGATGCCGGTCCGGTGACGAAGATCAGGCAGCACAGGACCATCACGCCGTATGTCACGGGGGCGGTCCGGCCCCGCACCGACCGGTGAATCGCCGCGCCCAGGACACCACGCCGTTTTCCCATCACGGTCAGAGCATGACGTAACGGGAGCAAGCCGTGCGGACCGCCTCGCCGCCGACTGGGGCCCGAGCACGGGGTACCCGGCAGGCCGTAGGGTTACGTGCCATCCGCACCAGGTAAACGGACGCACCATGGATACAGGTGCACCCGTGAAGCTCGAACGAAAGCGACGGCACGATGACGGTTCCCCTGCCGACGGCCCAGACCCGCTGGCGCTGCACACTCTGCGGCAATCTCACGCGTTTCGACGTGACCCGTTCGTCGAAGGTCGTCGAGTACATGCACCTCGATCTGGCCGGGGAGCCGACCGTGGAGGAGCGCGAGGTGGTCAGTGAGACCATCGAGTCGGTGCGCTGCCGCTGGTGCAACGCGGTGGACCAGGTGGAACTCGTCGACAGGCCGGGCGCCGGCTCCTGACGGAGCGGGCCCCGCACGATCATTTGGGGTGACGGATGGTGGAGACCACAGGCGGGGAGCCGGCCGACGGCACCGCTGAGGTGCTCGACCGCCCGCTGCCCGACGGCGTGCGCCGCCGGGTCGTCCAGATCGTCTCGGACGGCTTCGGCGGGCTGACCTTCACTGAACTGCCTGCGCAGCTCAGACAGTACGCACGCTTCACCCCCAGCCGGCGCGCCAAGTTCGCGGGCAACGCGATGGCGGCGGCCGTGGAAGCGGACCCGATCTTCCGTCAGCGCATCGCGGAACGGCTTCGCGAGGCCCAGCCCGAACTCACCGGAGCGCTCGACTCGGGCGCACCGCCCCCCGCCGCGGACCCGCTCGACGTCGCGGCCGCGGCCTACGTGCTGCGCCCCGCGGGCTGGGTGAAGCTGGTGACCGCCGCGGGCGAGGAGGCCCAGCGGGCGGACGCCGAGCGCGCCGACGAGGAGACCCGGGTCGAGCTGGAGCGGCTGCGCGAGGAGCTCGCCGCGGCCCGCGACCAGACCAGGATCGACACGGAACGGCTGCGCACGGAGCTGGAGTCGGCCAAGAAGGAGGCCGAGTCGCTGCAGCGCAAGCTGCGCGCGGCCCTCAGCGACGTCAAGCGCGGCGAGGCCGCACTGCGCAAGGCACGCGCCGAGAACGACGCCGTACGGGCCGAGAGCCAGGCGCAGTTGTCCGCGGCGGAGAGCGAGGCGCGGCGGCTGAAGGCGCGGCTCGGCGAGACCGAGGCGGCGCTGGAGGCGAGCCGCCGGGCGGCGCGCGAGGGCCGCAGCGTGGAGGACATGCGCGTACGGCTGCTGCTCGACACCGTCCTCGACGCGGCCCAGGGGCTCCGCCGCGAACTGGCGCTGCCGCCCGTCTCCGTACGGCCGGCCGAGACCGTGGACGCGGTGGAGCCGGGCCGGATGACCCCGAAGGACATCGCGGCCCGCGCGCTGTCGGACAGCGACCCGGCCGTCCTCGACCAGCTCCTCGCGCTGCCCCAGGTGCATCTCGTCATCGACGGCTACAACGTCACCAAGACCGGCTATCCCCAGATGCCGCTCGAGAAGCAGCGGTTGAGGCTGCTCGGCCAGCTCTCCCTGCTCGCCGCGCAGACCGGTGCCGAGGTCACGTGCGTCTTCGACGGGGCCGAGCTCGCCGCGCCCGTGCTGCTCGCGCCGCCGCGCGGGGTGCGGGTGCTGTTCTCCAAGCCCGGCGTGACGGCCGACGAGCTGATCCGCCAGCTGGTGCGCGCCGAGCCGCCGGGCCGGCCCGTGGTGGTCGTCTCGACCGACCGCGAAGTGGCCGACGGCGTCGCGAAGGTGGGGGCTCGGCCGGTCGCCTCCGCGGTGCTTCTGAAGCGCTTTTCGCACGGCTAAGCGGAATAAGCGAGTCCTGTTCCCGTAGGCGACGTAGGTCGCGTACATCCCATCCGTAACCTCTGGGCGAGATGACCGAATTCGCGGAACCTTCACGCAACGTAGTGTCAGTCGGGCATTACTGCACGTGAGTTCACGGCAAAGAATGCGCTGGGTGACGGAGTTTTTTATGAGGATGATTTGAACTGATCACAGTCAGGTCACTAGGGTCTGGCCTCGAACCTCCGCTCGGGTGATCGCTTATCGGAAGCGACGGCGGAGGGGCACCGCCCACCTCGTTCGGTAGGCGGCTGGAGGAAGAGGAGCTCGCCTTCGTGGCGTCCCACCGTCGACCCAAGCAGCCGAGCCGCACCCGTGTGACCGTGCTCACCGCAACCGCCGCCGCAGCCGTGGCGCTGACCTCGCAGGCCGCCAACGCGGCCCCGAGCGCGAAGCCCAGCAAGGACGAGGTCAAGGCCAAGGTCGACAAGCTCTACGAAGAGGCGGAGAGCGCGACCGAGAAGTACAACGGCGCGAAAGAGAAGCAGCAGAAGCTCGAGAAGCAGATCGACAATCTGCAGGACAAGGTCGCACGCGGCCAGGACGAGCTCAACGACCTGCGGGACGGCCTCGGTTCGCTGGCCAGCGCCCAGTACCGCTCGGGCGGGATCGACCCCTCCGTCCAGCTTTTCCTCTCCTCCGACCCGGACGACTACCTCGACAAGGCGTCCACGCTCGACCAGTTGAGCAGCCAGCAGGTCGAGTCGCTGCGCAAGATCCAGGAGAAGCAGCGCTCGCTCGCCCAGCAGCGCAAGGAAGCCGCCGACAAGCTGGCCGACCTCGCGACCACCCGCAAGGAGCTCCGCGAGAACAAGGAGAAGGTCCAGGGCAAGCTCGCCGATGCGCAGAAGCTCCTCAACACCCTGACGGCCGCGGAGAAGGCAGCCATGCAGGCCGAGGAGGACCGCGCCAGCCGCGCCAGCGCGCGCACCGCCCTCGGCAGCGGCCAGGCAGCCTCCGGCCGTGCCGCCGCGGCCTACTCGGCCGCCCAGAGCAAGCTCGGCTCGCCCTACGTCTACGGCGCCAGCGGCCCCAGCTCCTTCGACTGCTCCGGCCTCACCTCCTGGGCCTTCGCCCAGGCCGGCGTCTCCATACCCCGCACCTCGCAGGCGCAGGCCAACGCCGGCACCCGCATCTACTCGCAGGCCGACCTCAAGGTCGGCGACCTGGTTCTCTTCTACGGCGACCTGCACCACGTCGGCTTCTACGCGGGCAACGGCCAGGTCCTGCACGCCCCCAGGACCGGCACGGTCGTCCGCTACGAGTCGATCAACAACATGCCGTTCCAGTTCGGCGTCCGTATCTGAGGCGTCCGTATCCGAGCCGTCCGGGGCTGAGCCGTCCGTATCCGAGTCGGACGGGCCCCCGATCGGGGGAATTCCGGCACCTCCCGCTTATCCCGCGCCCCGTCGGTGACCTGCGTCTCCGGCGGGGCGTCGCGCTGTTCGAACCGCCGCGGGCCTTTTGTCCGAGCGTAGTCGCCGGGCTACTGTCTGCCCTCGTTTCCCCCGGGCACCGGGGGTCCGTCAGCGGAAGGGAGAGCGGTCACCCGTGGGGTCCCATCGCCGCCGCGCACACTCCGGCCCAGACCGGGGTGGGCGCGGAGCCACCGTCACCGTCCTGTCCACCGCAGCCGCCACCGCGGCGGCGGCCCTCGCCGCCGCACCGGCCGGCGCCGCACCCCGGGAGACCCCGGCGGACGTCGGCGCCGAGGTGGACCGGCTGTACGAGCAGGCGGAGAAGGCCACCGAGGCGTACAACAGCGCAGACGAGCGCATGGACAAGCTGCGCGCCCAGGTGAGGAACGCCCAGGACCGGATCGCCCGCGGGCAGGAGCGCATCAACACCATGCGCGGCGCTCTCGGGGCCCTCGCCGGCGCGCAGTACCGGTCGGGCGGTATCGATCCCGCGCTCGCGCTCGTGCTCTCCGCGGACCCGGACGGCTATCTCGACAAGGCGGCGACCCTGGACCGCGTGAGCGCCCGGCAGGCGGGCCGGCTCAAGGACGTCCAGAAGGCCCAGCGCACCCTCGCCCAGGAGCGCACGGAGGCCGCCGGCCGGCTCGCCGAGCTGGAGAGGAGCCGCAAGGACGTGGCACGCCACAAGCGCACCGTCGAGCACAAGCTCGCGGAGGCCAGGCGGCTGCTCGACGCGCTGCCGGCCGCGGAGCGGGAGGTCTACGACAGGGCCTCGCGCGACACCGGTCGGACCCCGCTTCTGGATCTGGTCGGCTCCGCCCTGCCGTCGTCGGCGCGGGCCGCGACCGCCGTCACCGCCGCCCGCTCGGCCATCGGGCTGCCCTATGTGTGGGGCGCCAACGGCCCGTCGGGCTTCGACTGTTCGGGCCTGATGCAGTGGTCGTACGCGCAGGCAGGCGTCGCGCTGCCGCGTACTTCTCAGGAGCAGCGGTACGCGGGCCGGCGGGTGTCCCTCGCCGAGGCACAGCCCGGCGATCTCGTCGCCTACCGCTCGGACGCCAGCCACATCGCGATGTACGTGGGCAACGGCCAGGTCATTCACGCGCCCTACCCCGGCGCCCCCGTGCGCTACGACCCCGTGGGGATGATGCCCGTCTCCTCGGTGACGCGGGTCTGAGCCGCTTCCGTCCGGCGTCACGCTGGTCCGATCCATCCCATGCCGCCCCGTACGATCGGAAAGGTGGCGGGTCGACGGCGTGGTTCCCGGGTGGTGGTGCTGTGGTTCGCGCTGCTCGCCCTCGTAACCGGGCTCGTCGGATGCGGCGGGCCTGCGGCGCGCGACACGGCCGCCGTTGAGGTGCAGCGTCTCCTCGACCGGCGAGCCGGTGCGGTGCTGGACCGGGACGAGGCGGCCTATCTGGCCACCGGCCAGGGCGGCGTGGGGCGCGCGGAGTTCGAGAACCTCCAGGACGTCCCGCTGGCGTCCTGGGAGTACCGGCTGACCCGCTTCGACCGCTCCGGCTCACGGGCCACGGCCGCTGTCGACCTGCGCTATCGGCTGGACGGCTACGACCGCGGGGCGGTGGACGCGGCCCGCACCCTCCGGCTGGAGCGCCGCGACGGCCGGTGGTACGTCGCCTCCGACCGTCCCGCGAAGGACACCGCCGAGCAGCTGTGGGAGCAGGGGCCCGTCCGGGTTGTACGGGGCGCACACAGCCTCGTCCTCGGCGTGGGGCAGGACGAGAAGGAACTGCGGCGGTACGCGGACGTCGCCGACCGTGCGGTGCCCGCGGTGCAGAACGCCTGGGGCGACGAGTGGGCCGGGCGCGTCGTCGTCCTGGTGCCGAAGTCGCTGGACGGCATGGCGGAACTGCTCGGGGCGCCCGCGTCCGGATACCGCGGCATAGCGGCCGTGACCACGGGCGAGGCCGGAAGCTCGGGAAAGACGCCGGCCGACCGGATCTTGATCAACCCCGAGGCGTTCGGTGTGCTCGGCGCATTCGGCCGCCGGGTCGTCCTCACCCACGAGACGACGCATGTGGCCACCCGTGCGCACACCTCGGCCGCGACCCCGCTGTGGCTCTCCGAGGGCTACGCCGACTGGGTCGGCTACCGCGGCACGGGACGCACGGCCGAGCAGGCCGCACCGGAGCTGGCACGCGCGGTGCGCGCCGGGCGGCTGCCGGACGCTCTGCCCGACGACGCGGACTTCGGCTTCGGGGGCGACGCGGACCGCCTAGCGGAGGCGTACGAGGGCGGGTGGCTGGCCTGCCGGATGATCGCCCGCGACTGGGGCGAGGACCGGCTGAACGCCTTCTACCGCGCGGTGGGCGCGCACAAGGAGCGAAAGGGCGCGGTCGAGGACGCCCTGCGGGACGTACTCGACACCACGCCGAAGAGCTTCACCGAGCGGTGGCGCGCCTATCTGCGGGCCCAACTGGACACGTGACCCCACACGGTGCCCGGGGGCCGCAGGACGCCCTGTGAGCGGCCTCAGGACGGCCTGAGGACCTCCTTGTCGCGTGCGGCCTGAGCGGGCAGCGGGCGGGCCTCCTGGGACGGCGGCCGCGACACGGTGTCCCGCCACAGGCGCACGGCGGCGGTGGCCGTGGCGGCGACCAGGAGGATGTTGCGTGCGTAGAGCAGGGTGACGCCCAGCCCGTCGCTGGCCACCACGTGCGAGAACCACACGGGGAACTCCAGCAGCGTGACCAGGGTCGCGGCCAGCACCAGCAAGGCAGGGACCGTCATCCGGCTGCCGCGGAAGACCAGGCACACGGCGGCGAGACCCACCAGCCACACCATGTACTGCGGGCTGATGACCCGGCTGGTGACCGTGAAGAGCAGGACCGCCACGAAGGCCGCGTCCGCGGGCGTGGTCGGCGACCAGACGCGGGCGCGCAGCCGCCACAGCACCAGCCAGCCGAGGGCCAGCACCGACAGCGCCTGTGCGAGCAGGCTCACCAGCGGCACGTACGGGCCCAGGAACTCCACCGAGCCGTAGTTGAGCAGCACCTGGCCCGACCAGCCGAAGTGCCTCGCCGTGTGGAAGGCCAGCGCGCCGAGCGACTCGACCTCGGTGCCGCGGTCCCGCTGGAAGGTCAGAAACGCCAGCGCGCCCGGCATGGCGGCGATGAACACGAGCGCGATCAGGCCGCCCGTTACGGCCGCCGCGGACCAGGCGCGAGGCCACCGGGGGCGCTCATCGCCGCCCGTGGAGACCTCGCGCACGGCACCGACCAGCAGCAGCACCGGCCACACCTTCAACAGCGCGCCGAACCCCGCGAGCGCCCCCATCACGCGGGGCCGCCGCGCGCCCGCCAGCAGGGCCGCGATCGCGACGGCCGTCACCATCAGGTCGTAGCGGGCGTACGCGGTGGGCCCGAGCAGGGCCACGCCCGCGACCCACACCCAGGCGCCGCGCAGCGTCTTGCCGGGCCGTCCGCCCGCATAGAGGAGAAGCGCCATCACCACCGCGTCGGCCAGGAAGGCCAGCACGAAGAAGGCCGACGCGTAGTCGAGGAAGGGCAGCAGGGCGGGGGAGAGGACGGCGAGGGCGGCGGCCGGCGGGTACTGCCAGGTGACGTCGTCGAGCGGGAAGGTGCCGGTGCGCAGCACCTCGTACCAGCCCTGGTAGATCACCGAGATGTCGCTCGTCACATCGGGCCCGGGGAAAACGAACACCTTGAAGACGTAGAGCAGGAGGAGCGTCCGGCTCAGCCCCCAGGCCGTCAGGATCCAGACGTACGCCGGGATCCGTGTCCAACGTGCTCCAGCCATGCCCACCTCGTCCGTGTTCTCCGGCGCCTGAGCAGTCATGATGCCGGGGCTACCTGTGCCAGAGCCATGATGCTCGGCCGTTCGGTACTGTCGCCACGATGCACAAGACGCTGATCGTGACCAACGACTTTCCGCCCAGGCCCGGCGGTATCCAGGCATTCCTGCACAACATGGCGCTGCGCCTGGACCCCGAGCGGCTTGTCGTCTACGCCTCCACCTGGAAGCGGAGCCGCGAGGGCGTCGAGGCCACGGCGGCCTTCGACGCCGATCAGCCCTTCACCGTCGTACGCGACCGTACGACGATGCTGCTGCCGACGCCGCGGGTGACGCGGCGCGCCGTGTCGCTGCTGCGGGAGCACGGGTGTACGTCGGTGTGGTTCGGTGCGGCCGCGCCGCTCGGGCTGATGGCGCCCGCGCTGCGCCGGGCCGGGGCCGAGCGGCTGGTGGCCACCACGCACGGTCACGAGGCCGGGTGGGCCCAGCTGCCCGCGTCGCGCGGGCTGCTGCGCCGGATCGGCGACTCGACGGACACACTGACCTACCTCGGCGAGTACACGCGCTCGCGGATCGCCGCCGCGCTGTCTCCGGAGGCAGCCGCGCGCATGGTCCAGCTGCCGCCCGGCGTCGACGAGAAGACCTTCCACCCCGGCTCGGGCGGGGACGCCGTCCGCGCCCGACTGGGCCTGACCGACCGGCCGGTCGTGGTCTGTGTCTCGCGCCTCGTGCCGCGCAAGGGGCAGGACACCCTCATCCGCGCGATGCCGCGGATCCTGGCCGCGGAGCCGGAGGCCGTGCTGCTCATCGTGGGCGGCGGGCCGTACGAGAAGGAGCTGCGGAGGCTCGCGGACGAGACCGGCGTCGCCCGGTCCGTGCGGTTCACCGGGGCCGTGCCGTGGGCGGAGCTGCCCGCCCACTACGGCGCCGGGGACGTCTTCGCCATGCCGTGCCGTACGCGGCGCGGGGGGCTCGACGTCGAGGGGCTCGGGATCGTGTACCTGGAGGCTTCCGCGACCGGGCTTCCCGTCGTCGCCGGGGACTCCGGAGGGGCGCCGGACGCGGTGCTCGACGGGGAGACCGGGTGGGTCGTCCCCGGCGGCGCCCCGGGCGCCGCCGCTGAGCGGATCATCACGCTGCTCGGGGATGCGGAGCTGCGGAAGCGGATGGGGGAGCGGGGGCGGGAGTGGGTCGAGGAGCGGTGGCGGTGGGATCTGCTGGCTGAGCGGCTCGAGGCGCTGCTTTAGGCGGCAGCAGACAGGGCCCCGTAAGGGGCCCTGTCACGGCGGCTAGCCGCGGTAGATCGCCTCGATCTCGTCCGCGTAGTCCTTCGCCACCACGTTCCGCTTCAGTTTCAGCGAAGGCGTGAGGTGGCCCGAGTCCTCCGTGAACTGGTTTGCGAGGATGCGGAACTTGCGGACGGACTCGGCCTTGGAGACTGCCGCGTTGCCGTCGTCCACGGCGCTCTGGATGGCGGCGACGAGGTCGGGGTCGTCGCGCAGGGACGCCGTCGTGGAACCGGCCGGCTTGCCGTGGTCCTCGGCCCAGCGGCCCAGGAACTCCTCGTCGATGGTGACGAGCGCGCCCACGAACGGGCGGCCGTCGCCGACGACCATGCACTCGGCGACGAGCGCGTGCGCCCGGATGCGGTCCTCGATCACCGCCGGGGCGACGTTCTTGCCGCCCGCGGTGACGATGATCTCCTTCTTGCGGCCGGTGATGCGCAGGTAGCCGTCCTCGTCGAGCGTGCCGATGTCGCCCGTGTGGAACCACCCGTCGGCCAGCGCCTCCTCGGTCGCGCCAGGGTTGTTCCAGTACTCCTTGAACAGGTGCTCACCGTGCAGCAGCACCTCGCCGTCGTCCGCTATCCGCACGACAGAGCCCGGCAGCGGCTGCCCGACCGTACCGATCTTCGCCCGGTCCCAGGGGTTGAAGGCGGTGGCCGCGCACGACTCCGTCAGGCCGTAGCCCTCCAGGACCGTGAAGCCGATGCCGCGGAAGAAGTGGCCGAGGCGCTCGCCCAGCGGCGCACCGCCCGAGATCGCGTACTCGCCGCGCCCGCCGAGCACAGCGCGCAGCTTGCTGTAGACGAGCTTGTCGAAGGTCTTGTGCTTGATCTTCAGGCCGAGCGACGGGCCCGACGGGGTGTCGAGCGCGCGGCTGTACGCGATCGCCGTGTCCGCGGCCTTGTCGAAGATCTTCCCCTTGCCGTCCGCCTGCGCCTTGGCGCGCGCCGAGTTGTAGACCTTCTCGAAGACGCGCGGCACGCCGAGGATCAACGTCGGCTGGAACGCCGCGAGTTCGTCGGTCAGGTGCTTGATGTCCGGCACGCAGCCCAGCTTGATCGGCGCCATCATCGGCGCCACCTGCACCAGCCGCCCGAATACGTGCGCCAGCGGCAGGAAGAGCAGCACCGAGCACTCGCCGGTGCGGAACAGAGGCCGCATCCGCTCCACGAGGTTGCCGCACTCCGCGAAGAAGCTGCGGTGCGACAGCACACAGCCCTTCGGGCGGCCGGTCGTGCCCGAGGTGTAGACGATCGTCGCCGGGTCGTCCGCCCTGGCGATCGAGCTGCGCTGCTCGACGGTCGCGTCGTCGACGTCCTTGCCCTGGCGCCGCAGTACGTCGACGGCACCGGCCTCGATCTGCCAGACCGGGCCCAGGGCGGGCAGCCGGTCGCGTACGGACTCCACGGCAGCCGCGTGCGTGTCGAGCTCCACGATGCAGGCGACCGCGCCCGAGTCACCGAGGATCCACTGCACCTGCTCCGGCGAACTGGTCTCGTACACCGGCACGGTGACCGCGCCCGCGCTCCAGATCGCGAAGTCCAGGAGGGTCCACTCGTAGCGCGTGCGGGACATCAGCCCGACGCGGTCGCCGGGCCGCACACCGGAGGCGATCAGGCCCTTGGCGGCGGCCTGCACCTCGGCGAGGAAGGCCGCGGCGGTGACGTCCTGCCAGACACCGTCGACCTTGCGGGCGATGACGGCGACGTCCGGATGCTGTGCGGCGTTTCTGCGGACGATATCGGTCAGGTTGCCGTCCGCAGGGACCTCGTACAGGGCCGGAAGGCTGAACTCGCGCAAGACTGCTGCTCCTCATAGGGCACTGGCGCCACGACGGTGTGCGTATGCGACGGTGCGGTCCAAGGCTAGGGCAGGGCGTGCTCATAGGGAGTCAGTAGTTGAAACCCTGAGCACAACTGGACTGCCCGGACGTTACCGATCGGTACGGCCTCTCCGATAGGGGGTCAGGGCCAGATGTTCGCTGCGTCACACATGCATGGCGACGCTTCGCGCACAGTAGTCCAAGCAATTCCCGACTGGGAAGTAAACCGCAGGTCGGACGCCTCTACCCACGTTTGACCCGCGACTCTAGGGTGATCACCATGGCAGCTTCACGCGTCGTTTACAGCAGGACCAGAATCCACGTGGTCAGTGATGTGCACGGCAACGCCCGCGACCTGGCGAGAGCCGGTGACGGCGCCGACGCGCTGGTCTGCCTGGGCGACCTCGTCCTCTTCCTCGACTACGCCGACCACTCCCGCGGGATCTTCCCCGACCTCTTCGGCCGGGAGAACGCCGACCGCATCGTCGAGCTGCGCACCGCCCGCCGTTTCGAGGAGGCCCGCGCCTTCGGGGCCCGGCTGTGGGCGGGCATCGGCACGGACCGCGCGACGGCCATCGAGAAGGCGGTACGCAGGCAGTACGCCGAGATGTTCGCGGCCTTCCCCACGCCGACGTACGCCACCTACGGCAACGTCGACATGCCGGACCTCTGGCCCGAGTACGCAGGGCCCGGCACCACCGTGCTCGACGGCGAGCGGATCGAGATCGGCGGCCTGGTCTTCGGCTTCGTCGGCGGCGGACTGCGCACCCCGATGAACACGCCCTACGAGATCAGCGACGAGGAGTACGCCGCCAAGATCGAGGCCGTCGGCGAGGTCGACGTGCTGTGCACGCACATCCCGCCGGAGGTCCCCGAACTCGTCTACGACACCGTGGCGCGCCGCTTCGAGCGCGGTAGCCGCGCCCTCCTGGACGCGATCCGGCGCACCCGGCCCCGCTACTCGCTCTTCGGCCACGTCCACCAGCCGCTGGTGCGGCGCATGCGCATCGGCGCCACGGAGTGCGTGAACGTCGGGCACTTCGCGGGCTCCGGACAGCCCTTCGCACTGGAGTGGTGAGGCTCGCCCCGGTGGGCCGGGGACGTGACGCGAGGGAGGGGTGACGGACGGCATGCGGACGTGTGCGCGGTAGCCTTCACGCTGCATGGACATATGCCCTGACCGGACCGTAACTGGAGGAGCCACGGCGATGGCGGAACACACCAGCTCGAGCATCACCATCGAGGCGGCACCGGCCGACGTCATGGCGGTGATCGCTGACTTCGCCCGCTACCCGGACTGGACGGGCGAGGTGAAGGAGGCCGAGGTCCTCGCCTCCGACGACCGGGGCCGCGCCGAGCAGGTCCGCCTCGTCATGGACGCGGGCGCGATCAAGGACGACCAGACGCTGGCGTACACCTGGACCGGCGAGAACGAGGTCAGCTGGACGCTCGTCAAGTCCCAGATGCTCCGGTCCCTGGACGGCTCGTACATCCTCAAGCCCGCGGGCGCGGGCGCCACCGAGGTCACCTACCAGCTGACCGTCGACGTCAAGATCCCCATGCTCGGCATGATCAAGCGCAAGGCGGAGAAGGTCATCATCGACCGAGCCCTGGCAGGCCTGAAGAAGCGCGTCGAGTCGAAGTAGCCGTAACGCGTTGTGGCAGGCGTTCCGCTGGGGGTCCCCCCAGGTCCTTGAGGCACTGGGGGAGGAACGGGTGGGCACAGCGCCACGACGGCGGGCGCGTCCGAGTAGTACCCGAGCCCCGAAACTGCAAAGGCGCCCATCGATGCGCACAATCCTCCTCACAGGCCCCGGCGGCTCAGGCCGCACAACCCTCGCGGCGGCCACCGCGCTGCAAGCCGCCCGCAGCGGCACCCGCACACTCGTGATCTCCGCCGACCGGACCGACACCCTGGGCGCCGCGCTCGGCGTGCCCACCGGCGCGGACCCGGTCCAGCCAGAGCCGGGCCTCACGGCGGTGCGGACCGACCCGGCGGAAGGGTTCCGGGACGATCTGCTGGCCTTCCAGGACCGCGCCGCCCAGGCGCTGGACCTGCTGGGCGCCGCCCGCCTCGACGAGGAGGAGCTCACGCCGCTCCCCGGCAGCGGCGAACTGGCCCTGCTGCGCGCCCTGCGTGACGCGGCCGCGGCCCCGTACGACCTGCTCGTCGTGGACCTCCCCCCGGCCCCGGAGGCCCTCGCCGTCCTAGCGCTGCCGGAGCAGCTGCGCCGCTATCTGCGCCGGCTGCTGCCCCCGGAGCGGCAGGCGGCCCGCGCGCTGCGCCCCGTACTCGGCCGCCTCGCAGGCGTCCCCATGCCCGGCACCTGGCTGTACGAGACTGCCGCCCGCTGGGACCTCGAACTCGCAGGCGTCCAGGCCGTCATCGAGGACCCGGCCACGACGGTGTGGCTGGTCGCCGAGCCGGGCCCCGCGGGCGCCGACGCCGTGCGCACCGCCGCCACCGGCCTCGCCCTGCACGGACTGCGCACGGACGCGCTGCTCGCCAACCGCGTACTGCCCGAGGCGTCCGCCGACCCCTGGCTCGCCGGCCTCGCCGCCCAGCAGCGCAAGGTGCTCGCCGAGTGGGACGGGTCGTACACGGTCCGCGAAGTGGCGCACCTGGGCGGCGACCCGCGGGGCGCCGACGACCTCGCGGCCCTCGACGCGCCGTCGCCCTCGCCCGCCCCGGCACCCGTGAGCTGGCCCGTCGGCGACCACCTGGCCGACGACGGCGTGCTGGTCTGGCACATCCCGCTCCCTGGCGCCGTACGGGACGAGCTCGAGCTGATCCGCCGGGGCGACGAACTCGTCGTCACCTCCGGGCAGTTCCGCCGGATCGTTCCGCTTCCGTCGGCGCTGCGCCGCTGCACCGTGGCCGGGGCGGGGCTGCGCGACGACGAGCTGCGCATCCGGTTCGCCCCGGACCCGGATCTGTGGCCCAGTGCGGTGAACGGCGTACCGCCGTTCGGGTAACGTCGAAGAGAGAAGCCCCTGGCCCTGCAGGAGTCTGTCCCCATGAGTGATGCCACCGAACGCCCCGCATCCGGACCCGCCGACGAGGCGCACGTCCCCGGCGAGGATGCGCAGGCCGCAGGACCGTTCGACGCCGACGCCTGGGCGAAGGCCTGCGCCGAGGATCTCGAGGCCGAGAAGGCGCGCCGCCGCGCCACGCACGGGGCGCAGCCCGGTTCGGCCGCAGAGGAGCTGCGCAAGCTCGTCGACGCCGTGGCCGACAAGCTCTCCGGCCTCCAGTCGCCGCTGTTCGGCGCGGCCGCGGGAGGTGCGGCGCAGCAGATGGTCAACCAGTTCGTGCAGCAGGCCAAGGCCGCCGTCGAGCCCGTGATAGAGCGCAATCCGGAGGTCTTCGACCACCTGGCGGCCGCCGGATCCGAGCTGCTCGCCGCCTACCGCACCGCCGTCGAGGCGCAGGAGCGGCGGTGGACCCGCGGGCCCCACTCCAAGGACGACGGTCCCGGGCCCGGAGAACACATCGACCTGGACTGATCCCCCGGACCGACAACCCGGACCGATCGCCCGGAATGATCACCTCGGAATGATCAAGCCGGGCTGATCGACTTGGACTGAGGGCGTCCCTCGCAGGGGGTACGGTTGGCCTTAGCGGGGCTCGACCGAAAACTGAGGGACACATGGGACTCACCATCGGCGTCGACATCGGCGGCACGAAGATCGCGGCCGGCGTGGTCGATGAGGAAGGCAACATCCTCTCGACCTTCAAGGTGCCGACCCCCACCACGTCGCAGGCCATCGTGGACGCCATCGCCGCCGCCGTCGAGGGCGCACGGGCAGGACACGAGATCGTCGGCGTGGGCATCGGCGCTGCGGGATACGTCAACCGCCAGCGCTCCACCGTCTACTTCGCGCCCAACATCGACTGGCGGCAGGAGCCGCTGAAGGCCGAGGTGGAGGACCGCGTGGGCCTCCCGGTCGTCGTCGAGAACGACGCCAACGCGGCCGCCTGGGGCGAGTACAAGTTCGGCGGGGGCAAGGGCCACCGCAACGTCATCTGCATCACCCTGGGCACCGGCCTCGGCGGCGGCATCATCATCGGCAACAAGCTGCGGCGCGGCCACTTCGGCGTGGCCGCCGAGTTCGGGCACATCCGCATGGTGCCGGACGGCCTGCTGTGCGGCTGCGGCAGCCAGGGCTGCTGGGAGCAGTACGCATCGGGGCGCGCCCTCGTGCGGTACGCGAAGCAGCGCGCCAACGCCACGCCCGAGAACGCCACGACCCTTCTCTCGATGGGCGACGGCACCCCCGACGGCATCGAGGGCAAGCACATCTCGATGGCCGCCCGCCAGGGCGACCCGGTCGCCGTCGACTCGTACCGTGAGCTGGCCCGCTGGGCCGGTGCGGGACTCGCCGACCTGGCGTCGCTCTTCGACCCGTCGGCGTTCATCGTCGGCGGCGGGCTCTCGGACGAGGGCGAGCTGGTCCTCGACCCGATCCGTAAGTCCTTCAAGCGCTGGCTGGTCGGCGGCAACTGGCGCCCGCAGGCCGAGGTCATCGCCGCCCAGCTCGGCAACAAGGCCGGCCTGGTCGGCGCCGCGGACCTGGCCCGCGAGCCGGACCCGATCATGTGACACCACGCGTCGCCCGGCAGCGCCCGCCGCGCCCCATGGGGGCCACGGCGGGCGCTGCCGTGTCGGGGACGGCGCGCCCTGCCGTATCTTGATCGCCATGCCGACGAGCCCGCCCGCCAGTCCGCTGCCCAACTCCCGCACCGAGCCGGACGGTTCGGCCGTCATCCGGGTGCTCAGCTACAACATCCGGTCCATGCGCGACGACACCACCGCGCTCGCCCGGGTGATCAGCGCCTGCGCGCCCGACCTCGTGCTCGTCCAGGAGGCCCCGCGGTTCTTCCGCTGGCGCAAGAAGCTGGCCCGGCTCGCGGCCGCCTCCGGTCTGGTGACCCTCTCCGGCGGGGCCACCGCGGCGGGCCCGGCGCTGCTGTGCTCGCTGCGCGCCACGGTCGAGCGGACCGAGGACATCCTGCTGCCCCTCACTCCCGGCCTGCACCGCCGCGGCTTCGCGACCGCGGTCGTACGCTTCGGGGACGCCGCCCGGCTCGGCGTACTGAGCTGCCATTTGAGCCTGCAGAAGGACGAGCGGTACGACCAGGGCGGGATGCTGCTCGACCGGCTCGCCGGGATGGGCGTCCCGTGCGCCGTCGCGGGCGGCGACATCAACGAGCGGCCCGACGGGCGCACCTTCCGGCGGCTCGCCGGTGAACTGCGGGACTGCTGGGCCGCCAAGCCCTGGGGCGCCGAGTACACGTCGACACCGGCCGATCCGCACCAGCGCATCGATGCGATCTTCGCGACGGCCGGCGTGGAAATCCTCGGCTGCGGGGTTCCCGTGGGTCACCCTGGTGTGCACGAGAGGGACCTGAGGGCGGCCACGGACCATCTACCGGTCCTGGCCGCCCTCAGAATTCCCCCTTATTGCGCCTGAACCGGCGCCGATTCAGACGACAGCCCCGCGCCCCGGGTGGTCGTCGTCCTCATCGTCGTCCTTCATCCGCACCACCAGCGTGGCGAAGCCGCCGAGGAAGCCGCCGACGCCGAGTGTCGCCAGCCACCAGGTCATGTCCCAGCCGAGCAGTATGGCGAGGAGCAGCAGCACCGGGCCGCCGACGACGGCCAGCCAGGCGAACTTGGCCGTGGTGTCGGCGGCGGGCAGGGGCGGCGGCTCCGGCGGTACGAAATGCCCCTCGTCGTCCCCGTCGAAGTCGTCGTCGGACGGCTCCGGCGCCGCGTAGTCGCGGGGGCCGACACCGGGCGCGAAGGAGATGGAGCTGCCCACGGGCCTGCCGGACCTGTCGGCTCCACCCGCCTTGTTCCGCGCGTCCGACGAGTCCTCGTCATCCGGGTCCGCGTCGGCATCCCTGTCCGTGTCCGCGCCGGCCGGACCCTGGCCGTTGTGCTCGATCTCCAGCAGCGCCAGGTCCTCCACGGACTTGAACGGCTTCGCGCCGGGCGGGTCCGCCGGCTCCTCGCCGTACCCGGCGACGATCGCCGCCCAGGCGGCCTCCTCGTCGAACGGCACGCCCCGCTCCTCCGGCTCGCGGCCCTCGTCGCGGTCAGCGTCGTGCTCAGCCACCGGTGGCCGTCCCTTCCCTGTCCCCGACCGGCTCCTTGGTCCCGCCGGCCTGCTCGCCCTCGCCGGACCGCTCGGCGCCGTCGGTGGCGCCGGGCGCGAGCCGGCCCATGAAGGCGTGGCTCTCCTCGAAGATCCGGTCCGCGTCATGGTCCAACGTCGCCACGTGGTAGCTCTGTTCCAGCAGGATCTCCGTGACATCCGTGGACGACACCCGGCTGAGGATGCGGGCCGTGTCGGCCGGCGGCACCACATGGTCCTGCGGGCTGTGGAGCAGCAGCAACGGCTGTGTGACCTGCGCAAGCTCGCCGTCGACCAGCCGGAAGAAGATCCGCAGGGAGTGCGCGGCGTGCAGCGGCACCCGGTCGTAGCCGATCTCCTCGGCGCCCTCCTTGGCGATGTCGCTGGTGATGCCCTTCGTCGTCCTGACGAGGTGCCGGGCGACCGGCAGCGCGTACGCCGAGAGGCCGTGCACCTTGTTCGCCGGATTGACCACGACGACGCCGCTGACCGCGTCCCCGTGCCTGGCCGCGAGCCGCAGCGCGAGCGCGCCGCCCATGGACAGGCCGGCGACGAAGACCTGCTTGCACCGCTCGAGGAGCGCGCGCAGCTCGCGGTCCACCTCCGCGTACCAGTCCTGCCAGGTGGTGAGCTGCATGTCCTCCCAGCGCGTGCCGTGCCCGGGCAGCAGTGGCAGCGAGACGGTCAGACCGCGACCGGCCAGGTACTCCGCCCAGGGACGCAGCGACTGCGGGGAACCGGTGAAGCCGTGACAGAGGAGGACGCCGACCTCTCCGCCCTCATGGCGGTACGGCTCGGCTCCAGGAAGGACCGGCACCTTCGGTCTCCTGTTCATGAGGCTTGGACGGGGTACCCCCGGCAGTAGTCCGGCGACTGCGTGCGTGGACCTGCTTCGGAGGCGTACTTCACCGTACGCGACCGCACTGACACCGACCAGATCCGTACCGTGCCGGACCCCGCCCGCTTCAGGCGGAGCCCGGGCCCGGCACGGGTTAAGGTCTGATCCACGGAAACAGGAGGCACTCGGGTGATCTACGAGGCAATGAAGTTCTCCATCGGAGGGCCGCTGAAGCTTGCCTTCAGGCCCTGGGTGGAAGGGCTTGAGAACGTACCCGCCGAGGGCCCCGCCGTCCTGGCGAGCAACCACCTGTCGTTCTCGGACTCCTTCTTCCTACCCGCCGTCCTCGACCGGAAGATCACGTTCATCGCCAAGGCCGAGTACTTCACGACGCCCGGCGTCAAAGGACGGCTGACCGCCGCCTTCTTCAAGGGCGTCGGGCAGCTGCCGGTGGACCGCTCGGGCGCGCGGGGCGCGGGCGAGGCGGCCGTCAGGAGCGGCATCGGGGTCATCGAGCGCGGCGAGCTGTTCGGGATCTACCCGGAGGGCACCCGCTCGCCCGACGGGCGTCTCTACCGCGGCAAGCCGGGCGGCCTCGCGCGCGTGGCGCTCGCCACCGGCGCTCCGGTCATCCCGGTCGCGATGATCGACACCGAGAAGATCCAGCCGCCGGGGAAGGCGATCCCGAAGCTGATGCGCCCCGGCATCCGCATCGGCAAGCCGCTGGACTTCACCCGCTACAGCGGCATGGAGCACGACCGGTTCGTGCTCCGCGCGGTGACCGACGAGGTCATGTACGAGATCATGAAGCTCTCCGGCCAGGAGTACGTGGACATCTACGCGACCGCCGCGAAGCGGCAGATCGCGGAGGCCGCGAAGGCCGAGAGAGAAGCGGCAAAGGCGAAGGCGCAGGCCCCGGCGGGGACCGAGGCCGGCGGCAAGGACACGGCGGAGCAGGACAAGGCCGGCTCGTAGGGGCGTCGTCGCAACGGCGGGCGCCGGGGGTGGGGGAAACATGGCCAAGCGCGAGCGAGTCATGAGGATGTCGGTCGAGCAGCCGCTGTGGCGTGCGCTCACCGCGTACCGGCTTCTCACGATGGTGTACGCGATCGCGCTCTTCGTCTCCGCGTACGACGAGTTCGCCCGCCCCTGGGTGGCCGTCGCCTACTTCGCGGTGCTGCTCGTCTGGACCCTGGCCACGCTGCCCCGGGTCGCGGGCGCCGCGAGCTGCACCAAGCGGTTCCTCGCCGTCGACCTCACGATCGCGCTCACCGGCATCCTGCTCACGCCGGTCGCCGACGCGCACGAACGGATCGTGGCCGGCGGGCCGACGCTGCCGACGATATGGACGGCCGGCGCCGTCCTCGCGTACGCCCTGAAGGGCGGCTGGCGCTGGGCGGCCGTCGCCTCCGCGCTCGTCGGCGTCGCCAACATCGTGCAGCGCGGCGCGCTCAGCCGGGACACCTTCCACAACGTCCTGCTGGTCTGGGTCGCCTCCATCGCCATCGGATACGTCGTCGAGGTCGCGCGTGCCTCCGAGCGCACCCTCGCCCGCGCCCTGGAGATCGAAGCGGCGACGCGCGAGCGGGAACGGCTCGCCCGCGACATCCACGACGGCGTGCTGCAGGTCCTCGCCATGGTGCAGCGCCGCGGCACGGCACTCGGCGGCGAGGCCGCGGAGCTCGGCCGCATGGCCGGAGAGCAGGAGGCCGCCCTGCGGGCACTGGTCGCCGGCGGCCTGGTGACCGCATCGCACGCGTCGGAGGACGCCTCCCAGGGAGCGGTCGTACGGGTGGTGGAGGTACCGGACGACGAGGACGCGGCGGGCGAGCCGTGCGACCTGCGGTCGCTGCTCGCACCGCACGCCGGGGCGCGGGTGACCTTCTCGGAGCCGGGCGCCCCGGTACTGCTGGCACCCGTCGCGGCGAGGGAGGTCGCCGCCGCTGTCAGCGCCGCCCTGGACAATGTCCGCAACCATGCCGGTGACGGCGCGCGGGCCTGGATCCTGGTCGAGGAGGAGCCGGACGCGGTGATCGTGACGGTGCGGGACGACGGCCCCGGCATCCCCGAGGGACGGCTTGCCCAGGCCGAGGGGGAGGGCCGCCTCGGCGTGGCCCTGTCGATCCGGGGCCGGCTGCGGGACATAGGCGGCACGGCCGAGCTGGTCTCGGTACCGGGCCAGGGCACAGAGGTCGAACTGAAGGTTCCGAAGGTTCCACGGGGGAAGGCGGCACAACGATGAGCCAGAAGAACGAACCGGCCGCGCAGGCACAGGAGTTGACGCAGGAGCGCGCGCAGGGGCAGGGGCGGATCACGGTGATGGTCGTCGACGATCATCCGATGTGGCGGGACGCCGTCGCCCGCGATCTCACGGAGTCCGGTTTCGACGTGGTCGCCACGGCGGGGGACGGCGAGCAGGCGGTGCGCCGCGCCCGCGCGGTCGAGCCGCATGTGCTCGTGCTGGATCTCAACCTGCCGGTCAAGCCGGGCGTCCAGGTGTGCAAGGAGCTCGTCGCGGCCGACCCGGCCCTGCGGGTGCTCGTCCTGTCCGCGAGCGGCGAGCACGCCGACGTCCTGGAGGCGGTCAAGTCCGGTGCCACGGGCTATCTGCTGAAGTCGGCCTCCACGGAGGAGCTGATCGACGCGGTGCGCCGCACGGCGGTCGGCGACGCCGTGTTCACGCCCGGCCTCGCGGGCCTGGTCCTCGGCGAGTACCGCCGCCTCGCCTCCGAGCCCGCACCGACCGCGCCGGACGAGCCCAAGGCACCGCAGCTCACCGAGCGCGAGACCGAGGTGCTGCGGCTGGTCGCCAAGGGCCTGAGCTACAAGCAGATCGCCGAACGGCTCGTCATCTCGCACCGGACCGTGCAGAACCACGTGCAGAACACCCTCGGCAAGCTCCAGCTCCACAACCGCGTCGAACTCGTCCGGTACGCGATAGAGCGCGGTCTCGACGACGACGCCTGACCGCCCGTCAACTGCGCCCGCCAGGCAAACCCCTCGTTAGGGTGAAGAGTTTTCGATCAACCCCTCGATGTTTCACCGGAATTGACGCGCCGCCCTGTCCCGGAGTGACGTGGGTCACCATTAGCGTGGCCTGCATCGGCTCAATTCGGAGCGAAGGGACATTTCCATGCGGGTCGGAGTACTGACCGGGGGCGGCGACTGCCCCGGGCTCAACGCCGTCATCCGGGGCATCGTCCGAAAGGGCGTTCAGGAGTACGGCTACGACTTCACCGGCTTCCGCGACGGCTGGCGCGGTCCGCTGGAGGGCGACATCGTGCCGCTCGGCATCCCCGCCGTGCGCGGCATCCTCCCCCGGGGCGGCACCATCCTCGGCTCATCGCGCACAAATCCCCTCAAGGAGGAGAACGGCATCCGCCGGATCCGGGAGAACCTCGCGAAGTACGAGGTGGACGCCCTGATCGCGATCGGCGGCGAGGACACCCTGGGCGTCGCGGCGCGCATCGCCGACGAGTACGGCATCAACTGCGTGGGCGTACCGAAGACCATCGACAACGACCTGTCCGCCACCGACTACACCTTCGGCTTCGACACGGCCGTCGGCATCGCCACCGAGGCGATCGACCGCCTGCACACCACCGCCGAGTCGCACATGCGCGTGCTCGTCGTCGAGGTGATGGGCCGTCACGCGGGCTGGATCGCGCTGCACTCGGGCCTCGCGGGCGGCGCCAACGTCATCCTCATCCCCGAGCAGCGCTTCGACGTCGACCAGGTCTGCTCCTGGGTCACCTCCCGCTTCAAGGCGTCGTACGCACCCATCGTGGTCGTCGCCGAGGGCGCGATGCCCAAGGACGGCGACATGGTGCTCAAGGACGGCTCGCTCGACTCCTTCGGCCACGTCCGGCTCTCCGGCGTCGGCGAGTGGCTGGCGAAGGAGATCGAACACCGCACCGGCAAGGAGGCACGTACGACCGTGCTGGGCCACGTCCAGCGCGGCGGCACGCCCAGCGCCTTCGACCGCTGGCTCGCCACCCGCTTCGGGCTGCACGCGATCGACGCGGTGCGCGACGGCGACTTCGGCAAGATGGTCGCCCTCCGCGGCACGGACATCGTCCGCGTCCCGATCTCGGAGGCCACGGCCAAGCTGAAGACGGTGGACCCGAAGCTGTATGCGGAGGTCGGGGTGTTCTTCGGCTGACCTGCGGCGCTCTCTCCTCGCGCGGCAGGCCCGGGCTATGGGCCGTATATTCGCGATATCGGCCCATAGCCCAGCAACATCGGAGAAGTCGTGGAAATCATCGCTTTCGGGGTGCAGTCCGATGAGAAGCCACTGATCGAGAAGGCGTTCGCCGGCCATCACGACATCCGATGCCTCGATGTCTTCCTCAACGAGGACACCGCCCCCATCGCGGCGGGCCACGAGATCATCTCCACGAGCGTCAACGCCGATCTGAACAACCGCGTCCTTCAGACCCTCGCCGCCGGTGGAACGCAGATGATCGCCCAGCGCTCTACCGGCTTCAACAACATCGACCTGGAGGTCGCCGAGCGCCTTGGCATCACCGTGGCCCGGGTCTCGTACTACTCGCCGTACTCGGTCGCGGAGTTCGCCTGGTCGCTGGCGATGGCGATCAACCGGCGCATCGTCCGCGCCTCCACCCGCACCCGCGACTTCGACTTCCGGCTGGACGGCCTGATGGGCCGCGACATGCACGGCCGCACCGTCGGAGTGCTCGGCACCGGCAAGATCGGCGAGGCCTTCACGCGGATCGCGCACGGCTTCGGCATGAATCTGCTCGGCTGGGACGTCGCCGAGAACCCCGCCTGCCTCGAGCTCGGCATGGACTACGTCGAGAAGGAGCGGCTCTTCGCCGAGGCCGACCTGATCAGCCTGCACGTGCCGCTGCTGCCCGCGACCCAGAACCTCATCGACGCGTCGGCCCTCAAGAACATGAAGAACGACGCGATCCTGGTGAACTCCAGCCGCGGCGGACTCATCGACTCCCAGGCCCTCGTCGACGAGCTGCGCAAGGGCCGCTTCACAGGCGTCGGCCTCGATGTCTACGAGGCGGAGGCAGGGCTGTTCTTCCTCGACAAGTCCCTGGAGATCGTCGTGGACGACACCCTGGCCCGCCTCGTGACCTTCCCGAACGTGCTGGTCACCTCGCACCAGGCGTACTACACGGAGGACGCCGTCGGCCAGATCATCGACACCACCCTGCAGAACGTCCTCGACTACAAGGCGGGCCGCCGCTCCGACAACGTGCTGGTGCCGTCGGCCCCCAAGAGCTGACCCACCAGCTCCCGCACGATGGCCGCCCCGCGCAGCGACAGCACCGACTCGGGGTGGAACTGCAACGAGGCGAAATGCGCTGCGCGCAGCGCGTGCACCTCGCCCGTGGCCGTGTCCCGGCTGACTTCGATGCCGTGCGCCGCCAGCTCCAGGGCCGCATCGTCGTCGCAGGCCGCCACGAAGCTGTTGTAGAAACCGACGGTCTCCCGGCGCCCGAAGAGATCGATGTCCGTCTGCGCGCCCTGGTACGGCACCTCCTTCCGCACGATCTCCAGGCCCAGCTCTGCCGCGATCAGCTCATGGCCCAGGCAGACGCCCAGCACGCCGTACCGGTGACCGCTGATCACCTCGGCGGTGAGTGCCCGCAGGAACCGCATCTTGGGGTCGCCGGTGTCGCCCGGATCGCCGGGCCCGGGGCCCAGCACCAGCGGACCCTCGTGGGCGAGCACCGCATCGCGCAGCCCCGGCTCGTCGTACCGCCGCACCGTCACCTCGAGACCCGACGCACGCAGCACATGCGCGAGCATCGCCGTGAAGGTGTCCTCGCCGTCGACGACCAGCGCGTGCCCCTCCAGGGCCGCCGACCTCTCCTGCATCCGCAGCCAGAACGGCGCGAGCCCGGCCCGTCGGCCGTCGAGCGCCGCCTGGACGCGCGGGTCGTCCGCCAGCCCCGGCCCCTCCCGCTCCTCGCGCGGCCGTCCCGGGCGCACCCCCAGAGCGGCCAGCACCCCCGCCGCCTTGGCATGCGTCTCCGCGACCTCGCTCACCGGGTCGGAGCCGCGCACGAGCGTCGCGCCGACCGGGACCCGCAACCGCCCGGCGGGGTCGATGTCGGCGGTACGGATGAGGATGGGGGAGTCGAGGGTCTGGGCACCGCCCGTATCCCGGCCGATCAGGGCCAGAGCCCCCGCGTAATAGCCGCGCCCACCCACCTCATGGCGCTCGATGACCCGGCACGCGTTCTGCACGGGTGACCCGGTGACGGTCGCTGCGAACATGGTTTCGCGCAGCACCTCGCGGACGTCCAGCGACGACTTGCCCCGCAACTCGTACTCGGTGTGCGCGAGATGGGCCATCTCCTTCAGCCGCGGCCCGATGACGACACCGCCCATGTCGCCGACCGTGCACATCATCTTGAGCTCCTCGTCGACGACCATCGAGAGCTCCTCGATCTCCTTGCCGTCGGCGAGGAACTCCAGCAGGCTCTCGGCGGTCGGCCCCTCGGCCGGGTAGCGGTACGTCCCGCTGATCGGATTCATCACGACCGTGCCGCCGGACATCCGCACATGCACCTCCGGGCTGGCCCCGACCAGCGTCCGGTCGCCGGTGTGCACGACGAACGTCCAGTACGCGCCCCGCTCACCGACCAGCAGCCGCCGGAACAGCGCGAGTGCGTCAGCCCTGCTGAAGCCCGGGATCTCACCCTCGTACATCCTGCGGATCACGAAGTTCGCGCCCTCGCCCTGCCCGATCTCCTCGCGCAGCACCCGGTCGACGATCTCCGCGTACTCCTCGTCCGCCACGTCGAAGGCCCCGCCCTCGACGCGTACGTCATGGGCGGGCAGCCGCAACAGGGCCTCGGTGAGCGGCAGTTCGTACGTCTCCTCGGCGGTCAGCACCGCGAGCGGGGTGCCGTCGTCGCGTACGTCGAAGCCGCGCTCCCGGATCTGCCGGAAGGGGACGAGCGCGAGCGAGGGCCGGTCGCCCACGGGGATGTCGGCGAGGCGCTCGACCTCGCGTACCGGGCCGAGCAGCACCTCGACCGTGTCGTGATCACGGCCCGGAGTGCGGCGGCGCAGCAGGGCGAAGGGCGGGCAGTCGGCGTCGAGCAGTCTGTGCAGGTCCACGGCGGGGTTCCTTCCCTCGGACTTTCTGATGGAGAGGAACAGCCCGTGGAAACACCGAAGGCCGCCCCTCGGGCGGCCTTCGCGAGTCTCTGAGTACGCGCAGTCAGTGGGCCGCCGAGCGAGCGGTCCACCACCAGTTACGGGTCGTGTGCGCGAACATGCCCGGCACCCTACCCGACGTGACGGCGCCGCGTCCCGGCACGCCGGGATCCGGACAAGACCAGCTCGTGATCTCCCCGTACGCCCAGGTCGAGGCCCCTGTCTCCCGCGGTCCGGGGTGTCGCCGAACGAGCGGGCACCGTCTCACTTGCTGAGCGGGGTCGGGGGTGCCCGACACGACCCCGTAATGTGGGGGACGTGACCGTGAACGCTAAGTCCACCGCTGACGGTGGCAACACCTGGCGAGACCTTCCCGCGGCGCAGCAGCCCGAGTACCCCGATGCCGAGGCTCTGCGCGACGTCGTCGCGGAGCTCGAGTCGTATCCGCCGCTCGTCTTCGCAGGCGAGTGCGACCAGCTGCGCGCCCGGATGGGAGCCGTCGCCAAGGGCGAGGCGTTCCTCCTCCAGGGCGGCGACTGCGCCGAGGCCTTCGACGGCGTGTCCGCCGACCACATCCGCAACAAGCTCAAGACCCTGCTCCAGATGGGCGCCGTGCTGACGTACGCCGCCTCGGTGCCGGTCGTGAAGGTCGGCCGGATCGCCGGCCAGTACTCCAAGCCGCGCTCCAAGCCGACCGAGACCCGCGACGGCGTGACGCTGCCGACGTACCGCGGCGACTCCGTCAACGGCTTCGAGTTCACCGAGGAGGCCCGCATCCCGGACCCCGAGCGCCTGAAGCGGATGTACAACGCATCCGCCTCGACGCTCAACCTGGTGCGCGCCTTCACCACCGGCGGCTACGCCGACCTGCGACAGGTGCACGCCTGGAACCAGGACTTCGTGAAGTCGTCCCCCTCGGGCCAGCGCTACGAGCAGCTGGCGCGCGAGATCGACAACGCGCTGAACTTCATGCGGGCCTGCGGCACGGACCCGGAGGAGTTCAAGACCGTCGAGTTCTACTCCTCGCACGAGGCGCTGCTGCTCGACTACGAGTCCGCGCTGACCCGCGTGGACTCGCGTACCGGCAATCTGTACGACGTCTCGGGCCACATGGTGTGGATCGGTGAGCGCACCCGCCAGCTCGACGGGGCCCACATCGAGTTCGCGTCGAAGATCCGCAACCCGATCGGCATCAAGCTCGGCCCGACCACGACGGCCGAGGAGGCGCTGCAGTACATCGAGCGCCTCGACCCCGAGCGCGAGCCGGGCCGCCTGACCTTCATCGTGCGGATGGGCGCGGACAAGATCCGCGACCGGCTGCCGGAGCTGGTCGAGAAGGTCACGGCCTCGGGCGCCGTAGTGGCCTGGGTGACCGACCCGATGCACGGCAACACGTTCGAGGCGGCCTCCGGCCACAAGACGCGCCGCTTCGACGACGTGCTCGACGAGGTCAAGGGCTTCTTCGAGGTCCACAAGGCGCTGGGCACGCACCCGGGCGGCATCCACGTGGAGCTGACCGGCGACGACGTCACCGAGTGCGTGGGCGGCGGCGACGAGATCTTCGTCGACGACCTGCACCAGCGCTACGAGACGGCCTGCGACCCGCGGCTCAACCGCAGCCAGTCGCTGGATCTGGCCTTCCTGGTCGCCGAGATGTACCGGGACCAGTAAGGGCCTTCTACTCAGGGGTGGGGCGCGGATCCGTGTGATCCGCGCCCCACTGGCACATCCGGGGCTTTTGCGCCCCCGGGGTCCCGGGTAAGGTTAGGTTAGCCTCACCGACGGAATCGGGGTGGCACTGCCAAGCGATCCCGAGATCACCGGGGAGGTGAACCGCGTGTACGTCTGCAACTGCTTCGGTGTGACCGAGGCGCAGGTGAAGAAGCACGCGGAGGACGGTGCCTGCACCCCCCGCCAGATAGCGTCGGCCTGCAAGGCGGGCACGGACTGCGGTTCGTGCGTACGCCGGATCCAGGCACTGCTCGGCCGGGGCGCGTGCCCGCGTCGCGAGCTGGTGGACCAGGGCATGGCCGCCGCCGCGCTGACCGCGGAGCCGGTGCTCGACCAGCCGCTCGAGGAACTCGAGGACGCGGCGTAGAGCCCGTCGGCTCGGCCGTTCGACCTCCCCGTCCGCCCGTAGTGACAGGGCGCCGCAGAAGCCTTTCTGCAGCTTGACCGCCCGGTCCCCGGCTTGACCGCTGGCCCCGGCCTAGCTCTCCGGCTGCTCGATGACCTGCGCGATGTAGAGCGCCTCGCCGAGCTTGTCGACCAGCTCCAGCTGTGTGTCCAGATAGTCGATGTGGTGCTCCTCGTCCGCGAGGATCGACTCGAAGATGTTCGCAGAAGTGATGTCGCCCTTGGAGCGCATCACCTCGATCCCGCGCTTGAGGCGGTCGATCGCCTCCACCTCGACCTGCCGGTCGGCCTGGAACATCTCCGTGACGGTCTGCCCTACGCGCACATGGAAGAGCCGCTGGTAGTTGGGCAGACCCTCGAGAAAGATGATCCGGTCGGTGAGCACCTCCGCGTGCTTCATCTCGTCGAACGACTCGGCCCGGGTGTACTTCGCGAGCTTCGTCCAGCCGTAGTTCTCCTGCATCTTCGCGTGCAGGAAGTACTGGTTGATCGCTGTGAGCTCGCCGGTCAGCTGCTCGTTGAGGAATTCGATGACCTCGGGGTCGCCCTGCATCGCAGAGGCTCCTTCCAAGTGCGTGACTGGGCAGATGGCGCGCATCCTTGCACCGCGACGGTGGGTCGTCCAGTAAGTGCACGCTTAGTAGTAGTTGTCCGGTATCGGTTCGGGGCCGGTCATTTGCACCCCCTCCGGTCTGTCAGGATGGAGGCATGGGTCATCCGTCGGGTCGCGAATCTCGGGAAGCTGTGCAGTCCGAGCTGCCGCCGGGACAGCGACTGCAGAGGGGCTGGCCGGTCACGCACTACGGTCCTGTACCCAAGTTCCGGCCCGAGCGCTGGGAGTTCCGGGTCTTCGGCGCCACCGCCGACGGGGACAAGCACTGCTGGACGCACGAGGAGTTTTCGGCCTTGCCGTACGCGACGGTCGTGGCCGATCTGCACTGCGTCACGAAGTTCAGCATGCTCGGCGCGGAATGGGGCGGAGTCCCGGCCGCGACCATCCTGGAGCTCGCCCCGCCCGCGCCCAATGTCACCCATGTGATGGTCTGGGCCGAGTACGGCTTCAGCTCGAATCTGCGGCTGACCGACTTCATGTCGGACCGGACGATCTTCGCAACCCACAAGGACGGCGAGCTCCTCACCGCCGAGCACGGCTTTCCGCTGCGGCTCATCGTGCCCCATCTGTACGCCTGGAAGGGGCCCAAGTGGGTCCGCGGCGTCGAGTACATGACCGCCGACCGGCGCGGCTTCTGGGAGGAGCGCGGCTACCACAACATCGGCGATCCCTGGCGTGAGCAGCGCTACTCGTACCAGGAGGAGCCCGGGGACGGCCCCGAGCTCTGAATCGCCGGCGGTCGGACCGGTCTCAGCCGTCCCTGAGCTTCTTCAGGCGCGCCACGTCCGCCGCGTGGCCTTCCTTGCGGCCCGGTGTCTCGATGACCAGCGGTACGCCCTCGGTCGCGGGATGGCTGAACAGCTCGCGGAACGGGTCCTCGCCTATGTGGCCGCTGCCGATGTTCTCGTGACGGTCCTTGTGGGCGCCCACCACGTCCTTGGAATCGTTGGCGTGGATGAGCCGGAGACGCCCCTCGCCGACCGTGTCCACGAGGAGGTCGAGGGTCTGCTTCATCCCGCTCGGTCCGGTCAGATCGTGGCCCGCCGCGAAGATGTGGCAGGTGTCCAGACAGATGCCGAGCTTCGGGTGGGCGTCGAGGGCCTCGAAGTACGGGCCGAAGTCCCAGGTGCGTGAGCACAGCGAGGCGCCCTGGCCCGCGGTGGACTCCAGCAGGAGGTACGGATCGTCGTCGTGGGTCAGCTCGTCGAGCAGCGGCAGCATGTGCTCGCGTACCTGCTTGAGCGCGACCGGGCGCTCCCGGCCGCCGGTCGCCGAGCCGGTGTGCACGACGACGCCCAGCGCGCCGATCTCGCGGCCGCGGCGCAGCGAGTGCCGCAGCGATTCCACGGACCGCTCGACGGTCGCCTCGGTGTGCGAGCCGAAGTTGATCAGATACGGGGCGTGCACATACGCGGGAACCGACTCGGCGGCACAGGCCGCGCGGAACTCCTCGTCCTGCCTCGGATTGCCGACGGGCGTCGCCCAGCCGCGCGGATTGGCGACGAAGACCTGGACGGTCTCGGCGCCGATCTCGCGCGCGTACGACAGACCGATGGTGGACAGACCGCCGGCGACGGGGACATGGCTGCCGACGGGATTGCGGGACTGCTGGCTTGTCACACCCTTCAGGGTGTCATGAGGCCGGACGGGCCTCGGCGGCGGATGGGCCCCCGGGAGCGGACGTGCCTGATGGGCCCCCGGTGGCGCGCCGCCGTCAGCCGATCTTGATGGTGATCGTCGATCCCTTGGGGGCCTCGTCGCCGCCCTCCACCGACTGGCTCTTCACCGTGTCGCCGAAGAGCCCGAACAGGCCGCGGTCCTCCTCGACCTGGAATCCGGCGTCCTCGAGCTTCTGCCGGGCGTCGTCGACCTTGTCGCCCACCACGTCGGGGACCTCGACCATCACCGGGCCCTTGGAGATCGTGAGCGTGATCGTGTCGCCCTCCGCGACCTGGCGGTCCGCGGCCGGTGACTGCCTCGCGACCGTGCCCGCGTCGAACTCGGAGTTGACCCGGGCCGAGGCGATCTTCACCTTCAGTCCCTCGTCCTCCAGGTCGGCGGTCGCCTCTTCGACGGACTCGCCCGTGACATCGGGCACGTCCACGGGCCTGCCCTTGCTGACGGTCAGCGCGACGGCCGAGCCCGCCCTGCGTACGGTGTCCGCATCCGGGTCAGTACTGATCACGGAGCCGCTGTCGATCTCCTCGCTGAACGCCCGGGTGACCATGCCGGGCTCGAGCCCGGCGTCCTTCAGCTCGGACTTGGCCTTCGCCAGTGGGAGGCCCTGCAGATCGGGGACCTTCACGGTCTCCGGGCCCAGCGAGATCGTCAGCGTCACGCCGTCGTTGTTGCGGATGCGTGCGCCGGGCGCGGGATCGCTGCTGATGACGGTGCCGCGCGTGACGGTGTCGCTGTAGCTGCGCTTTACGCCGTTCACGTCGAGACCGGCGTCCGCGAGCCGTTCCCTGGCCTGGGCCTCGGTCTTCGTCAGCAGCGGCGGCACCTTCGTGAACTGGCCGGAGTTGATGTACCAGACGCCGGCACCGAGCCCCAGCGCCAGCAGCACCGCGGCGATCACCGCGAACATGCCGCGCCGTCCGCGCCGCGTACGCCGCGGATCAGCCGGAGGCGGGCTCTCGAACCGGCTCGTGCGGTTGAGCACGGCTTCGCCGCCGTCAGGGTCGTCGTCGTTGACGGGCAGCGGCCGCGCCACGGAGAGGCCACGGGGAATCACGCTCGTACGGTCCCCGGAGATGTTCCGCGCGTCCTGCCCCTCGCCGCGGGCCCCCGGCGGCACCGCGTCCAGTTGTTCATCGGTGAGCCCCGCCCGTGCCTCCCTGAGGGCGGCCAGCAGCGCCACCGCGTCGTGCGGGCGCACATCGGGCGTACGGGCGGTCGCGGACGCGACGAGCTCGTCGAGCACGAAGGGCAGGCCCGGCACGGTCGCCGACGGCGGCGGCACGTCCTCGTTGAGGTGCTGGTAGAGCACCTGGGCCGGCGACTCGCCGGAGTGCGGCTTGCCGCCGGTCAGCATCTCGTAGAGGACGACACCGCACGCGTACACGTCGACGCGCGGGTCCGCGGTGCCGTGCTCGATCTGCTCGGGCGCGAGATACGAGACGGTGCCGAGGACGGCTCCGGTGGTGCTGGTCACGGTGTCCACGGCCCGTACGAGACCGAAGTCGGCGACCTTGACCCGCCCGTCGTCCCCTATCAGGACGTTCTCCGGCTTCATGTCGCGGTGCACGAACCCGGCGCGGTGCGCGGCGCCCAGCGCGGCCAGCACCGGCTCCAGGATGTCCAGCGCGGCGCGGGGCTGCAGCGCGCCGCGCTCGCGCAGCACGTCACGCAGGGTGCACCCGGCGACGTACTCCATGGCCAGGTAGACGTAGCCGCCGTCCGTGCCCTGGTCGTAGACGCCGACCACATTGGGGTGCGAGAGACGTGCCACCGACTTCGCCTCACGGATGAAGCGCTCGACGAACGACCCGTCGGCGGCCAGCGCCGGGTGCATCACCTTGAGTGCGAGGACGCGGTCGAGGCGGGTGTCCACGGCCCGGTAGACCGTGGCCATCCCGCCGACCGCGATACGGGCGTCGATGCGGTACCGGCCGTCGAGCACCTGCCCGACGAGGGGGTCCTGAAGGGTCGTGTCCACGGAGCGAGTGTACGAGCCGGTACTGTCAACCCTCTCCGCTGCGCGATTTCCGAGCGTGGAATGCAGCACAGCTGTGACTGTTCCCGCCGGACTCTGTCCACTGTTGGTCCACTGTTGCTAGAACGCCGGCCGTTCCGGGTCCAGCCGGGCCAGACCCTCGGTGGGAGAGGACGCCTCAGCGAAGTGCCGCCGGGGAATCCGCCCCGCCCGCCGCGCCAGCCGCCCCGCCTCTACGGCATGCCGCATGGCCTCGGCCATGAGCACCGGCTCCTGCGCACGGGTGACGGCTGAGGCAAGCATCACACCCGCACACCCCAGCTCCATCGCCAGTGCCGCGTCCGACGCCGTACCCGCCCCCGCGTCCAGAATCACCGGCACGCGCGCGTGCTCCATGATCAGCTGGAAGTTGTGCGGATTGCGGATGCCGAGGCCGGACCCGATGGGCGAGCCGAGCGGCATGATCGCCGCGCAGCCGACGTCCTCGAGCTTCCGCGCGAGCACCGGGTCGTCGTTCGTGTACGGCAGGACGGTGAAGCCGTCGTCGACGAGCGTCTCGGCGGCGTCCAGGAGCTCGACCGGGTCGGGCAGCAGCGTGCGCTCGTCGGCGATGACCTCGAGTTTCACCAGGTCGGTGCCGAGGGCCTCGCGGGCGAGGCGGGCGGTCAGCACGGCTTCCCCTGCGGTGAAGCAGCCCGCCGTGTTCGGCAGTACGCGGATGCCGAGCCGGTCGAGGACGGACAGCACCGAGCCGTGCACGCCCGGGTCGACGCGGCGCATGGCGACCGTCGTCAGCTCCGTACCGGACGCGACGAGGGCCCGCTCCAGCACGTCGAGGCTGGGCGCGCCGCCGGTGCCCATGATCAGGCGCGATGAGAGGGTCAGGCCGCCGATGACGAAGGGATCGTCTGCCATGAGTCTGATCAACCTCCCTGGACTGCGGTGAGGACCTCGATGCGGTCCCCCTCGGCGAGCGCGGTCGTGAGCCACTCCGCGCGCGGGACGACGGTTTCGTTGAGGGCGGCGGCGACGCCGGACGGCGCGGTGGTGAGCGTCGCGACGAGCGTGCCGAGTGGGGTGCCCGCGGGGACCTCCCGCGGCTCACCGTTGACGGAGATGCGGATCGGCGTGGTGACCGGGCCGTTCATGCGGGCTGCTCCGTGAAGTCGGTGCGTGCGGTGCTCCCCGTGAAGTCCGTGCGTGCGGTGCTCCCCGTGAAGTCCGTGCGTGCGGTGCTCTCCGTGAGGGCCGTGCGGGCAGCGAGCGCCGGGCCGAAGCGGGTGGGTGTGAAGGGGCGTGCCTCTTCGGGCAGTTCGCCGGTCGTCAGGGCGTGCGCCAGCACATCGCCGGTCACCGGTGTGAGCAGCACGCCGTTGCGGTGGTGGCCGGTGGCCAGCAGCAGCCCGGGCAGGTCCGTCGGACCGAGCAGCGGCGCATTGTCGGGGGAGCCGGGCCGGAGTCCGGCGCGGGTCTCGGTGAGCGGCAGCTCGGTGATGCCGGGCATCAGCTCGTGGGCGTCGCGCAGTAGCTCGTACACGCCGCCCGCGGTCACCGTCGTGTCCCAGCCGAGCTCCTCGCTGGTCGCGCCCACGACCAGCTCGCCGTTCTCGCGCGGTACGAGATAGACCTGGCTGCCGCGGACGACGGCGCGCACCGTGCGGCTCAGAAAGGGCCCGTACTGCCCCGGCACGGTCAGCCGCAGTACCTGCCCCTTCACCGGCCGCACGGGCGGCAGGACGTCGTCGGGGACCCCACCAAGCCTGCCGCTGAGGCTTCCCCCGGCGAGGACCACCTGACCGGCGGCGATCCGGGTGCCGTCGTCGAGGACGACTCCGGTGGCCCGGTCGCGTACCACCGTCAGCCGCTCCGCCCAGAGCCGGTGGAAAATCACCCCGGCCCGCTCGCAGGCCGTCACGAGGGCCTTGGCGAGGCGCCGTGGATCGACCTGGTGGTCGCCGTCGACCCTGAGCCCTCCGCGCACGCCCGGCGCGAGCATCGGCTCCAGGCGGCGGCACTCGCGCCCCGTGAGCCACTCCGACTCGAGGTCGCACCGGCGCTGCAGGGCGTGCAGTTCCCGCAGGTGGGCGCGGTCGTCGGCGTCCAGCGCGACGGCGAGTGTGCCCGACCGGCGGTAGCCGAGGTCCTGTCCGGTCGCCTCGGTGAGCTCCGCGGCGAAGTCCGGGTAGCGGCGGGCGGATTCGAGGTTGAGGCCGAGCAGCGTCTGCTCGCCGTAGTGCAGCTCGGTGACGGCGGCGAGCATGCCCGCGGCCACCTGGGCGGCCCCGCCGCCCGGCTCGGGGTCCACGACGGCGGTGGACAGCCCGCGCTGCGCGGCCCGCCAGGCCGTGACGAGCCCGATGATGCCGCCGCCGACCACAAGGACGTCGGGCGCGGAACCGGGATCGGATGATTCGGGTGAATTGCGCACATCGCGTGCTGGCATGGGCGTCGAGCCCCTCCCTTCGCCGGCATGACCCGGATCAGGTTCGGACGGTCGGAGGCCGTCGCAGCCTCCCTCTCAGCCCGGTGCGCCGGGCTCCCGCGAGTACGGTGGCCACCCTAGCCCTTCGTTCCGCACCTCAGTAAGGGAGCCTCCGCTCATGGCACGCCCGTCCGTACGGTCCCTCGACGGTCTCGTCCTCGCCCCGGTCGCCGACCAGGCCCCAGGTCAGGTCGGTACGCGGACCCGGTTCACGTACCACGAGAAGGACGGTGAGATCTGGGCGGAGTACGCGGGCGGCGATGTCGTGCGCGGCCATCTGGTGGGTACGCGTGAAGGCGAGCGCCTCGACTTCCGGTACGTGCAGCTGAAGCGGGACGGCACTACCTCCTCGGGCCACTGCGTGTCGGCCGTCGTCGAGCTGGCGGACGGCAGGGTGCGGCTGGAGGAGACCTGGGAGTGGGAGTCGCAGGACGGCAGCGGGACCAGCGTCGTGGAGCAGATACCGGCCGAGGAAGCCGCCCTGCAGGCCCGCTGACTGACAGAACGTCAGTTGATTATGGTGATCGGGTGAACGAGCAGACCCCGGCGGGCAGCCGGACAGCACAGGACGCCCCGGCCGGGCGCTCCGCGCAGGCGCAGCGCCACGTCGTCATCGCCGGCGCGGGCATGGCCGGCGTGCAGACCGCCGTCGCACTCCGCGAGCAGGGATTCGGCGGCGAGATCACGCTGATCGGCGCGGAGCCGCACCAGCCGTACGACCGGCCGCCGCTGTCCAAGGCCGTGCTGCTGGGGACGGCAGAGGGATCCGCCTTCGACGTGGACTTCGAGGCGCTCGGCCTCGAACTGCACCTGGGCCGCGAGGTCACCGGGCTGCGGCCGGCCGAGCACGAACTGGACACGCGGCAGGGGCCCGTCCCGTACGACGTGCTGGTCGTGGCCACCGGCGCAGAACCGATCCAGCTGCCCGGCGCGGAGGGCGTCCCTGGCGTCCATCTGCTGCGCACCCTGGACGACGCCGAGCGGCTGCGGCCCGTACTGGCCGAACAGCACGACATCGTCGTCGTCGGTGCGGGCTGGATCGGTGCGGAGTTCGCCACGGCCGCACGCGAGGCGGGCTGCGCGGTGACCGTGGTCGAGGCCGCCGACCGGCCGCTCGCGGGGGCGCTGCCCGCCGAGGTCGCGGCGCCGATGACGGCGTGGTATGCCGACGCCGGCGTGGAACTGCGCACCCACGCGCGCGTGGAGCACATCGAACCCGGAGCGGTCGTCCTTGCGGACGGCAGCCGGCTGCCCGCCGGCGCCGTCGTCGTCGGCATCGGCGCGCGGCCCGCCACGCGGTGGCTCGAGGGATCCGGGATCGAGCTCGGCAGCCACCGGGAGATCGTGACGGACGACCGTCTGCGGACCTCGGCCGCCGACGTGTACGCGGTCGGCGACTGCTCCTCCTTCCCTTCGGGAAGGTACGGAGAGCGCCTCATGGTCCACCACTGGGACAACGCCCTCCAGGGGCCGCGCACGGTGGCAGCCAACATCATCGGGGAGACCCCCGAGACGTACGACCCCGTGCCCTACTTCTGGTCGGAGCAGTTCGGCCGTTTCGTGCAGTACGCGGGCCACCATGCCGCCGCGGACGCGATGGTGTGGCGCGGCGACCCCTCCGGGCCCGCCTGGACGGTGTGCTGGCTCCGCGACGAGCGCCTCGTCGCCCTCCTCGCGGTGGGCCGCCCACGGGACCTCGCCCAGGGCCGCAGACTCATCGAGTCGGGAACCCGCATGAACACCACACTGCTGACGGACCCGTCGCGGCCTCTCAAGGCCGCGACGGCTTGACCCCCCGTTGTGGGCAGGCGTTCCGCAGGGCGGTGGGGTCCCCTGCTCGAGCGGAGCCCAGAGCTTGGGGGAGGTGGGCACAACCCACGACGGCGGTGCGATTGCGTTGTACGGACCGCCCCGTGCCAGGCGACGCGCCCACGTCCGCGGGCAGCGCATGGCGCACCGTACGCCCCGGTCAAAAGCACCCCTCGCCGGCACGACGGCCCCCCGCAGGGAGGCGTCTGGCTTCCGAGTGTCAGTCGGGGATGGCACGCTTGTCCCGTGACCGAGATTGACACAAAGATCGATGCTCTCGTCCCCGCCTGGCTCACCCTCCCCGACATCGCCGAAAGGATCGGTGTCGAGGTGACGCGTGTCCGGCAGCTGGTCAAGGAGGGCCAGCTCATCGCGGTGCGCCGCGGTGAGAACCGGGCACTGCACGTGCCTGCCGCCTTCATCGACGGCGACAAGGTCGTCAAGGGCCTGACCGGCACCTTGACGCTCCTGAGGGACGACGGCTTCACCGACGAAGAGATGCTGGAGTGGCTGTTCACCCCCGACCCGAGCCTGCCCGGCACACCCGCCCAGGCCCTGAGTGAGAACCGCGGCACGGAGGTGAAGCGTCGCGCCCAGGCGCTCGCCGTCTGACCCCTGGGGGCTCCCGAGCCCCGAGCCCGGTGCCACCGCGCCCGAGGCCCGGGAGCCCGCGGCCCGTACCCTGATCGCCGCCACGCCATCACGCCGCCGTCTCGGGGGACACGTACGCCCATGAACGACACCTCTCGCCCAGTCACCGCCCCCGCGGCCGCCCTGCGGGCGCAGCTCGCCGACGCCCGGGTCTATCTCTGCACCGACGCGCGCAAGCGCCAGGGGGACCTCCCGGAGTTCCTCGACGCCGTCCTCGAGAACGGCGTCGACATCGTGCAGCTGCGCGACAAGGGCATGGAGGCCGGTGAGGAGCTGGAGCACCTCGCCGTCTTCGCCGACGCGTGCCAGCGGCACGGGAGGCTCCTCGCTGTGAACGACCGTGCGGACGTCGCGCACGCCATCGGCTCCGACGTGCTCCATCTGGGCCAGGGCGACCTGCCCGTCCCCGCGGCCCGCGCGATCCTCGGGGACCGCGTACTCGTCGGGCGCTCGACGCACGCCGAGTCGGAGGCCGCGGCGGCCGCCGTCCAGGACGGCGTGGACTACTTCTGCACGGGCCCGTGCTGGCCGACGCCCACCAAGCCGGGCCGGCGCGCACCTGGCCTGGACCTCGTGCGGTACACGGCGTCGCTCGGCACGGACCGGCCGTGGTTCGCCATCGGCGGGATCGACCTGGGCAACCTGGACGAGGTGCTCGAAGCCGGAGCCCGCCGCGTCGTCGTCGTACGCGCGATCACCGAGGCCGACGACCCGGCGGAAGCCGCGGCGGCGTTCGCGAAGCGGGTGCGGGCGGCCTGACCCTCCCGTCCGTCCGATACGTGGACAACAATCGGGCAAAAAGGTCAATTTACCCTGCTCCGGTTGGGGGACCGCCAGGGCCTGGCTAACCTGCGGGTATGGCCCTCGGAACTGCTTCCACCAGGACTGATCGCGCACGGACCGTGCGCGACATGCTCGCCACCGGCAAAACCACGTACTCGTTCGAGTTCTGGGCGCCGAAGACCCCCAAGGGCGAGCGGAACCTGTGGAACGCGCTGCGCAGGATCGAGGCCGTCGCACCCAGCTTCGTCTCCGTCACCTACGGTGCGGGCGGCTCCACGCGCGCCGGCACCGTGAAGGCGACCGAGCAGATCGCCGCCGACTCCACGCTCACCCCGGTCGCCCACCTCACCGCGGTCAGTCACTCCATCGCGGAGCTGCGCAACATCATCGGGCAGTACGCGGACGCCGGGATCCGGAACATGCTCGCGGTCCGCGGCGACCCGCCCGGCGACCCCATGGGCGACTGGATCCCGCACCCCCAGGGCCTGACCTACGCGGCCGAACTGGTGCGGCTGATCAAGGAGTCCGGCGACTTCTGCGTGGGCGTCGCCGCCTTCCCCGAGATGCACCCACGCTCGGCGGACGAGGACTCTGACGTGCAGCACTTCATCGACAAGTGCCGCGCCGGCGCCGACTACGCGATCACGCAGATGTTCTTCCGGCCCGAGTCCTATCTGCGCCTGCGGGACCGGGTCGAGGCAGCCGGCTGCACGACCCCGATCATCCCGGAGGTCATGCCCGTCACCAGCGTGAAGCAGCTCGAACGACTGCCCCAGCTCAGCAACGCCGCCATCCCGGACTCTCTGAAAGAGCGGATCCTCACAGCAAAAGACGATCCTGCCGCTGTACGCTCCATTGGCATCGAGTTCGCAACGGAGTTCTGCGCGAGGCTGTTGAGCGAGGGCGTTCCAGGACTGCACTTCATTACCCTCAACAACTCCACGGCGACGCTGGAAATCTACGAGAATCTGGGCCTGCACCACCCACAGGGCTAGACCGGCCGCACCCGTCGGGGCGGCGGCCGCAGGGAGAGGGGCGTACATGGGCTGGACGGTCCTCTACATCGCATTCGGCATCGTCGCACTCTGGTTGCTCGGCGAGGTGCTGCTGCAGTACAAGGCACGGCTGCGCTGGCGGCTGCTCGCCTTCGTCGGCTTCCTGGGGGTCGTCCTCGGTGTGCTGATGCCCTCGGTTGTCGTCATCGGCGTGGGTGCGGCCGCCTTCGCCGTCGGACAGACGTACGTCACGCTCTCGTTCCGCCGCGGCTTCTCGACCGGCTGGGCGCTCAGCGGCGTACCGGGCGTCGGCAAGTCCCGCAAGGGGGAGCCGTCCCGTCAGGAACCGACGCTCGAGGTGACCGGCCTCGAGGCCGAGGAGCACGCTGAACACGGCTACGGATACGCGGACACGGACGCCGATGCCCCGGCCCCCGCACAGGCGGACGAGGGCGCCTTCGCGTACGCGTACGCGGGCGACGGAACGTACCAGCAGCCGGGCGACGGAACGTACCGCCAGGGCGGCGACGGCGCGCCCGTGTACGAGCCGCAGCCGATGCCCGACGACACCGGGCAGTACGGCGTGTACGGCCACCCGAACTCGGCATACGAGCCCGCCGCGTCCGCGCAGCAGAACGCGGGCTACGGCTACGACGGCTACGGCCAGCAGCAGTACGACGCGTACGGAAACCAGCAGCAGTACGCCGAGTACTCCGACCCGTACGCCGCGACGGGCACGTACGGGGGCCAGCCGCAGTACGACGCATACGGCCAGCAGTACCAGGGCGGTTACACCCAGGATCCGTACGCGGCTACGGCATACGGCACGGAGACGCCGCCCGGCGGAGTGTGGGTGCCCCAGCAGCGCGACGGCGACCAGCAGCAGTACGGCGGTGAACTCCCGCCGGAGCAGGCCTATCCGCAGCAGGACCAGGGCGGCTACGACACCGGGTACAACCAGCAGTACCGCTACTGAGCTCCGGCGCTCCCGACGGCCGTCCCCGCCCCGAAGCCACCCGGGCTCACTGCGAACCGCGGAACTCCGGCCCCTCCACGATGAGTCCGGCGACGAGCGCGCCCGACATGCCCGCGTGCGGCAGGCCGCCGCCCGGGTGCGCCCAGCCGCCCACCGCGTAAAGCCCCGGTATGCGTGTGCTGTTCGACGGGTGCAGCAGGCGGCCGCCCGCCGAGGCGAGTGCGGGTGGCGGGACGGAGCCGCCGTCGGCGCCCGTGGCCGCGGCGATGTCGGCCGGGGTGCGCACTTCGTGCCACAGAAGCCGGTCCCGCAGGCCGGGCACCGCCCGCTCGGCGACCACCAGCATCCGCTCCACGCCGGCCTCCGAGACCTCCGCGTGCGCCGGGACCGTGACGGTCAGCGTCACGGCCTCGTGCTCCGCGTCGGGCACCAGCGCCGGGTCGCCGGGGCGCAGCACCGTCACGGTCGGCGAGACGGCGAGGCCGGGCCGCGATCCGAAGAGGCGGTCGAGCTCGTCCTGACGGTCACCCGCGTGCACCACCGTCCGGTACGCAGTGTCCTCGGGACGGCCGCCTCGAAGGGCGAGCAGCACCGTCAGCCGGCTCGGCAGCCCGGTCTGCGGCGGGACCTCGCCCGCCGCCCGTATCGGAGGCCCTGGCAGCAGGCCGTCGAGCACACCCGGCGCGACGCCCGCAACCACGAAATCGGCGTCCTCGGCCGACCGGTCCGACAGCTCCACGCCCGCCGCGCGGCCGTCCTTCTCGACGACCCGGACCACCTCCGCGCCGAAGCGGAACTCCACCCGCCGGGCCAGACACCGCTCGTACACCGCATCGGCCAGCGCTCTCAGGCCGCCGCGCACGGACGAGACGCCGAAGGTCTGCTCCATGTACGGCAGGACGGCCGCGCTCGCAGGTGCGGTGCGCGGGTCCAGGCCGTACGCCAGGGCGTAGTGCTCCAGCAGTGCGCGCAGCCGCGGCTCGCCGCCCAGCTCCAGATCGGCGACCTCGGTGAGCGTCGTGGCCATCCGGTCCCTGCGCAGCAGGCGACGCTGCACGGCTGCCGGATACGGCTCGCGGTCCGCCAGCACCTGCCAGTTCGGCCACAGCGGCTCTTCGAGCAGCGGGCGGCGCGAGCGGTCCCAGGCCTCCCGGGCACGGTTCATGAACGCCGCCCAGCGGGCCCCCGCGCCCTCGCCCAGCGCGGCGTCCAGCGCCTCGCCTACACCCGCGCGTGACGCGTTCGGCAAGGACACCTCGGTGCCGTCCGCGAAGACATGCCGCACCGCAGGCTCGACCTGGGACAGCTCGACGCACTGCTCCAGGGGCTCCTTGCCCGTCTTGAGGAACAGATCGCGGAACACTGCGGGCAGCTGCAGCAGGCCCGGGCCCGTGTCGAAGGCGAAGCCGGCGCGCTCGACGCGGCCCAGGGCCCCGCCGTACGTCGCCGCGCGCTCGTACACCACCACCCGGTGGCCCGCGACGGCCAGCCGGGCAGCCGCCGCCATGGCGCCCATCCCAGCGCCGATCACCGCAATCCGTGCCATGTCAGGGACTTTATCGGCCCCCACCGACAGTCCCGACCGGCGGCCGCGGAGGGCGCCGACCCGCGGAGGGCGAGTACGGGAACGGACGCGATGGACACCAGCAGGCACGGTTCATCCTGAGGATGAGCACACATGTCTGAGTATCCGTACCTAGTCGGCGAGTTGAGTAGGTATGCGGATGGGGCGCGACCGGCGCAGACGGAAGAGTGGGGGCACGGAAAGGGGCGCCGGCGCCGGTACCGCCGACACGGGGCGGCGGAACGGTGCGGCGCCCTTGGCCGCCCCTCCTGCGAGGGCAGGGCGAGCACGGGGAGGGAAACCGACGGGGGAACAGACGGGGGATCGGGGGACGGGGGAAAGCACGGGGGATGCGCCGGTCCGGCGAGGTCTCAGGGGGGATGAGGCCACGCCGGACCGGCGCTTTTCTGTCCGATGTCCGGGCCGCCGGCGACGCCGGGCCGCCGGCGCTGACCCCGGTTCAGCGCCCTCCGGCCACGCGCCCCTGCAGCAGCCGGGACAGCGCGGCGTGCACATCGTCGAGCGAGCGCTCGGGCTGGAACGCCTTCCAGTCCAGGGCCGCCACCAGCACCATCCCGAACAGTGCCGCCGCCGTCAGCGGGACGTCGATCTCCTCGCTCAGCTCGCCGCTGTCGACGCCGTCGCGCAGCACGCGTTCCACGACGGCGATGGCCTCCTGGCGGAGCACCATGAGCGTGGACTGCCAGGCCCGGTTGGTGCGCCACAGTTCGGCGACGTACAGCTGGGTGAAGGCCGGATAACGGTCGATGAAGACGAGCCCTGCGCGGACCATCGCGTCCAGTGCGTCGACCTTGTTGCCGCCGCCCTGCGCGGTCTTCTCGGCCGCCTCCCGAAGGGAGGCGGTGAGGAGACCCACGCCGTGCCGCAGCAACTCCTCGAAGAGGACCGACTTGCTCGCGAAGTTGTAGTAGACCGTGCCCTTGGCGACCCCGGCCCGCTCGGCGATCTCGTCCACGGTGGTGGCCGAGAAGCCCTGCTCGGCGATGAGGCCCACGGCCGCCTCGTAGAGCTTCTGCCGGGTGGCCTGGCGCCGCGTCCCGCTGCTGTCCGCGGCCTTGCCGCCCCCCGGGGCTCTGCTGACGTCCACCGCGCTGCCGCCCTCCATGGCCTTGCTGCTTTCCATGACCTTGATTCTCACAGGCTCAGCTCCGGGTGCAGCCGGTCCAGCGTCCAGACCTGCTTGCGTCGCGCGGCGACCGCGGTGAGCGCGAGGGCGCCCGCCGTGAAGGCGGCGAGCACGGCGCAGGCCTCCCAGACGGGGCCGAGGCCGCCACCCGTGATGAGTCTTCTGAGCGCCTCGACGACGTAGCTCATGGGCAGGAAGGGGTGGATCGCGTTGAAGAAGTGCGGGCTGGTCTGTACGGGGTACGTGCCGCCCGCCGACGTCAGCTGCAGCATCAGGAACGCCAGTACGAGGATGCGCCCGGCCGGCCCGAAGCGGGCGTTGAGCCACTGCACGATCGCCGCGAAGCACGCCGTCACCAGGCACAGGAAGCCGACGGTCGCGGCCGCCCGTACCATCTCCAGACCCAGCCCCCAGTGCAGGACCGACATCAGGGCGGCCGTCTGCAGGACCCCCAGCGCGGCCACCGGCAGCCAGCCCGCCAGCGTGATGCGCCACGCGGAGGCGCCCGCGGCGAGCGCGCGCCGGTTGAGGGGCTGGATCAGCATGTACGCCACCATCGCGCCGACCCAGAGGGACAGCGGGATGAAGTACGGGGCGAAGCCCGTGCCGTAGTTGGGCGCCTTGTGGAGCGACTGGGAGGCGAGCTGGACCGGGTCGGCCATGACCGCGGTGCGCTGGGCGCGGTCCTTCTTGTCGTAGTCGGGGATCTGGTCGGCGCCGTCGTGGAGGCCGCCGGCGAGTTCCCCGGAGCCGTCGGCCAGCTTGAACAGGCCGCCGTCGAGGTCGCTCGCGCCCGTCTTCAGCTCGCCTACGCCCGTGTCGAGATCGGCGGAGCCGGACTTCGCGGTGGTCAGACCGGAGTGCAGCGCCGCGGCGCCCTTGGCGACCCGGGCGGCCCCTCGGTTGAGCTGGTTGATCTTGGACACAGCCGTGTCGAGGTCCTCGCTGAGGTGCGGTGCGGCCTTGGCGAGGGCGTCCGCCTGCTTCTGCAGCGTCGCGAGGTCCTTGTCGAGGGCGGCGACGTCGCCGTCGTAGCCCTGCACCACCGTGTTGACGTCCTTGGCGAGCTTCGCGGCGTCGGCGGCCGCGTCGTTCGCCTTCTTGAGGTCCCCGCAGGCCGGGTCGGCGACCAGCGCCTTCTCGCAGCGCCTCTCGTAGACGGCGTTCAGGGTCGCGGACGCCTGACGGGTGCCCTGCTCCGCGAGCGGCGCGGTCTTGACGAACGTGTCGAGGTGACCGCGGACCACGCCCGCCGAGTCCGCGACGATCCGGGCGGTGTCCGCGATGGTCATTCCGTTGGCCTTGAGGAACGGGCGGACCTGGTCCGCGGCCGTGTCGACCTTGTCGGCGAGCCTCCGGGTACCCGCAGCGACCTGCTTCGAGCCGTCCTCGAGATCGCCCGCGCCCTTGTCGAGCTTCTTGATGCCCTTGGCCAGCCTGGAGCTGCCGTCCTTGGCGTCCTTCAGCCCGTCCGCGAGATCCTTCGCACCCTTCTTGGCCTTGCCGATGCCGCTTTCCAGGTCGTCGGCTCCCTCGGCGGCCTTCTCGGTCGCGTCATGGATGTCCGAGAACGAGATGAAGATCCCGTCGAGAAACGTCCGCGAGGCGCTGGTGGAGGCCGCCGAGCGCACCTCGGAGAAGACCGTCCGGGAGATCTGCCCGACGATGTAGTTGTTCGCGTCGTTCGTGCGCACCTGCAGCGCGCCGGTCTCAGGGCCGGTACCGGAACGGGAGCCGGAGTCGGTGTCGGCGCTGGAGGCGATGCGCCGGCTGAAGTCGGACGGCATCGTCAGCGACAGGTAGTACGTCCCGTCCTCGACACCCTCGCGCGCCTCGGTGGCAGTCACCTCGTCCCACTGGAAGACCTTGCTGTCCAGTAGTTTCCCGGCGATCTCGTCGCCCGCCGCGACCTTCGTGCCGGAGACGGTCGCCCCTTTGTCCTCGTTGACGAGCGCCACGGGTATCCGGTCCAGCCGGCCGTACGGGTCCCAGAACGACCACAGATACAGCGCGCCGTACAGCAGGGGGAGCAGGAGCAGCGACGCGAGTGCCGCGCGCGGGAGCCTCCCCCTGCGGAAGCGCCTCAGCTCAAGCGCGGCCAGCTTCGGCGAGCGCATCCGCCGTCTCCTTCTCGTCCTCGTCCGTCTTGGCCGTGTTCTCGTCCTCGTCCGTGCCGGGGTCCTCTGTGTGGGGTGCCGTGGACACGGTCAGCACGTCCTCGGGGGCCTCGCTGCACACCGCCACCACCGTGGTCCCCGCCTCGGCGATCGACCGCAGCAGCGCCCAGGCCTCGGCGCGTTCCGTGTCCGAGAGCTTCAGGTCCGTGTCGTCGACGCCCAGCACGCCCGGCCGGCCGATCAGCGCAAGCGCCACGGACAGCCGCAGCGCCTCCAGCCGCTCCAGATCCCGTACGGCCGTACGCGGCCCCTTGGGCAGAGTCGACATGTCGAGACCGGCGGCAGAGAGTGCCGCCTCGATCCGCAGCCGCGCCTCGGCCGCCCGCTCCCCGCGCGGTCGCAGCAGGGCTCGCACCAGTGTCTGCAGCGATCCGTCGTAGCGCCGCTGCAGCAGGGCTCGTTCGCGCAGGTGTTCCGCGACGGTCAGGGAAGGGTCGAGATCGGTGACCCCGGGGACGGGGCCGAGCGCACTGATGCGCCGCACCGCCGCCATGTGCTTCGGCAGCGGGAACCGTCCGACGGACGCCTGCCCCTCGGTCGGCTTCATGCGTCCGGTGAGCGTGAGCAGCAGGCTGCTGCGGCCGGAGCCGGACGGGCCCGCGATCGCGATCAGCGCTCCGGGCTCCGCGTCGATGTCGATGCCCCGGAACGCCCAGCCGCGCGGCCCGCGGAGACCGAGCCCCTGGGCGCTGACGGTCACTCCGTGCGGACCGACGACCCTCACCCCGTGCGGACCGTCCACCGTTTCCCCCATCGAGCTCCCCCTCGGACTATTTTGAACTGACTGGTCAGTGCAAAAACTAGCTCGAACCCGTCTTCGAAGCAAAGTCCCAGGTCAGAGCCGATTGTCAGTGGCGTGCTTCACGATGAGCACATACGGCCGCTGTGCCGTCACACAGACGACAGGAGGTTCGTCATGGCCAGTTCGTCCGCAGCCGCCGCAGGCCGGCGCCGCGCCTCCGGCCCTGCCCCCTCACTGACAGGCCCGGCGAGCGATGTGCACCCCGTGCTGCGCCGGGCCACGGCCCCGCCCGCCGCGCTCGACCTGCTTGCCCAGGCCCGCGCGGGACTCGACGAGGCGGCCCTGCTGGAGACCCCGAACGAGCGCTACGCGACCGCCCACCTCGCGGCCCTGCGCACCGCGGCCGCCGTGCTCGCCGTGCGCGGCCGTCCGGAGCCGACGGTGCGACGCCGCGCCAGGATCCGGAGCGCCTGGGAAGTGCTCCCCGAAATCGCGCCCGAACTCACCGAGTGGAGCGCCTTGTTCGCCTCGGGAGCCGAGCGCAGGGCCCGCGCCGAAGCGGGCATACGGGGCGCGGCCAGCCGCCGTGACGCCGACGACCTGCTGCGCGACGTGGCGATGTTCCTGCGCCTGGTCGAGCGGATGCTGGTGCTGCAGCCCGTACTGCCGCAGCCCAGGCCGGACGGCGCGGGCGGCGAGGTCCCGGACGCGGGCTGAGGTCCCCGGATGCATCCCTGGCGTGCGGGGACGGGCTGCCGGTACGGATGAGCCGGCAGCCGATACGGATGACGCGGGCGCCGCCGGACAGATGACGGGGCACCGCGCGGAAGGCAATAAGGTGGAGGCGCCTGCACCCTTCCCGCGCCCGACCGGGCAGGGAAGGCACGCCCATCGCTCCGCCGCACACGAGGCGGTGCCGCGCCGAGGAGTCAACTGCCGTGTCGGACCCGATGCGCCCCCGCGCCTCTCTCCGTACCGCCGTGGTCTGGGAGGTCCTGAAGGACGCCCTCGAGGCCCGGGTGAAAGCCACGGGGCGGGAGTCGCTGGACGTCCTCGACACCGGGGGCGGCAGCGGCAACTTCGCGGTGCCCGTGGCCCGCCTCGGTCACCGCGTCACGGTCGTCGACCCCAGCCCGAACGCGCTGTTCGCGCTGGAGCGCCGGACAGCCGAGGCCGGCGTCGCAGACCGCGTGCAGGGCGTGCAGGGCGACGCCCACGGCCTGTTCGACGTCGCCGAGCGCGGTGGCTACGACGTGGTGCTGTGCCACGGCGTCCTGGAGTACGTGGACGACCCGGCCGAGGGGGTACGCAACGCCGTCGAGGCGCTGCGCCCCTCCGGTGTGCTGAGCCTGCTCGCCGCGGGCCTCGGCGGCGCGGTGCTCGCCCGGGCGCTGGCCGGCCACTTCACGGAGGCCCGGCGCGCGCTCACCGACCCGGCCGGACGCTGGGGCGAAGGCGACCCCGTGCCCCGCCGGTTCACCGCCGAGCAGCTCACCGAACTCGTGGCGGACGCAGGCGTGCACGTCGGCGCGGTGCACGGTGTGCGGGTCTTCGCCGACCTGGTGCCGGGCGTCCTGGTCGACACCGAGCCGGGTGCCCTCGAGGCACTGCTCAAGCTCGAGGCGGCCGCTGCCGAGCTGCCCTCGTTCCACTCCGTCGCAACCCAGCTCCATGTGCTCGGTGAGAAGCAGGAGCGCGACGAGACCTGAGCCCTCTGCGGCCCACGCGCCGCTGATCAGCAGCGCAGCCGCACATGGAGTACGCCACAGGCCCCCCGATCGGGCGTCTCGGGCCGTATGATCGAGGGAGACGGTTCCGGCATGAGCAGTCGGCCGCTGGGGAATGCACGCTTCAGTGAGCCGACGCGCCATGGCGGTCCAGGATGGCGAATTGGCGTAGAGGGGCGGGTTTCACGGGGGCGATTCCCTGCCTATCCTGAAGGGGACCCCCCGGTCGCCCCGGCGACTGCACGATGAGGAGGACTCCGTGCCGCTCTCGGAGCACGAGCAGCGAATGCTCGAGCAAATGGAGCGAGCGCTGTACGCCGAAGATCCCAAGTTCGCGACAGCGCTTGAGGGAAGCGGGCTGCGTACATACACCCGGCGACGGGTCTATCAGGCGGTCGCGGGCTTCCTGGTGGGTATCGCGCTCCTCATGGCCGGTATGGTCGCACAGCAGATCTGGATCAGCGTGGTGGGGTTCCTCGTCATGCTGGGCTGCGCAGTGCTTGCTGTCACCGGCTGGCGCAAGGCGCCGAAGCCGGGTGAGCAGGCCGCCCCCGGAGCGCCGGGCGGAACCGGCCCGACGCGCCGTCAGGGCAGGCAGAGGCGGTCCATGATGGACCGCATCGAAGAGCGCTGGCAGCGCCGCCGCGACGAACAGGGCCACTGAACTCCACCGCCGTCCGGCATCTGCCCTTTCGGGCCGGTGCCGGACGGTTTTGATACGACGGACGTACGTGAGGGGTGACCACCTTCGGGTGGGCACCCCTTTGGCGTACGGGCGGTCGGTGTGCCAGCCCTAAAGGCCCGGAGCTCGGAAGCTCTCCGGGCCTTCAGGGTCTTACGTGGCGGTCAGCCCTCCTGCCGGGACGCGCGTGCGCGCCGCACTGTCGGCCGGTGCTCCGCCCACCGTTCGGTCCAGTCCGCTCGGAGCGTCGTCCAGCGGTCGGAGAGAGTCCACAGCACCCGGACGGCTGAGCGCGGGGCGAACACCGCTCGGAGGCGCCTGGCTCTGCTCGCCTTGGTACTCAGGCCGTCCGTCACGCGTCGTACGTCGTCGGCGAGGCCCGCCGGGGGCTGCGGACGCGGTGCGTAGAGGACCTGCTCCACCCCGGCCGCCAGCCGGTGGACCGACTCCGCGGCCTCCGGATCGAGCTGTCCGAGCCGCACGATACGGGCGGCCGCCGTGCGCGGGGTCTGGGAGTCGTCCGGTGGGATGCCGTGGTCCCACGCTGTGTCGGTCGCTTCCAGCCATGCCGCGAGCGCCCGGGTGGCGGCGTCCGCCTCCGTGCGGCCGGGCGAACCCAGCCGGACGGCACGGATCCGCAGCCGCCACAGCATCGGCAGCAGGGGCACCGCGAGCACGGCCAGTACCGCCAGGGTTAGGCCCCCGATGAGGCCCCACGGCGGGCCGCCGCCGTCGGAGGTGTTCGTCGCCTGCGGGGCCGTGCTGGCGCAGCCGCCCTGCTTCCTCTCCTGCACCGGGCAGCTCTCGGAGGCCGAGGGCTCCGCGGACGGTGCGGTCGATGCGCTGGGCTGGGTCGCCGCCGGGTTGCTCGGGTCGCCGGCCGGGGTGTCCGAGCGGGTGTAGTCGGGCACCGTGCCGCGGTTCGGGGTCGGCTCGAAGCGGGTCCAGCCCACGCCCTCGAAGTACAGCTCCGGCCAGGCGTGCGCATCCCGCAGGCCCACCGACATCGAGCCGTCGGACTCCGGTGTTCCGGGGGTGAAGCCCACCGCCACCCGGGCCGGAATCCCCAAAGTCCGCGCCATCGACGCCATCGCGAACGAGAAGTGGACGCAGAAGCCTTCCTTCTGCTGCAGGAAGCGCGCGATCGCGGCCGAACCACTGCCCGCCTGCACCTGCGTGTCATAGGTGAAGCCGCCCTCGTAGGCGAACCAGTCCTGGAGCTTCACCGCACGCTCGTAGTCGTTCGCCGCACCCCGGGTGACCCGGAGGGCCGTGGCCGCCACCACCGGAGGCAGTGAGTCCGGCACCTTGGTGAACTCGCGCTTCAGGGCCGCCGGCGGCTCCGGTGCCGTGGCCAGCTGCTCGGCCGTGGGCTGCACTATCAGGCTCGTCACGTCGTAGTCCGCGCCGCGCGTGGTCTGGCCGCGGTCACCGACGAGCGTGCGGCCCACCGGCTCGTACCGCCAGCGGCCCTCGATGTCCACCTGGCTCGCCGGATACGGCATCGGCAGCCAGTCCTGCGCGTACCAGCCGGCCGCCTTGATGTTCGTCCTGATCTCGGTCCTGCGGACGGAGCCACCGAGGCCCTGCGGGTTCGGGAACGTGCCCGGCACAGCCCCGATGCTCCGCACGGAGGGCTTCCACGCCGTGCCGTCGAACTCGTCGAGGGAGACGATCCGCAGATACAGGTCCTGCGTGTCGTCGCTGCTCGTGCGGTACGTCATGACCTCGCGGTCCTCGGGCTGGTTAAGGCTGTTCTGTAGCGACACCAGCGGGTTCACCGCCGAGATCGTGCCTCCGCCGCCCGTCCCCGTACCGGCGCCGGCCCCGGTGCTGTCCAGCAGGCCGCCGTCCAGGGCGGGCAGGGCGAGCGGCACCACGAGCGCGATGCCCAGGGCCAGGGCGCCGATGCGCCGTCCCGTGCGGACCGGTGAGACCGCACCGCCGCCCGGGCCCTCAGGGCCGCCGGGGAGCCGGCCCGTGCGCGGCGTACCGCCGAAGATCCGGCCCCACTGCGAGAGCCGGTCCCGGCCCTCCGCCAGGAGCAGCATCAGATAGCCGGCGGCCGCCAGCAGGAACCACACCCATCCTGCGCCGCCGTCCGACAGGCCGGCGGCGACCGAGTACAGCGCCAGCAGCGGCAGACCCGCCGGGGCCGCGCTGCGGAACGTCACCGCGAGTGCATCCACCGCCAGGCCGATCACCAGGACGCCGCCGACGATCATCAGCCGGATGCCGTCCGTCAGCGGTGCCGGTATCGAGTACTGCCCGACGTCCGCTGCGCCGTCCTGTAGCAGCAGGCCGAACTCCCGGAACACCTCCGGGCCGGGCAGCACACCGGCGACAGCGTGCCCGCGCGCGAAGACCACGGTCAGCAGCAGGAGCGTCACGAGGGCCTGGGCCGCCACCGTCAGCGGCCGGGCCAGCGGCACCCGCCGGGCCAGCGCGCCCACCGCGGCCTGGATCGCGAGCAGGATCGCGGCCTGCACGATCCACGTCGACGAAATCACCAGCGGCAGCAGCGCACACGCGGCCAGCAGCGTGGCCGCCGTCGCACACAGCGTCAGCCGCGCCTGCCCGCTCATGACCATCCCCCTGTCGTGATCCCCGATGGCGCGGCCGTGGCGTGGTGCTGGTCCGCCTGGCGCCACAGGTCGGCGACGCTCGTGCCCGGCGTCACCGCCAGGGCGGTCCAGCCCGCCTCGCGCAGCAGCCGCAGCCGGTCCTTACCGCGGCCGGCGGACGGCGTGCCGCCCGGGCCGGGGGCCCATGCCGCGCTGTCCATGACGAAGGCGATCGCGGCACCGCTGCGCCGGCGCATCTTCGCGGCCACCGTCGCCTGCTCCTCGTCCAGGTCTCCGAGAAAGGCGACCAGCAGCCCTTCGTTTCCTCCGCGCAGCACGTCGTACGCCCGGGAGAGGCCCGCGCCGTCCGAGTGGTCGATCACCGCGAGGGTGTCCATCATCAGGCCGGCCGCGTCCGCCGACTCCTGGGCGGCGCCCGCGAAACCGTCCGAGCCCTCACCGGGCACCGAGTTGCCGGTGTCCGTCAGCAGCCGCACCGAAAAGCCCCGTTCGAGCATGTGCACAAGGACGGACGCGGCGCCGGACACCCCCCACTCGAAGGCCGAGTCGGGGCCCGCGCCCTGGAAGGCCAGGCCGCGGGTGTCGAGCAGCACCGTGCAGCGGGCCCGCCGCGGCTGCTCCTCGCGGCGCACCATCAGCTCGCCGTACCGCGCGGTGGAGCGCCAGTGCACCCGGCGCAGGTCGTCGCCGTAGCGATAGCCACGCGGGATGACGTCGTCCTCGCCGGCCAGCGCGAGTGCGCGCTGCCGCCCGTCGCCGTATCCCTTGGCCTCGCCGGTCAGCTTCACCGGCGGCAGCGGCTCCACGCGCGGGATCACGGTCAGCGTGTCGTACGTCGAGAAGGAGCGGGTCAGCTCGCACATCCCGAACGGGTCCGACAGACGCAGCTGGAGCGGGCCCAGCGGATAGCGGCCCCGCAGGTCCGAGCGGACGCGGTACGACACCTCGCGACGGCCGCCCGCCTCAACGCGGTCCAGTACGAAGCGGGGCCGCGGCCCGAGCACGTACGGCACGCGGTCCTGCAGCATCAGCAGACCGGTGGGCAGCCGGGACACGTTGTCCATCCGCAGATGGACGCGGGCCTCGGAACCCGCGGGCACGCGCGCGGGGGAGAGCCGCCGATTGCCGGCGACCCGGTAGCGGGTGCGGTAGAGCACGAACGTGCAGACCAGCGGCAGTACGGCGAGCAGCAGACCGACCCGCAGCAGATCGCTCTGGCCGAGTACGTACGCGCAGATGGCGGCGGCGACGCCCGCGGCCAGGAACGAGCGCCCGCGCGTGGTCAGCCCGGCGAGGGCCGTGCGCAGGCCGCCCTTGTCTCCGTCCTCGTCGGGTGCTGCCGCCGGCAGCCCCCCGGCCGTCATCACAGCCTCCGGGCGCCGGGCGGCTGCTGGCCGTAGACCGGGGAGCCCTGGCCACGGCCGGTGGCGAAGCCGGCGCCCGGCTGGGGCGCCGCGGCGGGCACGGGAGTGCGCTGCAGGATCTCGAGGACGACCTGCTCGGCCGTGCGCCGGTTCAGCTGGGCCTGGGCCGTGGGCAGCAGGCGGTGGGCCAGGACCGCCACGGCCAGCGCCTGCACGTCGTCCGGCAGGGCGAACTCGCGGCCGCTGAGCGCCGCGGCCGCCTTCGCCGCCCGCAGCAGATGCAGCGTCGCTCGCGGCGACGCGCCGAGTCTGAGGTCGGGGTGGTTGCGGGTCGCCGCGACCAGGTCCACGGCGTACCGCCGCACCGCCTCCGCCACGTGCACCTGGCGCACCGCGTCGACGAGCTTCGCGATCTCGTGCGCGTGCGCCACCGGCTGGAGGTCGTCGAGCGGCGAGACGCCGCCGTGCACGTCCAGCATCTGCAGCTCGGCCTCCGGGCTCGGATAGCCGATCGACACCCTGGCCATGAAGCGGTCGCGCTGCGCCTCGGGCAGCGGGTAGGTGCCCTCCATCTCGACCGGGTTCTGCGTGGCCACCACCATGAAGGGGCTCGGCAGTTCGTACGTCTGCCCGTCGATGGTGACCTGGCGCTCCTCCATCGACTCGAGCAGCGCCGACTGCGTCTTCGGCGAGGCGCGGTTGATCTCGTCGCCGATCACGATCTGCGCGAAGATCGCGCCCGGCTTGAACTCGAAGTCCCGCCGCTGCTGGTCCCAGATGGACACGCCGGTGATGTCCGACGGCAGCAGGTCGGGCGTGAACTGGATGCGGCGCACCGAGCAGTCGATGGACCGCGCGAGTGCCTTGGCCAGCATGGTCTTGCCGACGCCCGGCACATCCTCGATGAGCAGATGCCCCTCGGCGAGCAGCACGGTCAGCGAAAGCCGTACGACCTCGGGCTTGCCCTCGATCACAGCCTCGACCGACTTGCGGACACGCTCCGCGGTGGTGGTCAGATCTGTGAGGCTCGCTCGATCGTCATAGGTCGTCACCCGGCCCTCCTCGGCCCTTTCCCGCGCTCCTTGGAGCAGGGGACCATTCCAGGGCCGACGCTGCGATGCGGACCGGCCCACCCCGAAACACGGACACCACGCGCGAAAAGTTCCGCGCGGTGCCACAAGGGCATTCTTGTTGCCGTTACCGGTTCGTGTCACTCGACTGTGGACAACTGGCGGCGTTATGTCGGGGCTTGAGGCTGTTTATGGGGCCCGCGCGGCCGATGTACGCGCCAGACGCGCCCGACCCGCGGGTCAGGCGCGTGCAGTCGTGAGAGTGGTCAGGCGGGGTCGATCTCGCGCAGCAGACCCGTGTGCACGTCGAAGACGAATCCGCGTACGTCGTCGGTGTGCAGCAGGAAGGGCGAAGTACGCACCCGCTGCATCGACTGGCGGACGTCCTGGTCGACGTCCCGGAACGCCTCCACCGCCCAGGCCGGACGCTGGCCGACCTCCATCTCCAGCTCGTGCCGGAAGTCCTCGGTGAGGCTCTCCAGGCCGCAGCCGGTGTGGTGGATCAGGACGACGCTGCGGGTGCCGAGCGCGCGCTGGCTGATGGTCAGGGAGCGGATCACGTCGTCCGTGACGACACCGCCGGCATTGCGGATGGTGTGGCAGTCGCCGAGCTCCAGGCCGAGCGCGGCGTGCAGGTCGAGCCGCGCGTCCATGCACGCGACGACGGCGACGTGCAGGACGGGCCGCGCGTCCATGCCCGGATCCGTGAAGGCGGCGGCGTACGTCTGGTTCGCCTCGACGAGTCGGTCCGTGACGGTGCCGGCGTCGCGTATGGCGCCTTGGGGCTCTGTGGGTACGGATGCAGAAGTCGTCATGTCTATGAAGGTACTGGTCACGAGTGGATCAGGCTCGATGTGAGGGGCGACAAAGAAGGTCAATGAACGTTGTTGTGACCTACCCCACAAGTCCGGCCCCGGTGCGGCCGTGCGGGTGACTTCGCCCGATCCATGCGATCGTCCACGTCCTCGCCGCGCCCCGGCTCGCGACGCGCAGGCCGGTTGATTGACCGCGAGACAGGGTGGACTAAAGTGACGCGAAGCGGGAGGCGAGAGGCTCTCCCTGCTGGACTTTTATCCCGGAGACGCCCGGTCACCACCGGACATCTCCCCGCGTGCGCGGCGCGTACGTGCGGCTCGGCCTCCTCCCGCTCCCGGTCGGCTGACGCCACCTTCCGGTGCCGGCCCGCTCCCCTTCCGGGGGCACCTGCCTGCGTCGGCCCGGGGGAGGGCGGGGACCCGGCGGCGCGTGCGGCGGCCGCGCCGGACCTGAGAGGGCGCGCCGTGAGCGAGCGTAGCGAGCGAACCAGAGTAAGGGGCGCCTCCGACGACCGCCGGCCCGCGCGGAGCGACGCATGAACACCAACCAGTCCCGGCACGTCCCGGTGATGCTCCAGCGGTGTCTGGACCTGCTGGCCCCGGCCCTCGAGCAGCCCGGCGACGGCGAACCCGTCGTCGTCGACTGCACCCTCGGCCTCGGCGGGCACAGCGAGGCGCTGCTGACCCGCTTCCCCTCGGCGCGCCTGATCGGCCTCGACCGGGACAAGGAGGCGCTGCGCCTGTCCGGTGAGCGGCTCGCACCCTACGGCGAACGGGCCACGCTGGTGCACGCCGTGTACGACGAACTGCCCGACGTACTGGACCGGCTCGGCATCCCGCGCGTCCAGGGCGTCCTGTTCGACCTCGGGGTCTCCTCCATGCAGCTCGACGAGGCGGACCGCGGCTTCGCCTACGCCCAGGACGCCCCGCTCGACATGCGGATGGACCAGTCGACCGGCATGAGCGCGGCCGAGGTCCTCAACACCTATCCCGCCGGTGAACTGGTGCGGATCCTGCGCAGTTACGGCGAGGAGAAGCAGGCCAAGCGGATCGTCTCCGCCATCGTGCGCGAGCGCGAGAAGGAGCCTTTCACCAACAGCGCCCGGCTCGTCGAGCTCATTCGCGACGCCCTGCCGCAGGCCGCGAAGCGCACCGGCGGCAACCCCGCCAAGCGCACTTTCCAGGCCCTGCGCATCGAGGTCAACGGCGAGCTCTCCGTCCTGGAGCGGGCCATTCCCGCCGCTGTGGGCGCCCTCGCCGTCGGCGGCCGTATCGCCGTCCTCTCGTACCACTCGCTGGAGGACCGGCTGGTCAAGCAGGTGTTCGCGGCCGGGGCCGCCATCACCGCGCCGCCCGGCCTGCCCGTGGTGCCTGAGCGCTACCAGCCGCGGCTCAAGCTGCTCACGCGCGGCGCGGAACTGCCCACCGAGGAAGAGGTCGCCCAGAACCGGAGGGCCGCCCCGGCGCGGCTGCGCGGCGCGCAGCGCATCCGCGAGGAAGCTGAATGAGTTGCTTCCGCGGTACGGCGCGGAGGCCGCCTGCACGCGGATCCGTACGCCGGGGGAGGGGCGAATGAGCAGGAGACAGGAGCTGAGGGGGAGGGCCGCCAGGCTCGCGCGGCTGCTGCCCGCGGGGCCCAGCCAGGCCGCGCGCACCCCGTTCGTCCTGCTGGTCGTGGTGCTGCTTGCCGGCGGGCTGATCACGCTGCTGATGCTGAACTCCGCGCTCAACGAAGGGTCGTTCCGGCTGAACGACCTCAAGAAGGAGACCACATCCCTCACCGAGGAGGAGCAGGCCCTCCAGCGGGACGTGGACGCCTATTCGGCCCCCGAGGCCCTGCAGCGCCGCGCCCGTGAGCTCGGCATGGTGCCCGGCGGCGACCCCGCGTTCCTGAACCCCGACGGCACCGTCAAGGGCGTGCCGGGGTCGGCCGCCACCCCGTCCGGCTGGCGCCTGCCGGCTGCGACCCCGCCGGAGGCGGTGGCGGGCAACACGGTGCCGCCGTCACCCGCCGCCTCGGCGACACCGTCCGGGTCGGCATCGGCCAAGCCCTCCGGAACCGCCTCTTCCGCGGCTACGGCCAAGCCCTCGGCCACCCCGTCCAGGACCCCTCTTGCGGCCACCCCCTCCAGGACCCCCCTCGCCGGTACGGCCCCGGCCCCCGCGCCGTCCCCGAAGCCCACGGCCTCCGGCAGGTGACGGACATGACGGACAGGGAACCCACGCGGCGCCGGGTGCCAGGACCCGCCAGGCCCGCGCGCCCCGGCACCGCACGGCGCCCGGGCCCCGGAGCACGCTCCGCCGCCCGCCAGTACCGCTCGGGCGCACCGAGGCCCCGCCCCCGCGCGACCGGTCCCCGCACCATCCGCCTCGGCAGCCCACGTCCCCGGCTGCGCATGGTCAGCCTCGGGCTCACCCTCGTCATGCTGGCCTTCGTCGTGCGGCTGCTCCAGGTGCAGGCCGTCGACGCGAGCGCGTACGCCGCCAAGGCCGAGAAGAACCGGTACCTCAGCCACACCCTGACCGCCGAGCGCGGCGGGATCACGGACCGCAACGGCGTCGAGCTGGCGGCCAGCGTGGACGCGTACGACATCACGGCCGACCCCACGATGTTCACGCAGAAGCAGGCGAAGATCGCGGACGCGCCCGAGCAGGCGGCCGCGCTGCTCGCGCCGATCCTCGACAAGGACCAGGCCGACATCGCCGCGAAGCTTCGGACCCCGAACACCCGCTACGTCCGGCTGGCCGCCCGGCAGACCCCCCAGGTCTGGAAGCAGATCAAGGACCTGAAGAACGCGCTCCAGACGGAGGCGCAGAAGGACGGCAAGACCGTCAACGTCCTCGCGGGCGTCTTCCAGGACCCGAGCAGCAAGCGCGTCTACCCGAACGGCGATCTCGCCGCCGGGATACTGGGCTGGGTCAACGCCGAAGGCAAGGGCGCGGGCGGCGTGGAGAAGCAGCTCGACAAGGACCTGTCCGGCGAGAACGGCAAGATCACGTATGCCCAGTCGGGCGGCCGCCAGGTGCCCACCGCCGGCACCAGCGAGGTGCCCGCCGTGCCCGGTTCCCAGGTCGAGCTCACCATCGACCGGGACATCCAGTGGGCCGCGCAGAACGCCATCGCCGAGCAGGTGAAGAAGTCCAAGGCGGACCGCGGCTATGTGATCGTGCAGGACACCAGGACCGGCGAGATCCTCGCCATGGCCAACGCCCCTGGCTTCGACCCGAACGACCTCTCGCAGGCCACTTCGGCGGACATGCACAACTTCGCGCTCGAGGACGCCTACGAGCCGGGTTCCACCGCCAAGGTCATGTCCATGGCCGCCGTGCTGGAGGAGAACGTCGCAACCCCCGACACCCATGTGACGGTCCCGAACCGACTGCACCGCGGTGACCGGCTGTTCCAGGACGACGTGGACCACCCGACCTGGTATCTGACGCTCAACGGCGTCCTCGCCAAGTCCAGCAACATCGGCACCATTCTCGCCGCGGGACAGCTCGGCAAGACGCAGGCCGAGGCCAACCAGGTCCTCTACTCGTACCTGCGCAAGTTCGGCATCGGCGGCGCCACCGGGCTCGGTTTCCCGGGCGAGACGGCGGGCATCCTGGCTCCGCCCGACACCTGGTCGACGTCGCAGCAGTACACGATCCCCTTCGGCCAGGGCGTCTCGATCAACGCGATGCAGGCCGCCTCCGTCTACTCGACCATCGCCAACGGCGGCGTACGCGTCGAGCCCACGCTGGTGCGCGGCACCACGGGACCCGACGGGCGCTTCACCCCCGCGGTCAAGCCCAAGAAGGCCCGGGTCATCAGCGAGAAGACCGCGAAGACGCTGTCGCAGATGCTCGAGTCGGTCGTCGACGACGAGCAGGGCACCGGCGTCAAGGCCCGCATCCCCGGCTACCGGGTCGCGGGCAAGACCGGAACCGCCAACCGCGTCGACCCCGCCACCGGCAAGTACAGCGGCTACACCTCGTCGTTCGCCGGCTTCGCGCCCGCCGACAAGCCGCGCGTCACCGTCTACTGCGCCATCCAGAACGCCACGAAGGGCAGCTATTTCGGCGGCCAGATCTGCGGACCCATCTACAAGACGGTGATGGAGTTCGCGCTGAAGACGCTCCAGGTGCCGCCCACCGGAGCGGAGCCGGCCCGGCTGCCCGTCGAGTTCAAGCCCTGAGAGCGACCAGGAACCGCCCGTGAGAACCATCACCCCCGACTCCGGGAACCACTCCAGCCCACCGACCTCATTTAGCTCCAGCGGGGCTACGCCCGGTACGCTCACCGCCGTGCCACATGCTGATCAGTACCAAAACACCCAGAAGGGCGCTCCTGTGACATATCCGGGGCCGCCACGACCGGTCCAGGCCTCCGCCACCCCGCTCGCGGAGCTCGCCGATCAGCTGGGGGTCACCGTCCCCGGCGCCGCGGAGGTCAGTGGCATCACGCACGACTCCCGCGCGGTGCGCCCGGGCGACCTCTACGCCGCGCTGCCCGGCGCCCGCCTCCACGGGGCCGACTACGCCGCGCAGGCCGCAGGCCTCGGCGCCGTGGCGATCCTCACCGACCCGACGGGCGCGGACCGCGCCGCCGCCACCGGCCTGCCGGTCCTCGTCGTCGACGACCCCCGCGGCCGCATGGGCGAGCTGGCGGCGACGGTCTACGGACACCCGGGCCGCGACCTGCTGCAGATCGGCATCACCGGTACGTCGGGCAAGACCACCACCGCGTATCTGATCCGGGGCGGCCTCGCCGTCGCCGACGGGACGCCCGGGCTCATCGGCACGGTCGAGACACGCATCGGGGAGGAGCGCATCAAGTCCGAGCGCACCACGCCCGAGGCCACCGACCTGCAGGCGCTGTTCGCCGTGATGCGCGAGCGCGGTGTGCAGTCGCTCGCCATGGAGGTCTCCAGCCATGCGCTGGTCCTGGGCCGGGTAGACGGCTGCGTCTTCGACGTCGCGGTCTTCACCAACCTCAGCCCGGAGCACATGGAGTTCCACTCCGATATGGAGGACTACTTCCGGGCGAAAGCACAGCTGTTCACGCCGAAACGCAGCAAACAGGGCGTCGTCAACGTCGACGACGAATACGGCCGCAGGCTGGCCAAGGAGGCGTCCGTACCGGTCGTCACCTTCTCCGCCGAAGGCCACCCCGACGCGGACTGGCGCGCCGAGGACGTCGTGGTGGGGCCCATGGACTCCCACTTCACCGCCGTCGGCCCCCGCGGCGAGCGCATCACCGCGAAGTCGCCGCTGCCGGGCCCGTTCAACGTAGCCAATACGCTCGCCGCGATCGTCGCCCTCGCTGTCGCCGGACTCGACCCGCAGGGCGCGGCGAACGGCGTCGCCTCCGTGCCGGGCGTCCCCGGCCGCCTCGAGCGCGTCGACGTCGGCCAGCCCTACCTCGCGGTCGTGGATTACGCCCACAAGACCGACGCCGTCGAGTCGGTTCTGCGCGCCCTACGCAAGATCACCCAGGGCAGGCTGCACGTAGTCCTCGGCTGTGGCGGCGACCGGGACAAGACCAAGCGCGCGCCGATGGGCGCGGCCGCGGCGCGCCTCGCCGACACCGCCGTACTGACCTCCGACAACCCCCGCTCCGAGGACCCCCTGGCCATCCTGGCCACCATGCTCGCCGGCGCCGCCGAGGTGCCGGCCCACGAACGAGGCGAGGTCCAGGTCTTCGAGGACCGGGCCGCCGCCATCGTCGCCGTCGTCGCCCTGGCGCGGCCCGGCGACACCGTGCTGGTGGCCGGCAAGGGCCACGAGCAGGGCCAGGACATCGCCGGCGTGGTACGTCCCTTCGACGACCGCCAGGTGCTTCGCGAAGCTATCCAGAACACCCAGGGATGAAGTTGTGATCGCCCTCTCCCTCGCCGAGATCGCCGAAATCGTCGGCGGGCAGACCCACGACATACCGGATCCGTCCGTGACCGTCACCGGACCGGTCGTCCGGGACTCCCGCGAGGTGGAGCCCGGCAGCCTCTTCGTCGCCTTCGCCGGCGAGCGCGTCGACGGCCACGACTTCGCCGCCGACGTGGTCGCGGCGGGCGCGGCCGCCGTGCTGGCGTCCCGACCGGTCGGCGTCCCGGCCATCGTCGTCGACGACGTGCAGAGCGCGCTGGGCGCCCTCGCCCGCGCCGTGGTCCAGCGGCTCGGCGCGACCCTCGTCGCCCTCACCGGCTCGGCGGGCAAGACCAGCACCAAGGACCTCATCGCCCAGGTGCTCCGGAGCAAGGCCCCCACGGTCTTCACGCCCGGCTCCCTCAACAACGAGATCGGGCTGCCGCTCACCGCGCTCAGCGCCACCGAGGAGACCCGCTTCCTCGTCCTGGAGATGGGCGCCCGCGGCATCGGCCACATCCGCTACCTCACGGGCCTGACCCCGCCGAAGATCGGCGTCGTGCTCAACGTCGGCACCGCCCACATCGGCGAGTTCGGCGGCCGCGAGCAGATCGCCGAAGCCAAGGGCGAGCTCGTCGAGGCACTCCCCGAGGACGGCGCGGCCGTCCTCAACGCCGACGACCACCTCGTACGCGCGATGGCCTCGCGTACGAAAGCTCGAGTGATCCTCTTCGGAGAGTCGGACGACGCGGACGTACGCGCCGAAAACGTCCGGCTCACAGAGGCCGGCCAACCCTCGTTCAGGCTTCTCACACCCTCCGGGTGCAGTGACGTGACCATGCGCCTGTACGGTGAGCACCACGTGTCGAACGCGCTCGCCGCGGCCGCCGTCGCCCATGAGCTGGGCATGTCCGCGGAAGAGATCGCCCTCGCGCTCTCCGAGGCGGGCTCCCTCTCCCGCTGGCGGATGGAGGTCACCGAGCGCCCGGACGGCGTGACGGTTGTCAACGACGCCTACAACGCGAATCCCGAGTCCATGCGGGCCGCTCTGCGCGCACTCGCCGCGATGGGCGAGGCCGCACGGGCCAAGGGGGGCCGCACGTGGGCGGTGCTCGGTCAGATGGCCGAGCTCGGTGACGAGGCGCTCGCCGAACACGACGCGGTCGGACGGCTCGCTGTCCGGCTGAACGTGGGCAAGCTCGTCGCGGTCGGGGGCAGGGAAGCCGCCTGGCTGCAGATGGGCGCATACAACGAGGGTTCGTGGGGTGAGGAGTCGGTGCACGTGTCCGACGCACAGGCGGCCGTCGACCTGCTGCGCAGCGAGCTGCGCCCGGGCGATGTCGTACTCGTGAAGGCCTCCAGGTCGGTGGGCCTGGAGCGGGTTGCAATGGCGCTGCTCGAACAGGACACGGCCGCCGCAGAGGGTGAGGTTGCCGCCCGATGATGAAGCAGATCCTGTTCGCGGGAGTCATCGGGCTCTTCCTGACGCTGATCGGCACCCCGCTGCTGATCAAGCTGCTCGCCCGCAAGGGCTACGGCCAGTACATCCGCGACGACGGCCCGAAAGAGCACCACAGCAAGCGCGGTACGCCGACCATGGGCGGCATCGCCTTCATCCTGGCGACGATCGCCGCGTACTTCCTGTCCAAGATGATCACGGGCTACTCGCCGACCTTCTCGGGTCTGCTGGTGCTCGGCCTGATGGGCGGCATGGGCCTGGTCGGCTTCCTGGACGACTACATCAAGATCGTCAAGCGGCGTTCGCTGGGCCTCAGGGCCAAGGCGAAGATGGCCGGCCAGCTGACCGTCGGCATCGCCTTCGCGGTCCTCGCGCTCCAGTTCGCCGACAACCGCGGTAACACCCCGGCCTCCACCAAGCTCTCCTTCGTCCAGGACTTCGGCTGGACCATCGGCCCGGTGCTGTTCGTCATCTGGGCGCTGTTCATGATCCTCGCGATGTCGAACGGCGTGAACCTGACCGACGGTCTCGACGGTCTCGCCACCGGCGCCTCCGTGCTCGTCTTCGGCGCCTACACCTTTATCGGCGTCTGGCAGTTCCAGGAGTCCTGCGCCAACGCGACGACCCTGACCAACCCGGCCGCCTGCTATGAGGTACGAGATCCACTCGACCTCGCCGTGGTCGCATCCGCGCTGATGGGCGCCTGCCTCGGCTTCCTGTGGTGGAACACGTCACCCGCCAAGATCTTCATGGGCGACACCGGTTCGCTGGCCCTCGGCGGCGCGCTCGCCGGCCTGGCGATCTGCTCCCGCACCGAGTTGCTGCTCGCGCTGCTCGGCGGCCTCTTCGTCCTGATCACCATGTCGGTCGTCATCCAGGTAGGCTCGTTCCGCCTGACCGGCAAGCGCGTCTTCCGGATGGCCCCGCTCCAGCACCACTTCGAGCTCAAGGGGTGGTCCGAGGTCCTCGTGGTGGTCCGTTTCTGGATCATCCAGGGCATCTGCGTGATCGTCGGACTGGGCATCTTCTACGCGGGATGGGCGGCCGACAAGTGACCGACTGGCAGGGCAAGCACGTCACCGTCGCCGGGCTCGGCGTCTCCGGCGTCCCGGCGGCCCGGGTCCTGCGTGGCCTGGGCGCGGTCGTCACGGTCGTCAATGACGGCGACGACGAGCGTTCGCGGGCGCAGGCCGCAGAGCTGGAAGCCGAGGGCATCGCGGTCCGGCTCGGTGACGGGGCGACCCTGCCGGAGGGTACGGAGCTCATCGTCACGGCGCCCGGCTGGAAGCCGGACAAGCCGCTGTTCGCCGCGGCCGCCGAGGCGGGCGTGCCCGTCTGGGGCGACGTCGAGCTGGCCTGGCGCCTCCGCGGCCCCGACGCCGCTCCCTGGCTCGCGGTCACCGGCACCAATGGCAAGACCACGACCGTCCAGATGCTCGCGTCCATCCTGACGGCCGCCGGGCTGCGCACGGCCGCCGTCGGCAACATCGGTGTCTCCCTGCTGGACGCCGTCCTCGGCGACGAGAAGTACGACGTGCTCGCGGTCGAGCTCTCCAGCTACCAGCTGCACTGGGCCCCCTCGCTGCGCGCCCACTCCGCGGCCGTGCTGAACCTCGCCCCCGACCACCTCGACTGGCACGGCTCCATGGAGGCGTACGCCGCCGACAAGGGCCGCATCTACGAGGGCAATCGCGTCGCCTGCGTCTACAACGTCGCCGACAAGGCCACCGAGGACCTGGTGCGCGAGGCCGACGTCGAGGAGGGCTGCCGGGCGATCGGTTTCACGCTCGGCACGCCAGGACCGTCCCAACTCGGCGTCGTGGACGACATTTTGGTCGACCGCGCCTTCGTCGAAAACCGGCAGAAGCAGGCCCAGGAGCTCGCCCAGATCTCCGACGTCAACCCGCCGGCCCCCCACAACATCGCCAACGCGCTGGCCGCCGCCGCCCTGGCGCGCGCCTTCGGCGTCGAGCCGGCCGCCGTACGGGACGGCCTGCGGGCCTTCCGGCCCGACGCGCACCGCATCGCGCACGTCGCCGACGTCGACGGCGTCGCCTACATCGACGACTCCAAGGCCACCAACACCCATGCCGCGGAAGCCTCGTTGGCCGCGTACGAGTCGATCGTGTGGATCGCGGGCGGGCTCGCCAAGGGCGCGACCTTCGACGAGCTGGTCGCCAAGTCGGCGAAGCGGCTGCGGGGTGCCGTACTGATCGGCAAGGACCGCGCCCTGATCCGCGAGGCGCTCGCGCGACACGCGCCCGAGGTGCCGGTGGTGGACCTCGACCGGACGGACACTGGGGCGATGTCCGCGGCGGTACGGGAGGCGGCGCGGCTCGCCGTGCCGGGGGACACGGTGCTGATGGCGCCGGCCTGTGCGTCGATGGATATGTTCACCAACTACAACAAGCGCGGTGAGGCGTTCGCGGAGGCGGTTCGCGCCCTTGGCGCCGTAGGCGCCTGAACGGGGCCCCGTGGTTCGCGGGTGCCCCGGAAATCCCCGGGAGGGTCGCGTGGGTGCGTCGTGGCTGAGGTTTCGTTGGCGGGTGTCCGCTGGTGGCACGGCGCTGTGCCGGCCTGTCCCTCCCCCAGTGCCTGAAGGGCCTGGGGGGACCCCCAGGGGGACGCCCTCCCGCAGCGGTGCGGGCGGGGGTGCTGCCGATGCCCGGTAGTGCTGGTCGTGCCCCTGCCAAGCGGGCCCCCGTACGCCCCGCCCCTCCCCGCCCCCCGCGTGAGAACCCCCTCCGCCGGCTTCACACTCAGGCCCGCCGTGCCTGGGATCGACCTCTCACCGCGTACTACGTGATCCTCGGCAGCAGTCTGCTGATCACCGTGCTCGGGCTAGTGATGGTCTACTCGGCTTCGATGATCAAGGCGCTGCAGTTGTCGCTGCCCGCGTCGTACTTCTTCCGGAAGCAGTTCGTCGCCGCCATGATCGGTGGGCTGCTGCTGCTGATCGCCGCGCGGATGCCCGTCAAGCTGCATCGCGCACTGGCGTATCCGATGCTCGCCGGGTCGGTCTTCCTGATGGTCCTCGTGCAGATTCCGGGGATAGGGATGGCGGTCAACGGCAACCAGAACTGGATCTCCCTGGGTGGGCCCTTCCAGCTGCAGCCCAGTGAGTTCGGCAAGCTCGCGCTCGTGCTGTGGGCGGCCGATCTGCTCGCCCGCAAACAGGACAAGCGGCTGCTGACCCAGTGGAAGCACATGCTGGTGCCGCTGGTTCCGGTGGCGTTCCTGCTGCTCGGGCTGATCATGCTCGGCGGCGACATGGGCACGGCGATCATCCTCACCGCGATCCTCTTCGGGCTGCTGTGGCTGGCCGGGGCGCCGACCCGGCTCTTCGCGGGAGTCCTCGGCATCGCCGCCGTGATCGGGCTGATCCTCATCAGGACCAGCCCCAACCGTATGGCCCGGCTCGCCTGCATCGGCGCGACCGAACCGGGACCCGGCGACCAGTGCTGGCAGGCCGTGCACGGCATCTATGCCCTGGCCTCCGGCGGACTCTTCGGTTCCGGCCTCGGTGCGAGTGTGGAAAAATGGGGTCAACTACCCGAAGCGCACACCGACTTCATCTTCGCTGTCACCGGGGAGGAACTCGGCCTCGCGGGGACGCTGTCGGTGATCGCACTCTTCGCGGCTCTAGGCTATGCGGGTATCCGCGTGGCCGGACGCACGGAGGACCCCTTCGTGAGGTACGCCGCGGGAGGCGTGACCACCTGGATCACGGCCCAGGCCGTGGTCAACGTCGGTGCGGTGCTCGGCCTGCTGCCGATCGCCGGAGTCCCGCTCCCGCTGTTCTCCTACGGTGGGTCCGCCCTGCTGCCGACCATGTTCGCCGTCGGGCTGCTGATCGCCTTCGCACGCGAGGAACCCGCTGCACGGGCGGCGCTTGCGATGCGGCAACCTGTCTTTGGTAGAAAGCGGGCTGCGGTGAGAGGCTCCGAGAGTGGTCGGGGGCCTCGGAGATGGAACACGATGCGACGGCGCGCCACGGCGCGTCCGTCCGGAGAGCGGTGAATTTCGGTGCATGTCGTACTCGCCGGTGGGGGGACCGCCGGCCACATCGAGCCCGCGCTCGCCCTCGCGGACGCCCTGCGCAGGCAGGACCCGACCGTGGGGATCACGGCCCTCGGCACGGAGCGTGGACTCGAGACCCGTCTCGTCCCGGAGCGGGGTTACGAACTCGCGCTGATCCCCGCCGTCCCGCTGCCCCGCAAGCCCACGCCCGAGTTGATCACCGTCCCCGGACGGTTGCGCGGCACGATCAAGGCGGCGGAGCAGATCCTGGAGCGCACCAAGGCCGACGCGGTCGTCGGCTTCGGCGGCTATGTGGCGCTGCCCGGCTACCTGGCGGCCAAGCGGCTCGGCGTGCCGATCGTGGTGCACGAGGCCAACGCCCGGCCGGGCCTGGCCAACAAGATCGGCTCCCGGTACGCCGCCCAGGTCGCCGTCTCCACCCCGGACAGCAAGCTGCGCAATGCCAGGTATGTCGGCATCCCGCTGCGGCGCTCCATCGCCACCCTCGACCGCGCCGCCATGCGGCCCGAGGCCCGCGCCGCCTTCGGGCTCGACCCGAACCTGCCGACGCTGCTCGTCTCCGGCGGCTCGCAGGGCGCCCGCCGCCTCAACGAGGTCGTCCAGCGCGTCGCCCCGTACCTTCAGCAGTCCGGCATCCAGATCCTCCACGTGGTCGGCCCGAAGAACGAAATGCCGCACGTCGACAACATGCCGGGAATGCCGCCCTATATCCCGGTACCGTACGTGGACCGGATGGACCTCGCGTACGCCGCGGCCGACATGATGCTCTGCCGCGCGGGCGCGATGACCGTCGCCGAACTGTCCGCCGTCGGGCTTCCGGCCGCATACGTACCGCTGCCCATCGGCAACGGAGAGCAGCGGCTGAACGCCCAGCCGGTGGTCAAGGCGGGCGGCGGGCTCCTCGTCGACGACGCCGAGCTCACACCCGAGTGGGTGCAGGGCAACGTCCTGCCAGTGCTGGCGGACCCGCACCGGCTGTACGAGATGTCCCGCGCCGCCGCCGAGTTCGGCCGCCGGGACGCCGACGAGTTGCTGGTCGGCATGGTGTACGAGGCGATCGCCTCGCGCCACTAGGGCACTGCGCATATGTGACAGAAGGCAGGGGAGTGTGGCCGGAGCTACGACCGCCGAGCACGGTGAAAAGCAGCCGCCGGCGTCCGGCCCGCCCCGGCCGCCCGGACCCGGCGGCCGACCGCGGCTCCGGGTGCGACGCCTCCGTGTTCTGATCCTGCTGCTCGCCGTCGTCGCCCTGCTGGGTGCGGGGGCCGTCTGGGTGCTCTACGGCTCGCAGTGGCTGCGCGTGGAGAGGGTCACGACCTCGGGCACACAGGTGCTGACGCCCGGAGAGGTGCGCGAAGCAGCCGGTGTTCCGGTCGGTTCGCCGTTGATTTCAGTCGACACCGATGCCATTGAGGATCGGTTGCGCCGGAAATTGCCCCGAATTGACTCGGTTGATGTCGTCCGATCCTGGCCGCATGGAATCGCACTCAAAGTGACCGAACGTAAGCCGGTACTTCTTATTAAAAAGGGCGAAAACTTCATCGAAGTGGACGCCGAAGGAGTCCGTTTCGCTACCGTCGGCAACGCCCCGAAGGGCATCCCGATGCTGGAATTGACGGCGGATCAGTCGGCGAGCAGACAGCGCTTCGGACCGGACCGTCTGGTGCGGGAAGCGGTACGGGTCGCCGGTGATCTGCCGGCCGCGGTGGCCCGCGACACCCGCGTCGTCAAGGTCCGTACCTACGACTCCATCTCGCTGGAGTTGACTGGCGATCGTACCGTCGCCTGGGGCAGTAGCGAGAGGGGTCGCGCGAAGGCTGCCACACTCTCCGCCCTGATGAAAGCAGCCCCGGGCGCGCGGGACTTCGACGTCAGCGTTCCCACGGCCCCCGCGGTGTCAGGGAGTTGACGGGCGTCGTCGCAGGCCAGCACCCTGGTTGTTCATCGCTATGGGTGATCACATAGGGTGAAAAGAAAAACGGGAGGTTCGGCGTGTTCGTTGAACGTGCGCCACTTGTCGACTTAGTGTCCTGTTCGGAAGAGTCCAGGAAACAGGCACACTGGTAACCCTAAACTTCAGGTTTAGGGTTCGGGTCGGCGTTCGGACCGTCCCATTCGGCATCAGTCGTCGGATCGCAGCACTTCGCGAGGCGGCGACACGTAACTCGAGGCGAGAGGCCTTCGACGTGGCAGCACCGCAGAACTACCTCGCAGTCATCAAAGTCATCGGTGTCGGCGGCGGTGGTGTCAATGCCATCAACCGGATGATCGAGGTCGGTCTCAAGGGCGTCGAGTTCATCGCCATCAACACCGACGCGCAAGCTCTGTTGATGAGCGACGCCGACGTCAAGCTCGACGTCGGCCGGGAACTCACCCGCGGACTCGGCGCCGGAGCCAACCCGGCCGTCGGCCGCAAGGCCGCAGAGGACCACCGCGAGGAGATCGAGGAGGTCCTCAAGGGGGCCGACATGGTCTTCGTCACCGCCGGCGAAGGTGGCGGCACCGGCACCGGCGGCGCACCCGTCGTGGCCAACATCGCTCGCTCCCTCGGCGCCCTCACTATCGGCGTCGTCACGCGCCCGTTCACCTTCGAGGGCCGCCGCCGCGCCAACCAGGCGGAGGACGGCATCGCCGAACTCCGCGAAGAGGTCGACACCCTCATCGTCATCCCCAACGACCGGCTGCTGTCCATCTCGGACCGCCAGGTCAGCGTGCTGGACGCGTTCAAGTCCGCGGACCAGGTGCTGCTCTCCGGTGTCCAGGGCATCACCGACCTCATCACCACGCCGGGCCTGATCAACCTCGACTTCGCCGACGTCAAGTCCGTGATGTCCGAGGCCGGTTCGGCGCTCATGGGCATCGGCTCGGCCCGCGGCGACGACCGCGCGGTGGCCGCGGCCGAGATGGCCATCTCCTCGCCGCTGCTCGAGGCGTCCATCGACGGCGCCCGCGGCGTGCTGCTCTCCATCTCCGGCGGCTCGGACCTCGGCCTCTTCGAGATCAACGAGGCCGCCCAGCTGGTGAGCGAGGCCGCCCACCCCGAGGCCAACATCATCTTCGGTGCGGTCATCGACGACGCCCTCGGCGACGAGGTCCGGGTGACCGTGATCGCCGCCGGGTTCGACGGCGGCCAGCCTCCGTCCAAGCGGGACAACGTCCTCGGATCGTCCTCCGCCAAGCGCGACGAGCCTGCGCCGGCCCGCCCCGCCGAGACCCGCCCGGCTTTCGGCGGACTCGGCAGCGTCACCCCCCGCGAGGACAGCGCCTCCGTGGAGCCCGAGCCGGTCCCGACCAGCGAGCTGCCGCCGCCGGTGCCGCCGTCCCGGACGTACTCGGACAGCGCCGCCGAGGAGCTGGACGTACCGGACTTCCTGAAGTGACGGACCGGACACGCTGAAGTGATAGGACAGCACGACATCGTGGGCGGCGCCCACTTCGCCTTCACCGACCGGTGGGGCGGGGTGAGCGCCGCTCCGTACGAGGAGCTCAATCTCGGCGGAGCGGTCGGAGACGACCCCGAGGCCGTACGCACCAACCGGGAACTGGCGGCCAAGTCGCTCGGGCTCGATCCTGCTGGTGTGGTGTGGATGAACCAGGTGCACGGCGCCGACGTCGCCGTGATCGAAGGGCCGTGGGGTACCGCTGCAAATCCAGCGATTCCCGCCGTCGACGCGATCGTCACCTCCCGGCGCGGTCTCGCACTCGCCGTCCTTACCGCGGACTGCGTCCCGGTCCTGCTGGCCGACCCGGTCGCCGGAATCGCGGCCGCCGCCCACGCCGGACGCCCGGGCATGGTGGCCGGGGTCGTCCCCGCCGCAGTCGAGGCGATGGTGAAGCTCGGCGCCGAGCCGGACCGCATCACCGCCCGCACCGGCCCCGCGGTCTGCGGGCGCTGCTACGAAGTGCCCGACGCGATGCGCGCCGAGGTCGCGGCCGTCGAACCGGCGGCGTACGCCGAGACGAGTTGGGGCACTCCCGCGGTCGACGTGGCCGCCGGTGTGCATGCACAGCTCGAACGGCTCGGGGTGCGCGACCGGGAGCAGGCGCCGGTGTGCACGCTCGAGTCGGGCGACCACTTCTCGTACCGTCGCGACCGCACCACCGGGCGGCTCGCGGGCTATGTCTGGCTGGACTGATGGGGCATGACTGACCGTAGGGCTCAACTCGCCGCGAATCTGGCGAAAGTCGAGGCGCGTATCGACGCGGCGTGCGCGGCGGCGGGCCGCAAGCGCGAAGAAGTGACCCTGATCGTGGTCACCAAGACCTATCCGGCGAGCGATGTGCGGATCCTGTCGGAACTCGGTGCGCGGCACGTGGCCGAGAACCGCGACCAGGACGCCGCACCGAAGGCCGCCGCATGCTCGGATCTGCCGCTTACATGGCACTTTGTCGGTCAGTTGCAGACCAACAAGGTCCGTTCTGTGGTCGGTTATGCCGGTGTAGTGCAGTCCGTCGACCGTTCCCGGCTCGTCACCGCGCTCTCGAAGGAGGCCGTACGGGCGGGGCGTGAGGTCGGCTGCCTCATCCAGGTCGCGCTCGACGCGGACGAGAGCGGCCGGGGGGCGCGGGGTGGCGTGGGGCCGGACGGAATCGAAGAGTTGGCCGACCTCGTCGCGGGCGCGCCCGGACTGCGCCTCGACGGTCTGATGACGGTCGCCCCGCTCACCGGACCGTACGCCGGTCGTCAACGGGCCGCCTTCGACCGGCTGATGGAATTGGCAACCCTCGTGCGCCGGAACCATCCTGCTGCGAACATGGTGTCAGCAGGGATGAGTGCGGACCTCGAACAGGCCGTGGCTGCAGGGGCGACACATGTGCGCGTCGGTACCGCGGTACTCGGAGTCCGACCCAGGCTCGGGTAACGTCGCCAAGAAGTCGGACCACAGCAGAAAATATGGTCATTCCCGCCGATAGCGGGGCGGACCCGTGGATCGCGGGCACTTGGTTGGCGTCAGCCGATCCACCACGCCGATCCACCACAGAGCGGAGGATTCAGAGCATGGCCGGCGCGATGCGCAAGATGGCGGTCTACCTCGGCCTCGTGGAGGACGATGGGTACGACGGCCGGGGCTTTGACCCTGACGACGACTTCGAGCCCGAACTGGACCCGGAGCCCGAGCGCGACCGTCGGCGGCATGAGCCGTCGCACCAGTCGCATCAGCCCCAAAGGGAAGAACCTGTACGAGTAGTGCAGCCTCCGGCACAACGGGAACCGCTGGCGATTCCGGCAGAAACCGGACGTCCAGCACGAATTGCCCCCGTGTCATCCATCACACCTGAACGTCAGAGCCTGGAGAAGAACGCGCCGGTGATCATGCCCAAGGTTGTGTCCGAGAGGGAGCCCTACCGCATCACCACTCTGCACCCGCGGACCTACAACGAGGCCCGTACCATCGGGGAACACTTCCGTGAGGGCACCCCGGTGATCATGAATCTGACGGAGATGGACGATACGGACGCGAAGCGACTTGTCGACTTTGCCGCGGGTCTGGTCTTCGGTCTTCATGGCAGTATCGAGCGCGTGACGCAGAAGGTGTTCTTGTTGTCGCCTGCTAACGTCGATGTCACGGCGGAGGACAAGGCCCGTATCGCAGAGGGCGGGTTCTTCAACCAGAGCTGAGACGCAGGCCGGCACAAGGCACGGAACAGGGGAGAGGGAAGCACGGTCATGAGCGTGGTCTTGGATGTGCTTCACATCGCGCTGATGTGTTTCCTCATCGTGCTGATTTTCCGGTTGGTCATGGACTACGTCTTCCAGTTCGCCCGCTCGTGGCAACCCGGCAAGGCGATGGTGGTCGTTCTGGAGGCCACCTACACTGTCACCGATCCACCGCTGAAGCTTCTGCGGCGGTTCATTCCGCCGCTGCGTCTCGGGGGCGTGGCGCTCGACCTGTCCTTCTTCGTCCTGATGATCATCGTCTACATCCTGATCTCCATCGTGAGCCGGCTGTGAACGATACGGTCTTGCCGAATGCCGACGACTACGTTGAGGTGAAGAGATGCCGTTGACCCCCGAGGACGTGCGGAACAAGCAGTTCACGACCGTCCGCCTCCGAGAAGGCTATGACGAGGACGAGGTCGATGCCTTCCTCGACGAGGTCGAAGCCGAGCTGACCCGTCTGCTCCGCGAGAACGAGGACCTGCGCGCCAAGCTCGCCGCGGCCACCCGGGCCGCCGCCCAGAGCCAGCAGCAGGCGATGCGGAAACCGCCTGAGCAGCAGGATCGTCCCGGCGCTCCGGTACCCGCTGCCATATCTGGACCGCCGGTGCCGTCGCAGCAGCAGCACCCGCAGCACCAGCAGCACCAGATGGGCGGCCCGCCCCAGCTGCCCAGCGGCGCACCGCAGCTGCCCGCCGGTCCGGGTGGCCACGGCCCCGGCCCCGGTGGTCCCGGTCCGATGGGCCAGGGTCCGATGCAGGGGCAGATGGGTGGCCCGATGGGCGGCCCCATGGGCGGTCACGGCCCGCAGCTGCCGCAGCCCGGTCAGGGCCCCGGCGGCGACAGCGCCGCGCGCGTCCTGTCCCTTGCGCAGCAGACCGCCGACCAGGCGATCGCGGAGGCCCGTTCCGAGGCCAACAAGATCGTCGGCGAGGCGCGCAGCCGCGCCGAGGGCCTCGAGCGCGACGCCCGCGCCAAGGCGGACGCCCTTGAGCGGGACGCTCAGGAGAAGCACCGCGTGGCGATGGGCTCCCTCGAGTCCGCTCGCGCGACGCTGGAGCGCAAGGTCGAGGACCTGCGCGGCTTCGAGCGGGAGTACCGCACGCGTCTGAAGTCCTACCTGGAGTCGCAGCTGCGTCAGCTGGAGACCCAGGCCGACGACTCGCTGGCCCCGCCGCGGACCCCGGCGACGGCCTCTCTGCCGCCGTCCCCGGCGCCCTCGATGGCACCGGCCGGCGCGAGCGCCCCGTCGTACGGCGGCAACCAGACGATGGGTGGCAACCCGTCTCCGGCTGCGCCCTCCTACGGCGGTCAGCAGCAGATGTCGCCCGCGATGACGCAGCCGATGGCGCCGGTGCGGCCGCAGGGGCCTTCGCCGATGCAGCAGGCTCCCTCGCCGATGCGTGGGTTCCTCATCGATGAGGACGACAACTGACGGGCGCGTGAGCACGCCATAGGCGTCGGCAACGCTTCAAAGGGCCGGGCCCCCGGATTTCCGGGGGCCCGGCCCTTTGTTGTGCACCTCTGTGGGCGGGCGTTCCGCCGTACCGCCGTGGACTGAGCTGTGTCGTTCCGGTTGCCCGCCGTCGTGGGGCTGTGCCCACCCTCCCCCAGCTACCGCTGGGAGTTGCCCCCAGCCTTGCGGAACGCCTGCCCACAGCGGTGGAGCGGCTGCCCTCAGCGGTGCGGCGGGACGCCGCCCACGGTGGTCGGAGCGGCAGCCCATGGCCGTGGCGGCGCAGTCGGCGCGCAGCTGTGCGACGGTACAAAACGCCGAAGGGCCCGGCGCCCAAGATTCTTTGGGGGCCGGGCCCTTCGGTTGCCCGCCGGGGCGTACGGCTACGCCTTGCGGAGGCTGAACGTCAGGGACAGCGGCTCGTCCGTGAAGGGCGCCCCGTACGTGTCGTCGGCCTCGCCCTCGGCGAAGTCCGTCGCAAGGACCTCGTCCGCGATGAGCGAGGCGTGCTCGGACAGGGCCGTGACGACCGCCGGCTCCGTGGCCGTCCAGCGCAGGGCGATACGGTCCGCGACGTCCAGGCCGCTGTTCTTGCGGGCCTCCTGGATCAGACGGATCGCGTCACGCGCGAGACCCGCCCGCCGCAGCTCCTCGGTGATCTCCAGGTCCAGTGCCACCGTCGCACCCGAGTCGGACGCCACGGACCAGCCCTCGCGCGGGGTCTCCGTGATGATCACCTCGTCCGGGGCCAGGGTGACCGTCTCGCCGTCGACCTCGACCGACGCCGTGCCCTCGCGCAGGGCAAGGGACAGCGCGGCCGCGTCGGCGTTCGCGATGGCCTTCGCGACCGCCTGGACGCCCTTGCCGAAACGCTTGCCCAGCGCACGGAAGTTGGCCTTGGCGGTCGTGTCGACCAGCGAGCCTCCGACCTCCGAGAGCGAGGCCAGAGCCGAGACGTTGAGCTCCTCGGCGATCTGGGCGCGCAGTTCGTCCGAGAGCGACTCGAAGCCCGCGGCCGCGACCAGCGCACGGGACAGCGGCTGACGCGTCTTCACAGCAGACTCGGCACGCGTCGCACGGCCCAACTCCACCAGGCGCCGCACCAGCACCATCTGCTTCGACAGCTCCGGGTCGATCGCGGACAGGTCCGCCTCCGGCCAGGAGGAGAGGTGCACGGACTCGGGCGCGCCCGGCGTCACCGGCACGACCAGGTCCTGCCAGACCCGCTCGGTGATGAACGGGGTCAGCGGGGCCATCAGGCGCGTGACCGTCTCGACGACCTCGTGCAGGGTGCGCAGCGCCGCCGCGTCGCCCTGCCAGAAGCGGCGCCGGGACCGGCGTACATACCAGTTGGACAGGTCGTCGACGAACGCCGACAGGAGCTTGCCGGCGCGCTGGGTGTCGTACGCCTCCAGGGCCCCCGTGACCTGGTCGGTGAGCGCGTGCAGCTCGGACAGCAGCCAGCGGTCCAGGAGCGGGCGCTCGGCCGGGGCCGGGTCGGCGGCGGACGGCGCCCAGTTCGACGTACGGGCGTAGAGCGCCTGGAAGGCGACCGTGTTCCAGTACGTGAGGAGCGTCTTGCGGACGACCTCCTGGATCGTGCCGTGGCCGACGCGGCGCGCCGCCCACGGGGAGCCGCCGGCCGCCATGAACCAGCGGACGGCGTCCGCGCCGTGCTGGTCCATCAGCGGGATCGGCTGCAGGATGTTGCCCAGGTGCTTGGACATCTTGCGGCCGTCCTCGGCGAGGATGTGGCCGAGGCACACCACGTTCTCGTACGACGACTTGTCGAAGACGAGCGTGCCGACCGCCATGAGGGTGTAGAACCACCCTCGCGTCTGGTCGATGGCCTCCGAGATGAACTGCGCGGGGTAGCGGCTCTCGAAGAGCTCCTTGTTCTTGTACGGGTAGCCCCACTGCGCGAACGGCATCGAGCCCGAGTCGTACCAGGCGTCGATGACCTCCGGGACGCGGGTCGCCGTCAGGCCGCAGCCGTCCTGCGGGCAGGCGAACGTGACCTCGTCGATGTACGGCCGGTGGGGGTCGAGGCCCGACTGGTCGGTGCCGGTCAGCTCCGTGAGCTCCGCGCGGGAGCCGACGCAGGTGAGGTGACCCTCCTCGCAACTCCAGATCGGCAGCGGGGTGCCCCAGTAGCGGTTGCGGGACAGCGCCCAGTCGATGTTGTTGTTCAGCCAGTCGCCGTAGCGGCCGTGCTTGACCGAGTCCGGGTACCAGTTGGTCTTCTCGTTCTCCTCGAGCAGGCGCTCCTTGATGGCCGTGGTGCGGATGTACCACGACGGCTGCGCGTAGTAGAGGAGCGCCGTGTGGCAGCGCCAGCAGTGCGGGTAGCTGTGCTCGTACGGGAGGTGCTTGAGGAGCAGGCCGCGCTCCTGCAGGTCCTTGGTCAGGGCCTCGTCGGCCTTCTTGAAGAAGACGCCGCCGACCAGCGGCACGTCCTCCTCGAAGGTGCCGTCCGGGCGGACCGGGTTCACGACCGGCAGGCCGTAGGCACGGCAGACCTTGAGGTCGTCCTCACCGAAGGCGGGGGACTGGTGGACCAGACCCGTACCGTCCTCGGTCGTCACGTACTCGGCGTTGACCACGAAGTGGGCCGGGGCCGGGAACTCCACCAGCTCGAACGGGCGCTGGTACGTCCAGCGCTCCATCTCGGCGCCGGTGAAGCTCTGGCCCGTCACCTCCCAGCCCTCACCCAGGGCCTTCGCGACGAGCGGCTCGGCGACGACCAGCTTCTCCTCGCCGTTCGTCGCGACGACGTACGTCACCTCGGGGTGCGCGGCGACCGCGGTGTTCGAGACGAGCGTCCAGGGCGTGGTCGTCCAGACCAGGAGCGCGGCCTCGCCCGCGAGGGGGCCGGAGGTGAGCGGGAAGCGGACGTAGACGGACGGGTCCACGACCGTCTCGTAGCCCTGAGCCAGCTCGTGGTCCGACAAGCCCGTGCCGCAGCGCGGGCACCAGGGGGCGACACGATGGTCCTGGACCAGCAGGCCCTTGTTGAAGATCTCCTTGAGCGACCACCAGACGGACTCCACGTACTCGGGGTCCATCGTCCAGTACGCGTCGTCGAGGTCGACCCAGTAGCCCATGCGGTTGGTGAGCTCGGTGAACGCGTCGGTGTGGCGGGTCACGGACTCGCGGCACTTGGCGTTGAACTCGGCGATGCCGTACGCCTCGATGTCCTGCTTGCCGCTGAAGCCGAGCTCCTTCTCGACGGCGAGCTCCACCGGGAGGCCGTGGCAGTCCCAGCCGGCCTTGCGCGCCACGTGGTAGCCCCGCATGGTGCGGAAGCGCGGGAAGACGTCCTTGAAGACGCGGGCCTCGATGTGGTGGGCGCCGGGCATGCCGTTGGCGGTGGGTGGGCCCTCGTAGAACACCCACTCCGGGCGGCCCTCGGACTGCTCCAGGCTCTTGGCGAAGATCTTCTGCTCGCGCCAGAAGTCGAGAACGGCGTGCTCGAGGGCGGGCAGGTCTACCTGAGCGGGTACCGGGCGGTACTGGGGCGGCGTCATCGAAGAGCTCCTCCAACGGACTGCTGTCTTCCGTCGGAGGGACGAGAGGCGCTGTGCGCTCCCGCGGTACCACCCTCCTTGGCCCCTCGGCGCTTGTCTGTGCGCCGATGAGCCCCCTCATTGGGGTCGCGATGCCGGGTCTACTTGCGTCCGCTCGCGTACTGCGAGGCTTCGGCGTTCTTCCGGCGGCTCCGGGGTGATCTTCACGTCGCGCAGGCCCCCGGGCTCACACCGTCCCCGGGTCGCTCATGGCTGCGTACGCCGCTACTCGTCCCCATCCAAGCTTTTCGCTCCGCCCAGTGTACGGCGCTCCGGGAGGCGCGGCCGACCGGTTTTCCGGGGCCCGGGGCGGGGCGGGCCCCGGCAGCCGGGAGCGGTCGCCCCGAGGCTGGGCGAGTCCGGGCACGTGCTCTGGGCCAAATGGCCATTCCATCCGTCCGCGGACCGCCGGGTCCCGGCTCGGCCTGCTCGGCGGAATACCTGGCGACGAGCTGGGCACAACGCATGCAGGCTTGCCGCGCGGACCAGCGGGGCGGGCGAATCGGGCGGCGTGCCCCGTTGCCGCGGGCCGAGAGTCGATTTATCGTCCCAGCACGATTCGCGAGCAAGATCACAATATGTGAAGGGGCCGCGGCCATGGTGGCGAGGAAGACCGCCGTACAGAACTCGGCATCCGTCAGATCCACTGGGAGTACGGCGGGCGCGGCGGCCAAGGACGCGGCGGCCAAGGACGTGACGGGCAAGGACGTGACCGGCAAGGACGCGACGGGCAAGAAGAGCACGTCTGGGATGTGGCTTTTCCAGGCGGCGCTCGATGTCGCTCGGAAGACCTTGAGCACCCTGGGCGTGAAGAGCATGGCCGGGGAGTCCGCGACAGCCCAGGGGCTTGGTGAAAAGGCGCAGGTCAAGGAGGTGCCGGCCAGGAAGGCTGCCGCCGAGGAAGTGCCTGCGGTGAACGGTGCGGCCGAGGGGACGGCAGGCGGGCCGGTGAAGAAGGGTCCGGCCGGGTCCGGAAGGAAGGTTACGGCTGGGAAGGCGGCCGTAGCCGGTGGGAAGACCGGGGCCGGGAAGGCGTCGGCGAAGGCCACGACTACTAAGTCCACGACTCCTAAGGCCACGCCCGCGAAGGGCACGCCTGCGAAGGCGGCGACCGCGCGGACGACGGCCAAGAAGACGGCCGGGAAGACGGCTGTGGCGAAGGCGGTGGCAGAGAAGACCGTCGCTGTGGAGGCGCCGGCGAAGAGGGGGGCGGCCAAGGAGGCCCCTGCGAAGAAGGCGGCCGTGGTGAAGGGGCCCGCGAAGAGGGCGCCCGCGAAGAAGGCGACAGTGGCGGAGACACCGGCGAAGAAGGCCGCGGCAGGAAGGGGGGCGGCCAAGAAGGCTGCCGCAGTGGAGACACCGGCCAGGAAGGCGGCGGCAGAAAAGGGCGCTGCCAAGCAGACCGCTGGCAAGAAGGCGGTCTCGGCGAAGGTGCCGGCGAAGAAGACGGCTGCGGAGGCCCCGGTGAAGGAGGCCGCTGCGAAGAGGGCTCCTGCGAAGAAGGCGGCCGTGGCGAAGGCTCCTGCGAAGAAGGCGCCCGCGAAGAAGACGGCCGTGCGGCAGGTCCCGACCGAGACCGCTACGGCGAAGAAGACAGCGGCAAAGAAGGCGCCCGCGAAGAAGGCCACGGCCAAGAAGGCCACGGCGAAGACGACTACGGCGAAAACGGCCACGGCTAAGAAAGCCACGGCTAAGAAAGCCACGGCTAAGAAAGCCACGGCCAAGAAAGCCACGGCCAAGAAAGCCACGGCCAAGAAAGCCACGGCCAAGAAAGCCACGGCCAAGAAAGCCACGGTCACGAAGGCGCCCGCGAAGAAGACCCCGGCCAAGCGTGCGGCGGCCAGGACCGCCGTACCCGCAAGGACGGCGGCCAGGAAGACGGTCACCGCGGAGACCACCAAAAGGACACCGGGCAAAGAACCCGGCAAAGAGGCGTCGGACGACAAACCGCAGGCCAAGAAGGCTGCAGCCGGGGAGGCGGCCGAGACGGCGGCCCAGACGGCGGCAGCCCATGAGGCCGTGGTCAGCGAGACGCCCGTACAACCCGTACCAGAGGTCGCTCAGGAGGCCGCTGCGGAAGGTTCGGCAGCGGCAGGCAAGCGCAGGCCCGCAAAGGCCTCGGCGAAGAAGAGCACGGCCAAGAAGACGGTCGCGTCCGCGGCCGAGGACGCGGCTGCGGCCGCGACGACGACGGGAGTCACGACGGTGGTTGCGAAGAAGACTCCGGGCACGGCCACGGAAGCAGCACAAGCCACCGCGGTGCCCAAGGCGCGTGGTGTGGAGCCGGGCGAGCTCCCGGTACGGCCGGGGGAGGACCCCTGGACCACGGAAGAGGTCGAGGAGGCCCGTGGCGAGCTGCTCAGCGAGGCGACGCGGCTGCGTGACGAGCTCGAGTCGTCCGAGGCGTCGCTCGTCGGCCTGATGCGTGATTCCGGCGACGGCGCGGGCGACGACCAGGCGGACACCGGCGCGAAGAACATCACGCGCGAGCACGAGATGGCGCTCGCCGCCAACGCCCGCGAGATGCTCGTCCAGACCGAGCACGCCCTGCAGCGGATCGAGGCCGGGACGTACGGGCTCTGCGAGAACTGCGGCAACCCCATCGGCAAGGCCCGTATGCAGGCGTTCCCGCGTGCCACGCTGTGCGTGGAGTGCAAGCAGAAGCAGGAGCGGCGGTAGCGGGCCGTCCGGCCGCCCGTACCGCTCTGCGTCTTCGTGGTCTTTCGTGTGCGATCAAGCGGCTCCTGAGCACGTGGGGCCCCGCGCGCGTGTCGTACTCTCGTCCTCAGTCAGGCACCTAGGTTGAGGGACTCACGTGGCAGAGGCGGAGCGCATCATCGGTACGCCGGATACCCCAGAGGCGGCAGGGGCCGTGCCGCCGGAGCCGTCCGACGGCGATGCTGCCGCGGCCGCGCCGTCATCCGGCGACACTGCGGCGCCGGGGCGGCAGGGCGGTGCCGAGGAGGGTCCGGTGCCGTCCGCCGCGGAGCGGCCCAAGGGCAAGCGCAAGATGCTCGTGCTGATCGCGGTGGCCGCGTTCGCCTACGTCCTCGACCTCGTCAGCAAGATGATCGTGGTCGCGAAGCTGGAGCACCACGAGCCGGTGCAGATCATCGGCGACTGGCTCAGGTTCGAGGCGGTCCGGAACGCGGGAGCCGCGTTCGGGATCGGTGAGGCCTTCACCGTGATCTTCACGGTCATCGCGGCGGCCGTGATCGTCGTGATCGCGCGCCTCGCCCGCAAGCTCTACAGCCTGCCGTGGGCGATCGCGCTCGGCCTGCTGCTCGGCGGTGCGCTCGGCAACCTCACCGACCGGCTGTTCCGTTCGCCGGGTGTCTTCGAGGGCGCGGTGGTCGACTTCATCGCGCCGAAGGGTTTCGCGGTGTTCAACCTCGCGGACTCGGCGATCGTGTGCGGCGGCATCCTGATCGTGCTGCTGTCGTTCCGCGGGCTCGACCCTGACGGGACCGTCCACAAGGACTGACGGGACCGTCCACAAGGACTGATGGGACCGTCCACTGGGACTGGAGGCCCAAGGGGGGTTTCGGGCTCGCGTGCGGGGGTGTCGGACCCGTCCGGCATACTCGACGGGTGAGCACGCTTCCCGAGATCCGTACCCTGCCCGTGCCCGACGGCCTGGAGGGCGAGCGCGTCGACGCCGCCATCTCGCGCATGTTCGGCTTCTCCCGTACGAAGGCCGCCGAGCTGGCGGCGGCAGGCAAGGTGCTGGTCGACGGCGCGGCGGTCGGCAAGTCCGAGCGGGTGCGCGGCGGTGCCTGGCTCGAGGTGGAGATGCCGCAGGCGCCCGCGCCGGTGCAGGTGGTGGCCGAGCCGGTCGAGGGCATGGAGATCGTGCACGACGACGATGACGTGGTCGTGATCATCAAGCCGGTGGGTGTGGCCGCGCACCCGAGCCCCGGCTGGAGCGGCCCGACGGTGATCGGCGGGCTCGCCGCCGCCGGGTACCGGATCTCGACGTCCGGCGCCGCAGAGCGCCAGGGCATCGTGCACCGGCTGGACGTCGGCACGTCCGGGCTGATGGTGGTGGCCAAGTCGGAGCGCGCGTACACGTCGCTGAAGCGCCAGTTCAAGGAGCGCACGGTCGACAAGCGTTACCACACGCTGGTGCAGGGCCACCCCGACCCGACGAGCGGCACCATCGACGCGCCCATCGGGCGCCACCCCACTCATGACTACAAGTGGGCGGTGACGGCCGACGGCAAGCCGTCCGTCACGCACTACGACCTGGTCGAGGCGTTCCGCGCGGCCTCGCTGCTCGACGTCAAGCTGGAGACCGGCCGCACCCACCAGATCCGCGTGCACATGGCGGCCCACCGCCACCCCTGCGTCGGGGACCTCACGTACGGCGCCGACCCGACGCTCGCCAAGCGGCTCCGTCTGACCCGGCAGTGGCTGCACGCGGTGCGGCTCGGCTTCGAGCACCCCGGCAGCGGCGAGTGGGTCGAGTTCCAGAGCGCCTACCCGGACGATCTGCAGCATGCGCTGGACCAGGTGCGGGCGGAGACGTACGCATGAGCCTCCCCTCGTACGTGGTGCGGGTCGCCGAGGACACGGCCGACCGTGAGGCGTGCTTCGCGGTGCGCAAGGAGGTCTTCGTCGTCGAGCAGGGCGTCCCGCAGGACATCGAGTACGACGCGTACGACGCCGATGCCGTGCATGTGCTCGCCGTGCGCGACGACGGGGTCCCGCTGGGCACGGGGCGCCTGCTGTATGGCGAGGCGGTGGCCGCCAAGACCGGTGGTGATCCGGCGGTCGGCTCCCTCGGGCGGCTCGCGGTGGCCAAGGCTGCGCGGGGGCTCGGCGCCGGGGCGGCCCTGGTGCGCGCCATCGAGGACGCGGCGCGGGAGCGGGGGCTGACCGCGGTGGACCTGCATGCGCAGACGCATGCGCTGGGCTTCTACGAGCGGTTGGGGTACGTGGCGTACGGGGCCGAGTTTCCCGATGCGGGGATTCCGCATCGGGCTATGCGGAGGGCCCTCTAGGGAGCCGGCGGGTGTCCGCCTCCGGCGGGGTTCTGTCCCACCCGCCCGCCCTGTTTGTGGGGGCAAGCCCCCACGCACCCGCCGGGGGCTCCGCCCCCTGGACCCCCGCAATCGCCCTTCGGGCTCGTCCTCAAACGCCGGACGGGCTGATACGGGTGTGCCCTCAGACGGGCTGATACGGGTGCCCTTCGACGGGCTGATACGAGTGCCCCCAGACGGGCTGATACGGGGTGCCCCCCACACGGGCTGAAACACCCCCGGTGGCGGAGCCCAGTTCCGGCGGTGACCGCGTGGCACGCTTGATGCCTCGTCGTCGAGAGCGGTCGGAGCGGTTCCGTGGATCAGTTGGCCCTGCTGTTCGTGCTGTTGCTCGGGGCCGTGGTGAGCGTGCCGTTGGCGGATCGGCTCGGGCTTCCCGCGCCCGTGCTGATGACGCTCGGCGGAATCGTTTTGGCACTCGTGCCCGCAGTGCCCAACGTCAACGTTCCCCCTGAACTGATCCTCCCCGCCGTACTGCCCCCGCTGCTCTATGCCTCCGCACAACGCACCTCCTGGCGGCAGTTCGCGTCCAACAAACGGCCGATCTTCCTGCTGGCCGTGGCCCTTGTGTTCGTGACCACGGCGGCCGTCGCCGCCGTCGCCCACACCATCGTGCCGGGGCTGCCCATCGCTGCCGCCGTCGCGCTCGGCGCGCTCGTCGCCCCGCCCGACCCGGTCGCGGCGACCGCCGTCGCCGGGCAGTTGGGCCTGCCGCGCCGCATGGTCTCGATCCTGGAGGGCGAGGGCCTGTTCAACGACGTGACGGCCATCGTGCTGTACCACGTCGCCATCACCGCCGCCATCAGCGGTTCCTTCTCATGGGGCGAAGCCGCCGGCGAACTGGTGCTGTCCGCCGTCGTCGCCGTCGTGATCGGCCTTGCGCTCGGCTGGGCGGCCAACAAGCTCATGGGCTTCCTCGGCGACGCCACGCTCCAGGTCGGCCTGACCCTGCTGGTGCCCTACGTCTCGTACGTCCTGGCCGAGGAGCTTCACGGTTCCGGCGTCCTCGCCGTCCTCACCACGGCTTTGTTCCTCGCCGAATACGCCCTCGACGCCGACGACGTGCTGACCCGCCTCACCGGGCGCACCTTCTGGAACGTCGTCGACACCCTGGTCACCGGTGCGGCGTTCGGCCTCGTCGGGCTCGAACTGCACAACGCCATCGGCACGGCGTCCGGCCGCTGGGGCGAGATGCTCGGCTGGGCCGCCGCGATCGTCGGCGTCGTGGTCCTCGTACGACTGCTGTGGCTGCTGCCGGCGACCTGGCTCACCAGTCGGCTGCACGCGCGCCGCCGCGACGACGAGGACATCCCCGTCAGCCTGCGCGAGACGGTCGTCATGTGGTGGGCCGGAATGCGGGGCGTGGCCTCCGTCGCCCTGGCCCTCGCCATTCCGATGACGACGAAGGACGGTTCGCCCTTCCCGGACCGCGACGAGATCGTCTTCATCGCGTTCGGCGTCATCATGGCGACCCTCGTCATGCAGGGGCTCAGCCTGCCCTGGCTGGTCAGGAGGCTCGGGGTGCAGGCGGACACCGAGGCCGAGAAGGTGCTCGAGAAGGAGCTCGCTGTGCGCGCTGCCAATGCCGCCCGACAGCGGCTGAAGGAGATCCGGGACGTCGAGGAGCTGCCGGAGGAGGTGACCGAACAGCTCCTGCGCCGCGCGCTCGACATCGGGCTGCGGATCAGCCCCGACATCGGCGACGAGGAACGGCGCGAGGCACAGGCCCACCGCGTGGAGCGGATCAGACACATCCGGCGCATCCAGGGCGAGATGCTCTCCGCCGCACGCCACGAGGTGCTCTCCGCGCGCAGCGAACCGGGCGCCGACCCGGAGGTTGTCGACCGCGTGCTGCGGCATCTGGACGTGCGCAGTCTGCGGTGAGACGGCGGTGCCCACGGAGGCGGCACTCGTGTGAAGTCTCTGATAACTGCATCCACTTGGGCTGTTGGGGCGTGGGGCGCGCAGGAATCGCGAGGTAACGTCGCCGCATGACTCGGAACGTGGTGATCAGCGGTGGCGGTACGGGCATCGGTCTCGCGGCGGCGCTCGCCTTCGCGTCGGACGGGGACCAGGTGCTGCTGCTCGGGCGCCGCGCCGAGGTGCTGGAGAAGGCCGGGGTGCCGGGCGCGCTGACGTACGCCGCCGACCTGACCGAGGTCGAAGACGTCCGCGGGGTCGCGCAGTTCGTGGCGGCCGAGCTCGGCACCGTGGACGTGCTGATCCACAGTGCGGGCGGCAGCGGCATGCTCGAACCGGGGCCCGGGTCCGAGGCCGACGATCCGCTCGCCGCCGTCGCACACGCCTGGACCGTGGCCTTTCGGCTGAACACGCTCACCGCGGCGCTGCTCACCGAGGCGCTGAGTGACCGGCTCGCATCACCTGGCGGCCGGCTGCTGTTCCTCAGCTCCATCGCGGCCTATCGCGGCTCGGGTTCCGGGTCCTACGCGGCGTCCAAGGCCGCGCTCCATCCGTACGCCTTCGATCTGGCCCGCAGGCTTGGGCCGCGGGGTATCACGGTCAACGTCGTTGCTCCCGGCTACATCGAGGACACCGAGTTCTTCGGGGGGCGTATGACCTCGGAGCGGCGGGAGCAGTTGATCGGCGAGACCTCCACGGGGCGGGCCGGGACGCCGGGGGATGTTGCCGCCACCCTTCACTGGCTGGCCTCGCCTTCCGCCAGTCACATCACTGCGCAGGTGGTGCAGGTCAACGGGGGTGCGGAGCGGGGGCACTGATTCGGTTGCCCTGCGTCGTCCTGTTACCCCCGTCCCGTTCGCGGTGCCACCCCGTCCGTCGATGTGGACGGCTCCGTGGACTTGGTGCCCGGTCCGCGGAGCTGGTGTGGAATGGGCGGTGGCAATGAGGCCTGGGCGGTGGTGATCCGCGGGAGCGCGTACGGGTGTTCCTCTGTCAGCCAGCGGATCAGCTGTTCGCGCACCGTGACCCGCACCGTCCAGATGTCGTCCGCGTCCTTCGCCGTGACCAGCGCCCGTACCTCCATGGTGCTGGGCGTGGTGTCCGTCACGGCCAGGCCCCAGTCGCGGCCGTCCCATGCGGGGCAGCCGCGCACGATGTCCCCGAGCTTCTCGCGCATCTCGGGTACCGGAGCACGGTGGTCCAGATGGAAGAAGACCGTGCCGGTCATCTGGACGCCGCCGCGCGACCAGTTCTCGAACGGCTTGCTCGTGAAGTACGACACCGGCATCGTGATCCGCCGCTCGTCCCAGGTCCGTACGGTCAGGAACGTCAGCGTGATCTCGTCGACCGTGCCCCACTCGCCGTCCACGACGACCGTGTCGCCGAGCCGCACCATGTCGCCGAACGCGATCTGCAGCCCCGCGAAGAGATTGCCGAGCGTGGACTGCGCGGCGATACCGGCGACGATGCCGAGGATGCCCGCCGAGGCGAGCAGCGAGGCACCCGCCGTCCGCATCGCCGGGAACGTCAGCAGCATCGAGGCGGCTGCCACCACACCGACGACGGCGGAGACCACTCTCTGGATGAGCGTCACCTGCGTACGCACCCTGCGGACCCGCGCGGGGTCGCGGCGCGCCGCGGCGTACCGGGCGTAGGAGGACTCGACCACCGCCGCAGCGATACGGATCACCAGCCAGGCGGTGGAGCCGATGAGCACCAGGGTCAGGACACGGCCGATCGCCGCCCCGTGGTCTTCGGCGACCCTCGCCTGCTCGTACGACCCCCGCAACAGCGCCGTGCAGAGCACGACCTGCAAGGGAAGGCGGCAGCGGCGCAGCAGCCCCCACAGGGGGGTCTCGTTGTGCCGGTCGTCGGCCCGGCGCAGCAGCCGGTCCACAGCCCACCCGACGAGCAGAGTGAACACGACCGAGCCACCGATGACGATCAGCGGACGCAGTACGCTCTCCATGCCTTCGAACGTAACCAGTCTTGGCGCCCCTGAACATGCCGCCTGGCACCATGGGCCTCATGAACATCATGCTGTTTCACTCGACGTACGGGCTCCGGCCCGCCGTCCGCGCGGCCGCGGACCGGCTGCGCGAGGCCGGGCACGAGGTGTGGACCCCCGATCTGTTCGAGGGCCGTACCTTCGACGACGTCGAGGAGGCCAGGGACTTCAAGGACGAGATCGGCAAGGACGAGCTGCTCAAGCGTGCCGTGCTGGCCGCCGCGCCCTACTCGGACCGGGGCCTCGTCTATACGGGGTTCTCACTCGGAGCCGCGCTCGCCCAGACGCTGGCGCTCGGCGATGAGAAGGCGTGTGGCCTGCTGCTTCTGCACGGCACCTCCGACATCGCCGAGAACGCGTCCGCTGAGGATCTGCCCGTACAGCTGCACGTCGCCGAGCCCGACCCGTTCGAGCCGGACGACTGGCTGAGCGCCTGGTACCTGCAGATGCGCAAGACCGGCGCCGATGTGGAGGTCTACCGGTACGCCGGGGCCGGCCACCTCTACACCGACCCCGACCTGCCGGACTACGACGCGGAGGCCGCGGAGGCCACGTGGCGGACGGCGCTGGGGTTCCTGGAGACCCTGTAGACACCAGAGCTCACTGGGTTCGCCGGGGTTCGGCGCCGCCCGCCCGGGCATCAGCCCGCCGCGCGGTACGCCGCCCAGCTGTCCTGCATCCGCTGCACCTGGCCCGCGGTGAACTGGTACATGCAGGAGTCGTACGTGTAGTCCATGAAGTTGTGGATCGGGTCGACGCCCGTCTGCTTGGTGCAGGTGTCGCGCCCGGTCGGGCACTGGAAGGCCGGGCTCGCCTCGGCAGGCGTGTCCGACACGTAGTCGCCCTTGCCGTTACAGCCGCCCTGGAACGTGTGGTAGAGCCCCAGCCAGTGGCCGATCTCGTGCGTGGCGGTGTCGCCCTCGTCGTAGTTCGTGGCCGAGCCGCCGGGCAGTGAAGTGTCGAGGACGACCACACCGTCGTCGGACGGCTTCGACTTGTACGAGGACGGGAAGGTGGCCCAGCCCAGCAGGTCGTCGCCGAGGTTGGCCGTGTAGAAGTTGAGCGCGGTGGCGCCGCCCTGGTGGAGCGTGGACTTCATGGCCGACTCGGCGGTGGAGCCGGGCGTGATGCCGTTGTACCAGGCGGCGTTGTCGGTGTAGTCGGTGCCGGCCAGCGTGAACTGGAAGCCCGAGTCGGTGTTTCCGGTGCCCTGTCCGCCGTACGCCGCGTTCAGCACGTCGATCTGCTGGCTGATGTCGGTCGCGGTGAGCTTGCCCGTGGTGCCGTCGTGGACGACGTGGAAGTACACCGGGATCGTGGTGACCGCGGCGGCGGAGACCTTGCCCTCCGTACGCAGCTTCTCGAGTCTCTGTTGCAGATCCGCGTCCATGGCCTTGGCCTTGGCCGCGCTGATCTCGTTGGGCTCGTGGGCCTGCTCGGCGCCCGACGGGCGTGCCTTGCGGGCGGTGGCCTGGGTGTCGTCGGCGCATTCCTGGGCGGCCGAGGGGGACTTGGCGGCGGCCGCCGTCCCCGTGGCTGTGGAGAGCGGGGCCAGGGCCAGGGTTCCGGCCATGATTGCCGTACCGATGAAGCGCCTGCGCAGACGCGGCGATATATGGGCAAGAGCGCGCATGGTGACTGACTCCTCGCGGACGCGGGCGAGGAGGTCTTCCTCGCCGTCCGGGGGAGATTACGTGCTCATGCCAGAAACGGCAGAGGATCGATCTGGCCCAATCACTCGCAGGGCGAATCGGATCTATGGGCAGAAAACCCGGCTGCGTCCCGGAGTTCGAGATGTGCACGTAACGGTCGGCGTCACCGGGGCGGGTGGTGTGTCCGCATTCGGGACGCGGCGCGCACCACCCGCCGTAGCGGTGTGACCTGTCTTTAACAGACGTGACCTTGGCCGGATCTGATCGGTCGCCACCGGCCCTACGAGAGGCGAGCCCAGGTGATGGGGACTCCGGAGCGCGCCTGCGGACCGGTAGACGGGCTCAGCGCACCGGCATGTAGACCCGCTCGACCTTCTGCGTGCCGCTGAGCGTTCGGTACGAGCGCTCCCAGGACGCCGTCGCCTTGGCGTCGGCGCGGTCGGAGATCACGTAGTAGTCCATCTGGGAGCGGTCCGCGGTGACGTCGAGGACTCCGTAGCCGTGGGAGTCCATGTCCAGCCACTTCACATGGCGGTTGGCGCCCTTGATCGCGGCCTCGGCGACGAGCGACACCGTGTTCGGGGCGACATGCAGGATGTCGTCGAGGTTGTCGGAGGTCACCGACGTCACCACGAACTCTGTCGCCGCCGACGCCGACAGGGGGTACGTCGACGCCTTCACCGGCACGTCGTTGGCCCACGCCATGTGGATGTCGCCGGTCAGGAAGACGGTGTTGGTGATGCCGTTGTCCCGCAGATGCGCGATGAGCTCCCTGCGGTCGTCCGTGTAGCCGTCCCACTGGTCGACGTTGATCGCCAGTCCCTCCTTGGGGAGGCCGAGCAGCTCCGCCAGCGGGCCGAGCAGATCGGCCGGCAGCGAGCCGAAGGCGACGGGCGAGATCATCACCGACGTACCGACCAGCCTCCAGGAGGCGTCCGACGCCGCCAGGCCCGACTTCAGCCAGTCGAGCTGGGCGCGGCCGGTGATCGTACGGTCCGGGTCGTCCACGTCGCCGTTGCCGACCGCCGACTGCTGGGAGCGGAACGAGCGCAGGTCGAGCAGATGGAGATCGGCCAGCTTGCCGAAGCGGAGCCTGCGGTAGACGGTGCCCGCCGTGGAGGGGCGCACCGGCATCCACTCGAAGTACGCCTGCTTGGCGGCGGCCTGCCGCTGTGCCCAGTCGCCCTCGGTGTCCGGCGTGTGGTTCTCGGCGCCGCCCGACCAGGCGTCGTTGGCGAACTCGTGGTCGTCCCAGATCGCGATGACGGGATGGGCGGCGTGCAGGGTCTGCAGATCCGGGTCGGTCTTGTAGCGGCCGTGCCGGGTGCGGTAGTCAGCCAGCGTGAGGATCTCGTGCTGCGGTTCGTGCGTCCGGACGCCGTACTGGGCCGCCGGGTACTCGCCCGTCTTGTACTCGTAGATGTAGTCGCCGAGATGCAGCACCGCGTCCAGGTCGGCGCGGCCCGAGAGGTGGCGGTACGCGGAGAACCAGCCCGCCTCCCAGTTGGCGCAGGACACGACCCCGAACCGGACGCCGGAGGCGGTGGCGTCGTACGCGGGTGTGGTGCGCGTACGGCCCACGGGGGAGACGGCGTCGCCCGCGCGGAAGCGGAAGTAATAGACGCTCGCCGGGCGCAAGCCCCTTACGTCGGCCTTGACCGTGTGGTCGGAGCCGGCCGTCGCGGTGGTCGTGCCCCGGCCCACCACCGTGGTGAACCCCTTGTCCTCGGCTATCTCCCAACTCACCTCGGTGTCCGGGCCCTTGCCGGATCCGGGGACGGCCTCGGGAACCGGGGTGACCCGGGTCCACAGCAGGACGCCGTCGGGCAGCGGATCGCCGGAGGCAACGCCGTGCAGAAAGGCGGGGCCGTCGGCTGCCAGTGCCTGGGGGGCCGCGACGAGCGGGGCGAGTGCGGCGGTGGCGGCCGCGGCCTTGACGACCGTACGGCGGCGCGGCGCAGGGGAGTTGGAGGGATCCGGAGAGCTGAGTCGTCTGGTCACGGCCGATCAGATTACTGATCGGTATGAACGCAGAGCGGGCGAACTCGAAAAGTTCGCCCGCTCTTCCGCCGTGCTTACGGCGTATTTTGCTCGACAACCGGGACCGCACCCGGATTTCTGCCCGGATGCAGCTGCCGGTGGCTGCCTGCCGGGTGGCTGCCTGCTGGGTGGCTGCCTGCTGGGTGGCTACCGGGTGGCCGCCGGGGGTTCGGCCGCTCAGGCCTTGAGCGCGTTGTCGATCGCAGTGTTGAACTCGGCGACGGTCATCGGCGCGTTCTGGCCGTCGGAGCCCGTGAGCTTCTTGCCGTCCATCACCAGGCCCGGCGTCCCCGTGACCCCGTCCTTGTTCTTGTCGAACAGCTCCGACATGTCCAGCGCCCACTTGTCGTAGGTGCCGTCCTTCACGGCCTTCTGGAACGCCGTGTTGTTCTTGAGGGCGTCCACGGTGTTCGCCACCTTGATCAGGTAGGAGTCGTCCTTGAACTTGTCCTCGGTCTCCTCGGGGTGGTACTTGGCCGAGTAGAGCGCGGTCTTGTAGTCCAGGAAGGCTTCCGGGCTCACGTTGAGGGCGGCGCCGAGCGCGCTGAGCGCGTTCTTCGAGCCCTCACCCTGGAGGTTGCCGTCGAGGAACGTGGCGCCTATGTACTGGATCTTGTACTTGCCGTCCTCGACGTCCTTGTGCACCGTCGAGCCGACGGTCTGCTCGAAGCTGGCGCAGACGGGGCAGCGCGGGTCCTCGTACAGCTTGAGGGTCTTCTTCGCCGTGTCCTTGCCGATGATGACGGTCGTGCCGTTCGTGCCGGACGTGTTCGCCGGCTTGACCAGCTTGTCGTCCTTGGCGGCGTCCCAGTAGGAGGGCTTGTTGGCCTGCACGATCGCGAAGCCGACGCCGCCGGCTATCGCCAGCACGCCGACGGCCGAGCAGGCGACGATTAGCTGGCGCCTCACCTTGGCCTTCTTGGCCTGCCGCTCGCGCTCGGCACGCAGCCGCTCGCGGGCCGCCGTCTTCGCCGTCTGGCTGTTCCTCTTGCTCATGGTGGTGTTTCTCCGTGTGATACGTGATGACGTGACTGCGTACGTCGTGCGTACGCGGGAACTGAGGGGGACTGATCGCTCTGCGACTGGCCGCTCTGCGACCGGCCGCTCTGCTCTGGCCGCTCTGATCAGGCGAAAGCAGGCGAGCGCGGCGGTCCGCGTCGTCCCACGGAGTGCACCAGCAGGCGCGTGCGCGCGGTGCGCACCCGGCGCGCGGGCCGTGCCCGGCGGCGCGCCGGTGCCGGACGCGCCGTCACGGCGGCGACCGCGATCAGCAGGGGCCGGAACGTGCACGCAGCCACCGCCCGCAGCAGCTGCGCGAGCGCCCGCTCGCCGCGCCGCAGCCACGCGGCCGCCAGCAGACCGACGCCGACATGGGCGCCGAGCAGCAGCCAGGCGGTGGCCGGGTCGGCGTGCGCCAGCAGCGCCGTGGCTCGGCCGGTGTCCCCGCCTGCCACCTGCGCCAGGGGGGTGCCCACATCGCCGCCGCCGCACAGCACGTCGATGCCGACCGAGCGCAGCGGGCCTGCGACCGGGCCGCCCGCCATGCCGTAGCAGACGTGCTGGCCCGCGGTGAACACCGTGTCCGCGGTCAGCTCCATCGGGATCAGCAGCGCGGCGATCCGCCCGTATCCGCGCTCGCGGCCCGCGAGCGCATAGGCGACGGCGAACACGGCGGCGGCGATGACGGCGACGGTGGCCAGGGGCAGCGGCGTCCGGGACAGCAGGACGTGCGACGCGACGGAGAGCATCACGACGAGTGCCGTGAAGATCGCCGCGCGCACGGCTCTGGGTGCTGTCTCGGATATGCCCACGAATTCTCTTTCGGGCCGGGGGTCCGGGGGAGTCCCCCGGGGGGAATTGCAGTATCGCCGAGGAGTGTGCCATGGGAACTCATAAGCGACCCTTAAAGGGTCCCTGTGAGAGTCCCGACGATTACAGAACCGACGGCTGCAGACCCGGAATCCGGCCGTTGCGGAACAGGTCCACGAAGATCTGGTGGTCCGCACGCGCGCGTGCGCCGTAGGCGTGCGCGAAGTCGACCAGCAGGGGCGCGAAGCCCTCCTCGTCGGCCGCGATCGCCGCGTCGATGGCGCGCTCTGTGGAGAAGGGGACCAGGGACTCGCCGGACTGGTCGTCGGCGGCCGAGTGCATCGTGGCGGTGGCGCGCCCCAGGTCGGCGACCACCGCGGCGATCTCCTCCGGGTCGTCGATGTCGGACCAGTCCAGGTCGACCGCGTACGGCGAGACCTCGGCGACGAGCTGGCCGGAGCCGTCCAGCTCGGTCCAGCCGAGCCACGGGTCGGCGTGCGCCTGCAGGGCGCGCTGCGAGATCACCGTGCGGTGGCCCTCGTGCTGGAAGTAGTGGCGGATCGCCGGATCGGTGATGTGCCGGGACACGGCCGGGGTCTGGGCCTGCTTGATGTAGATCACGACGTCGTTCTCAAGGGCGTCGCTGTGGCCCTCGAGGAGGATGTTGTACGACGGCAGGCCGGCCGAGCCGATGCCGATGCCGCGGCGGCCGACGACGTCCTTGACGCGGTAGGAGTCCGGGCGGGCCAGCGAGGTCTCCGGCAGCGTCTCCAGATAGCCGTCGAAGGCGGCCAGCACCTTGTAGCGGGTGGCCGCGTCCAGCTCGATGGAGCCGCCGCCCGGCGCGAAGCGGCGCTCGAAGTCGCGGATCTCCGTCATCGAGTCGAGCAGCCCGAAGCGCGTCAGCGAGCGGGCGTCGCGCAGCGCGTCGAGGAGCGGGCCCTCGGCGGTGTCCAGCGTGAACGGCGGCACCTCGTCGCTCTTGGCGCCGGTCGCCAGGGCGCGGACGCGCTCGCGGTACGACGCCGCGAAGACCCGCACCAGCTCGGTGATCTGCTCGTCGCTCAGCGCCTTCGCGTACCCCATCAGCGCCAGCGAGGCGGCCAGGCGCTTGAGGTCCCAGGTGAACGGGCCCACATAGGCCTCGTCGAAGTCGTTGACGTTGAAGATCAGGCGGCCTGTGGAGTCCATGTAGGTGCCGAAGTTCTCCGCGTGCAGGTCGCCGTGGATCCACACGCGCGCGGTGCGGTCGTCCAGGTACGGGCCGCCGTGCTTCTCGGCCTCCAGGTCGCGGTAGAAGAGGCAGGCCGTGCCCCGGTAGAAGGCGAAGGCGGAGGCCGCCATCTTCCGGAACTTCACGCGGAACGCCGCGGGATCGGCGGCCAGCAGCTCGCCGAAGGCGGTCTCGAAGACGGCAAGGATCTCGTCGCCGCGCTGCTCGGCGCTGGGCTGCGGGACCGACATCGCTGGGTGCCTCCTGGTACGGCTGGTGTGCGTGGTGTGTCTGGGACGGCATTCCGTCCCTTCCAACGGACGACAGTACGCGGGAGTGCCCGGCCTGTGTTCACTGCGGCGGTACGCGGGCGTGCCCTGCACGTGAGCCGTTGTAGCGCACGGGCGTGCCCTGCGTGTGGTGGAGTGCCCTTGCCTGTCGGTGCCCGGGCATAGACTTCGAGGCTGTCCCCGGAACTGTCGTCGATCCCCGCCGTTGGAGGCCAGACCGTGTCGAAGCCGCCCTTCACGCACCTGCACGTGCACACCCAGTACTCCCTGCTGGACGGTGCGGCGCGGCTCAAGGACATGTTCAACGCGTGCAACGAGATGGGCATGACCCACATCGCCATGTCCGACCACGGCAACCTCCACGGCGCGTATGACTTCTTCCATTCCGCGAAGAAGGCCGGAGTTGTCCCGATTATCGGGATCGAGGCGTATGTCGCCCCGGAATCGCGGCGCAACAAGCGCAAGATCCAGTGGGGCCAGCCGCACCAGAAAAGGGACGACGTGTCCGGCTCGGGTGGTTACACCCACAAGACGATCTGGGCGGCGAACGCGACCGGTCTGCACAACCTCTTCCGGCTCTCCTCCGACGCGTACAAGGAGGGCTGGCTGCAGAAGTGGCCGCGTATGGACAAGGAGACCATCTCCCAGTGGTCGGAGGGGCTCATCGCGTCCACCGGCTGCCCCTCCGGTGAACTCCAGACGCGGCTGCGCCTCGGCCAGTTCGACGAGGCCCTGAAGTCGGCCGCCGAGTACCAGGACATCTTCGGCAAGGACCGGTACTTCCTGGAGCTGATGGACCACGGCATCGAGATCGAGCGCCGCGTCCGCGACGGCCTCCTCGAGATCGGCAAGAAGCTCGGCATCCCGCCGCTGGTCACCAACGACTCGCACTACACGCACGCGCACGAGGCGACCGCGCACGACGCACTGCTGTGCATCCAGACCGGCAAGAACCTCTCCGACCCGGACCGCTTCCGGTTCGACGGCACGGGCTACTACCTGAAGTCCACGGACGAGATGTACGCCATCGACTCCTCGGACGCCTGGCAGCAGGGCTGCGCGAACACGCTGCTGGTGGCGGAGCAGATCGACACCTCCGGGATGTTCGAGAAGCGCGACCTGATGCCGAAGTTCGACATTCCCGAGGGGTACACCGAGGTCACCTGGTTCCAGGAGGAGGTCCGGCGCGGCATGGAGCGCCGCTTCCCCGGTGGCATCCCCGAGGACCGCCAGCGTCAGGCGGACTACGAGATGGACGTCATCATCCAGATGGGGTTCCCGGGCTACTTCCTCGTGGTCGCCGACTTCATCATGTGGGCCAAGAACAACGGCATCGCGGTGGGCCCGGGCCGTGGTTCGGCGGCCGGCTCGATCGTGGCGTACGCGATGGGCATCACCGACCTCGACCCGATCCCGCACGGCCTGATCTTCGAGCGGTTCCTCAACCCCGAGCGCGTCTCGATGCCCGATGTCGACATCGACTTCGACGAGCGTCGGCGCGTCGAAGTCATCAGGTACGTGACGGAGAAGTACGGCGCCGACAAGGTCGCCATGATCGGCACGTACGGCACCATCAAGGCCAAGAACGCGATCAAGGACTCCGCGCGCGTGCTGGGCTACCCGTACGCGATGGGTGACCGCCTCACCAAGGCCATGCCCGCCGACGTCCTCGGCAAGGGCATCCCGCTCTCCGGCATCACCGACCCGCAGCACCCGCGGTACAGCGAGGCGGGCGAGATCCGCGGGATGTACGAGAACGAGCCGGACGTGAAGAAGGTCATCGACACCGCCAAGGGCGTCGAGGGCCTGGTCCGGCAGATGGGTGTGCACGCGGCCGGCGTGATCATGTCCAGCGAGACCATTACCGACCATGTCCCGGTGTGGGTCCGGCACACCGACGGCGTGACGATCACGCAGTGGGACTACCCGAGCTGTGAGTCGCTCGGCCTGCTGAAGATGGACTTCCTGGGCCTGCGCAATCTCACGATCATGGACGACGCCGTCAAGATGGTGAAGTCCAACAAGGGCATCGACATCGATCTGCTGAGCCTCCCGCTCGACGATCCGACGACGTTCGACCTGCTCCAGCGCGGCGACACCCTCGGTGTCTTCCAGTTCGACGGCGGCCCGATGCGCTCGCTGCTGCGCCTGATGAAGCCCGACAACTTCGAGGACATCTCCGCCGTCTCGGCCCTGTACCGGCCGGGCCCGATGGGCATGAACTCGCACACCAACTACGCGCTCCGCAAGAACGGCCAGCAGGAGATCACCCCGATCCACCCCGAGCTGGAGGCACCGCTCAAGGAGGTCCTGGACGTCACCTACGGCCTGATCGTCTACCAGGAGCAGGTGCAGAAGGCCGCCCAGATCATCGCCGGTTACTCGCTCGGCGAGGCCGACATCCTCCGACGGGTGATGGGCAAGAAGAAGCCCGACGAGCTGGCCAAGAACTTCACCATCTTCCAGGCGGGCGCCAAGAAGAACGGCTACAGCGACGAGGCGATCCAGGCCCTGTGGGACGTACTGGTCCCGTTCGCCGGATACGCGTTCAACAAGGCGCACTCGGCGGCGTACGGCCTGGTCTCGTACTGGACCGCGTATCTGAAGGCCAATCACCCCGCCGAGTACATGTCCGGGCTGCTGACCTCGGTGCGGGACGACAAGGACAAGTCGGCGGTCTATCTCAACGAGTGCCGGCGCATGGGCATCAAGGTGCTGCCACCCAATGTGAACGAGTCCGAGGCGAACTTCGCCGCGCAGGGCGACGACGTGATCCTCTTCGGCCTCTCCGCGGTGCGCAACGTCGGCACGAACGTCGTCGAGTCGATCATCCGCTGCCGCAAGGCCAAGGGGAAGTACACCTCGTTCCCCGACTACCTCGACAAGGTCGAGGCGGTCGTCTGCAACAAGCGCACCACCGAATCGCTCATCAAGGCGGGCGCGTTCGACACGATGGGGCACACCCGCAAGGGCCTCACCGCGCAGTACGAGCCGATGATCGACAACGTGGTCCAGGTCAAACGCAAGGAGGCCGAGGGGCAGTTCGACCTCTTCGGCGGCATGGATGAGGGCACCGACGAGCCGGGCTTCGGGCTCGACGTCATCTTCTCCGAGGACGAGTGGGACAAGACATACCTGCTCGCCCAGGAGCGCGAGATGCTCGGCCTCTACGTCTCCGACCACCCGCTCTTCGGCATCGAGCACGTGCTCTCGGACAAGACCGACGCGGCCATCTCCCAGCTCACCGGCGGTGAGCACGCCGACGGCGCCGTGGTCACCATCGGCGGCATCATCTCCGGCCTGCAGCGCAAGATGACCAAGCAGGGCAACGCGTGGGCGATCGCGACCGTGGAGGACCTGGCCGGCTCCATCGAGTGCATGTTCTTCCCGGCCACGTACCAGCTGGTGTCCACCCAACTCGTCGAGGACGCCGTGGTGTTCGTCAAGGGCCGCCTCGACAAGCGTGAGGACGTGCCGCGGCTGGTCGCGATGGAGCTGATGGTCCCGGACCTGTCCAACGCGGGCGCCAACGCCCCGGTGGTCATCACCATTCCGACCACGCGCGTGACCCCGCCGATGGTCAGCCGCCTCGGCGAGATCCTCAGCCACCACAAGGGCAACAGCGAGGTGCGGATCAAGCTCCAAGGCGCCAGCAAGACGACCGTGCTGCGGCTCGACCGGCACCGGGTCCAGCCGGACCCGGCGCTCTTCGGCGACTTGAAGGTGCTCCTCGGCCCGTCCTGCCTGGCGGGGTGAGCGGAGGCACGTCGACGCAGGGACAGTTGCAGGGACAGTTGAGGGGCGCACCCGACTTCGGGTGCGCCCCTCCTGGCGTACCTACGGCCGTGTCAGCCTGACGGAAAGGCGTCAGTTGTGGCCGAAGCGACGCTGCTGTTTACGGGCAACATCAGCGGGGTTGCCCTGGGGTATCTCCGAGTGCGCTTCGGTCGCGACCGATTTCGCCTCCTGCGCCGCGTGCTCGGCCTGCGAAGCGCGACCCTGCTGGGCACCCTGCTTGCGGTTCTTGTTCTTGGCCATGGTGATGCCTCCTGTGGGGGATCTAGGGGCCAGGGCCGGGACCAGATTCACATACGATGACAAGCAGCGCATTTCAGAGAATTACCGTGCGTAATAAGGGATGCAGGGAACCAATCCGCCGATACGCCACGCCGAAGATCGAGTTCGGGCCGTTAACACCCGTATGGTCGGGCAGACTCGAAGGAAACCCGAAGCACACCCGCACTCGTCGGTAATTGCGGGCCTCCGAAGAACCTTGAGGGAAACCTCGAGGAAATGCCCAGGGAAAGAGGGTGGATCGCGTGGACCGCTGCGTCGTCCTGGTGGACGCCGGGTATCTGCTGGGGGCCGCCGCGAGTCTCCTCGCCGGGGAGCCGTCCCGGTCCCGGATCACCGTCGATCACGCCGCCCTGATCCAGGGGCTGCGCGAGCGCGCCGAGTCGGATACGGAGCGGCCGCTGCTGCGCATCTACTGGTTCGACGGCGCCCCCGACCGCGTACCGCAGCCGGAGCACCGCAGGCTGCGCGTGATGCCGCGGGTGACCGTCCGGCTCGGTGCCCTGACCCGCAGCGACGGGCGCTGGGCGCAGAAGGGCGTCGACGCCGCGATGCACGCCGAGCTCACGGAACTGGCGCGCAACCGGGCCTGCTCCGATGTGGTGCTCGTGACCGGCGACGGCGATCTGCTGCCCGGCATGATGGCGGCCAAGGAGCACGGGGTCGCGGTGCACCTGTGGGCCGTGCAGGCCGCGGGCAGCGACTACAACCAGTCCGAGGACCTGGTCGCCGAGGCCGACGAGCGGCGCGTCCTCGACCGTGCCTGGATCACCAAGGCCGTACGGGCCAAGGAGCTCGGCGGGATCTGCGCGACGCCGCCCGCGCCGCGCCCCGAGATCGCCGCGATCCTCTCCGCGCCGCTGCCCGAGTCCGCGCTCGCCGCCGCGACCGAGCGGCCTGACGGCGAGCCGTCCGGTGCCCAGCACCCGCCTGCGGCCCGCACGTCCAACGGGACGGGGGAACGCGGCCCGGCGGCCGCCAAGGGGGTTCCCACGCCGAAGGACCTGGCGGCCCTGCGCGGCCCCGGCACGCAGGCGGCGCAGCATCCCGCGACGGCGACGCTGCGCTGGTCGTCCGACAAGGGCTGGGTCGACCGCACCGGCATCGCCGAGCCCGCGGAGGCCGCATCGCTGCCGACGCTCGCCCAGCTCACGACCGCCGAGCAGGGGTGGGCGGACCGCGAGGAGGACATCACGACCGTGGGCGGCGACCCCTACGAGGTGGGGGAGGTCTTCGCCCGCCGCTGGATGGAGCGGCTGCCGGACCAAGGGCATCTGCAGAGGCTGTCCACCATGTATCCGCGGATTCCGCATCGCATCGACGGGGAGCTGCTGCGGTACGCGGCGCGGTTCGGGCTGCTCGCCCATAAGGATGACCAGATCGATGAGCATGATCGGTATGCGATTCGGGCGGGGTTCTGGCGGGAGGTTGATACGCGGACTGCCGCGGAACACGCTTCCGCGGCGGAGTGACCGGGCAACCCCCGCCGGGGTTGCCCGGGAGTACGACGTGGGTGCCCGACGTCGCGGGGTCCGCCTGTGCCCGCCTTCCCCCAAGCTCTCGGCTTCGCTCGAGCAGGGGGACCCCCATCGCCCCAGCGGAACGATTGCCCACAGGCGGCGGCGGGACGGCCCCGGCGCAACCGTCGGGGCTTCGACCCCTTAGGCTCGTCCTTCGTGAGTACGCGCACCGCACTGTCAGGACACGGCATCGATGTCGTGTGTGCCGTGCGGGGTCTGGTGAAGATCTATTCCGCGACGCGCGGGCGGCGCGGGGCGCCCGGTACGCCCGAGGTGCGGGCCACCGACGGCGTCGATCTCGACATCCGGCGCGGTGAGATCTTCGGGCTGCTCGGTCCGAACGGCGCCGGCAAGTCCACCCTCGTACGCCAGCTGACCGGGCTGATGCGGCCCGCTGCCGGAAGCATCGGCATCCTCGGGCACGACATCGTGCGCCACCCCGAGCGGGCCGCGCGGATCCTCGCCTACCTCGGGCAGGAGTCCACCGCCCTGGACGAGCTGACGGTGGCGCTCGCCGCCGAGACCACCGCACGGCTGCGCGGACTCGACGTGCGGCGCGCACGGGCCGAGCGGGACTCCGTGCTGGACGAGCTCGGCCTCGGCCCCCTGGCCGGCCGCCCGCTGAAGAAGCTCTCGGGCGGGCAGCGGCGCCTCGCCTGCTTCGCCGCCGCGCTCGTCGGCGAGCGCCCCCTCCTCGTACTCGACGAGCCGACGACCGGCATGGACCCTGTGGCACGCCGCGCCGTGTGGGCCGCCGTCGACCGGCGCCGCGCCGAGCGCGGCACGACCGTGCTGCTCGTCACCCACAACGTCATCGAGGCCGAAACGGTCCTCGACCGGGTCGCGGTCCTCGACCGCGGCCGCGTCATCGCCTGCGACACTCCCGCCGGGCTGAAGGAGAAGGTCGCCGGAGAGGTACGGGTTGAGCTCGTGTGGCGCGAGCGGGCGCCGCTCGACGTGCCGGAGGTCGCCGCGCTGCGCGGTTCCGCCGTCGAGTCCGGCCGCCGCTGGGCGCTGCGTCTGGCCCCGGACGAGGCCCGTGCCGCAGTCGCCGCGGTCACCGGCGGCGCCGCCTTCGCGGCCCTCGACGACTTCACGCTCGCCACACCGAGCCTCGAGGACGTCTACCTCGCCCTCGGCGGCAGCGAGAACAGCGCGAAGGGCCTGGTGAAGTCGTGACGGCTGCCCACGGTGTGACCCGGGTCAATGGCGCAATCGGCGCGCACGGGGACGTCGACGGCCCGGACAGGAGTGGTGTGCGATGAGTGCCGTGCCCTTGGAGGCCCCCGTTCACGCGGGCGGCGGGGGCGCCGGCGGCGGAGAGGCCGTCCACGAAGCCGCCGTGCTCGCGCCTCGCGCCCGCCTGCTTCCCGCACTCTCGGCCGTCTACAAAGCGCAGCTCTCCCGGGCGCGGGTCGCCCGGATCCCGCTCCTCTTCGTGGCCACGTTCCAGTCCATCGGGATCATGATCCTGATGCGGGGCGTCGTCGACGGCGGGGGAGAGGCGCGGGCCGTTGTGGCCGGGTCGTCCGTCCTGGTCGTCGCCTTCGTCGCGCTGAACCTGCTCGCCCAGTACTTCGGGCAGCTCAGGGCGGACGGCGGGCTCGACCACTACGCCACGCTGCCGGTGCCGCCCGCCGCCGTCGTACTGGGCGCCGCGGCCGCGTACGCCTCCTTCACCGTGCCCGGCACGGTCGTCACGGCCGTCGTCGGCTGCACCCTCTTCCAGCTGCCGCTCGCGCACCTGTGGGTGCTCGCCGCGGTCATCCCGCTCGCGGGCGCCGCGCTCGCCGGGCTCGGCGCCGCCCTCGGGCTCCTCGCGCCGCGGCCGGAACTCGCCACGCTGCTCGGCCAGCTCGGCATGTCCGCCGCGCTGCTGCTCGGCGTGCTGCCGGCGGACCGGCTGCCGTCCGTCGTGCAGTACGCGCGTGATCTGCTGCCCTCCACGTACGGCGTGGAGGCCTTCGCACGCACTTTCGACCCCCACCCGGACTGGGCCGTCGTGCTCCTCGACCTCGCCGTGTGCGCCGCCGTCGGCGTCGTGTCACTGACCGTGGCCACCATGGCGTACCGCCGGGCAGCCGTCCGGTGACGCGCCGCGCGGCGCGGACTGGCACGATGTCAGGGTGACCGCACCGCTGACACCACCGCCGCATCAACCGCCCGCGCACAACCCCTGGCAGGCCGAGCCCGCCGGAGACGGTGCGGTGCCTCCTGTCTCGTACGCATACGAAGAGGACGGCCCCGGCATGAAGACCGAAGTGCGGCAGGCCGCCGTGATCGCGGTCGCGGTGGCCGTCTTCGGTGTCCTGCTGGGACTGCTGTGGCTCTGGCTGGCACCTCGCGTCCCGCTGGTCGCGGACGCCGGCGCCGTCTATCTGAAGGACACCGAGGGCGAGCAGGCCATCGGCGTCGACGGCACTTTCACCCTTCTGGCGCTTGCCTTCGGCGCGGTCAGCGGGCTGGTCGTCTTCCTGATACGCAGGCGCGGCGGCGTCCCGCTGGTCGTCGGGCTCGCCCTGGGCGGGTTGCTCGGCTCGGTGCTGGCCTGGCGGCTCGGTGTCTGGCTCGGGCCGGCCCAGGACGTGGTCGCGCACGCGAAGGCGGTCGGGAAGGGCGTCACGTTTGACGCTCCGCTGAAGCTGAACGCCAAGGGGGCGTTGTTGGCGTGGTCTGTTGCGGCCATGGCCGTGCATCTTGGGTTGACCGCGCTTTTCGGGCCGCGGGATCCGGAGCCGTACCCCGGGCCGTACGGGGCCGCGCCGCAGTCGTAAGCGGTACCCGCCGTATGGTCGGGTACGTACGTGCGTTACGCCCGGCCGATCGGCGCCACCACCGCGTCCGTGAGCTTCGCCAGGTCCGCCGGTGCGAGTTCGATTTCCAGGCCCCGGCGGCCCGCCGAGACGCAGATCGTCTCGTGCCTCTCCGCGGACGCGTCGAGTACGGTGCGCAGCTTCTTGCGCTGGCCCAGGGGGGAGATGCCGCCGCGTACGTAGCCGGTGGTGCGCTCCGCGGCCGCCGGGTCGGCCATCGCGGCGCGCTTGCCCGACACCGCAGACGCCAGCGCCTTGAGGTCGAGTGAGCCGGAGACCGGCACTACGGCGACCGTGAGCTCGCCGTCGACTTCGGCGACGAGCGTCTTGAACACCCGCTCAGGCGACACGCCCATGGCCTCGGCGGCCTCCTCGCCGTACGAGGGGTGCGCAGGGTCGTGCTCGTACGCGTGCACCGTGAACGACGTGCCCGCGGCGGAGAGGGCCACCGTCGCAGGAGTGCCCCCGGACTGGTTCTGCTTCTTCGACTTCTTCGCCATCCGGCTTCTCCGCTGCGGCAGTTGGGGCTTGTTTCTCAGTTGAAGCTGGTCGGGGCGCGGGTCAGCTCGGTCGCGGGCAGCGACGGCAGATGACGGATGATCGCCGTCTCGGTGCGCAGCAGCCGCAGTTCGTCGCGCAGCCGCGACGACGTGTCCGGCGCCTGCAGCAGCCGCTGCTTCGTCGGCGTGTCGAGCATCGCGGCGGCGGCCACCAGGTACGAGACGACCGACGGCTCGTCCGGCAGCTCCGCGCCCGTCGACAGCGTCCGCTCACGCGCTCCGGCCAGCCGCTTCTGGTAGGTGCGGAAGGCGCGCAGCACCCCGGCGGCCAGGGCCCCCGCCTCGTCGCCCGGCTCCTCCGGCAGCTCCTCGAGTTCCGCGGTCAGAAACGCCCCGGAGGCATCGACCGAGCGCAGCCGGACCCGGGTGGTGCCGGTCGCCAGCACCTCGAAGGTGCCGTCCTCGCGCTCCCGTATGGTCGCCGCGTCCGCGATGCAGCCCACGCCGTGGAAGGCCTTCACCGGGTCGTCGCCGAAGCCCGCGGCCGGGCCGCGCTCGGGCCGGGCCGTCTGGTCGGGCAGGCCGGGGGCGCTGGGTGCCACCTCGTGGCCGTCGCGGATCGCGACGACGGCGAACCTGCGCGGTTCGCCTTCGGGCGTCTTGAGCAGCTCGCGCATCATGGCGCGATAGCGCTCCTCGAAGATGTTCAGGGGCAGGACGAGCCCCGGGAACAGCACCGAGTTGAGAGGGAAGAGCGGGAGCCGGACGGTGGTCACGACGTTAAAGACTAATGGTCGCCGCGGACTATCGGCCGCCGGTGCCCTCATGCACGCGGCGGGCGCGCAGCGGCATGGCCGACGCGACCTCTATGCGGACGCCGTCGCGCAGTACCAGGAACTGGCCGAGCGGATCGTCCGAGACCCGGTCCCAGGGGAACGACGTCGCGTACGGCCCGGTCCGCCGCAGCTGCTCCAGGGCATCCGTCCAGCGCTCCAGCCGGACGAGCACGTAGACGAGGAGATTGCGGACCTCCGCCGGCCAGGGGTCCGCGGCCGCGTACTCGTACGACAGGGCGATCGCGAGGTCGGCGGCCGTGTCGAGACGCTCGCGCGCCACCAGCCCGGCGAAACCGGCCGGGCCGCCGCTCGGATCACTCGTCAGATACGCGAAGGCGGCGCGCACCGGAAGCGCCTGCACCAGGGAGCCGGGCAGCGCGTCCTGGGCGGCCCGCTCGGCGAAGTCGAAGCACTCGCGGTGCGAGCCGTACCAGGCGGCCGACAGATACTTGAGAGCCGCCACATGGCAGCCGTAGTGGTGCGGCGAGCGGCGTACCGCATCGGCCCACAGCTCCTCGAAGACGGTGTGCGGGGCGTTGGTGCCGCGGGCGTGGTCCAGCGCGATGCGCCAGGGCACCGGGTCGCGGGGGTCGCTGTCCGCGGCCGCCGCGATCAGCGGGCTCACCTCGCGCAGCAGCTCGGCGCGGGCGGGGGACTCCCAGCCGCGGTCGACGGCCAGCTGCGCCTTCACCAGCAGGGCGTCCGAGTCGTGCGGAGCGGCGAACTGCCAGTACGTGAACCACTCGGGGCGGGACTGCGCGAAGTCCGCGAGACGCATCACGTAGCGGTCGCGGTTCTCCCACTCGGCGGACTCGCGGGTGGCGGCCAGCAGCTTGGCGGCGAGGTCGTATTCGCCCCGACCCGCGGCGACGAGGGCGGGCGCGAGGCGGTCGTCGGGTGCGTCGAGGAGCACCTCGTCGTCGGGAGGCAGACCGGCGGCGAGACGCGGGGTGTGCCTGGCCATCCGGGCGGCGCGAAGCAGAGCATTCAGCAGGGCCATGGTGGGGGGCTCGCCCTCCTTTGCGCCTAGCCGGCGCCGCTCGCGCGAAGCTGTGTGCTCGCCGCAGGGTTCCTCAATTGACGGTTGCGCTGGGAAGACGGCTGAGCTGCGGTGATGGTTGCCCAAGTCCAGGTAACGGTTCAGCTTCTGCGCAGCAGCCGAGTCGCTCCCGCCGCCACCGTCGTAGCCAGGATCCAGCCCAGGATGATCAGCGCCGAGGCGGCCCACTGCCAGCTGCCGTGCAGTCTCCAGTAGCCGTCCTGGCCGAGGTCGATGACGGGCAGCAGCAGGTCCAGCGCGAACAGCGAGGCGTTCCACTCGGGATGCTCCCCGCCGCCCTTGAGGGGCGGGTGGTCGGCGTGCGCGAAGGCCACCGCGCTCACCGCCCACAGCACGGTCATCCACACGGCGGCCCGCCCCGGCCGGTACCCGTAGGCGACCGTCCAGTCCTGCACGTATCCCCACAGCTTCCCGGCGAGCGGCAGCGTCTCGCGGCGGCGGCGCTGCTTGGCCAGCAGCACCTCGCGGGCGTCGGCGTCCTCACCGCTGTTGCGCAGCACGGTCGCCAGCCGCTCGTACGGCTCCGGGTTGTACTCGGGGGTCGCCGCCGCCAACCAGTCCAGCCGGCGCGCGAGCGGGAAGCTGCGGCGCGGCACCAGGTTCTCGTACGCGAAGCCGCCCATCGCGAGGCCGCCGGGGCCCGGCCAACTGGCCGCCATGTCGACGAGGTTGACGATCCTCGCCCCGGACAGCACGACCCGGCCGCGCTCCGGACGCCGGCCGAGGAAGCGCAGCTCGGGCGTCTGGATGCGGCGCAGCGACAGCTCCTGGTCGTGCTCCATGACGAAACACGCCTGCTCCAGGTCGACGGCGTCACCGAACCGCCCGTCGTCGAGCCGGATACCGCCCAGGCACTCGAAGGGCTGGACCCGGGTGCCGCGGGCCGGCGTCGTGCCGCTGGTCAGCACCGGATTGCCGAGGCCCGCCGGGGTCAGGTAGAGGCTGCGCTCCACGGTCAGCTGGGGGGCGTTCAGCGCCCTGCGGCCCTCCGGGTTGGCCAGCCGGCTGCCGCGCAGGCTGAGCGAGACGCCGATCTTTGCGCCGCGCAGGCTCAGCTCGCCGTGCGCCTGGAGCATCTCGGCCTGCAGGTCCTGCCCCACGGTCAGCCCGTCCGCCATGATCGAGCGCCCGCGCCGGTCCCGGTGCACCACTGCCTGGTTGAGCAGCAGATCCGTGCCGATCTGGGCGTCCGTCATCCGTATCCCGTTGTGGAAGCGGCACCGCGGCAGATGCAGATCGCCCTCGGTGTGGACCCGGGCCGCCTCGAGCCGGGGGATCGAGCAGTCGACCAGCCGGACCGTGGTGAAGCGGGCCTCCGGAAGCAGGATCTCCTTCTCGAACCGGCACGCCTTCATCTCGACATACGGGACGACCGTGCCGCCCGCGAGATCGAGAAGGTCCGTGATCTGCACCCCGACCAGCTTCAGCGCGGACACCCGGCCGGCCAGCGCGGGCGGCCCGTCGAGGAGCAGCCAGCACACGATCCGCGCCCGCACACTGCGCTCCGGGCCCCATGCGTGGCCGCCGTGCGGATCGTCCACCGTCCGGTCGCCGCTGCTGAGGTCGTACACGGTGCCGCTGCGGAACGCCTGCCACATCCCGCGCTCGACGTCTGTCAGCCCTTCCGGCGGCTCGCCGGTGCCCGTGGTGTCGACCACGTCTCTTCTTCCTCCCCGTATGCCCGGAACCTCAGCTACTCGTGGGTTCGTACAACCGGTCATGCCCGCTGGGTGACCGGCTGAACGCCCGGAGTGGCGATTTCGTGTGCGGATACGGAGGGACTGTGTCCACCGGATGCCGCCGCACGTCCGGCGGCTGTCGGATCATCTGTATCAGTGGATGCGGACACGCGTATCAGTCACTGATACAGGCGTCCGGGCGCCGGTCCCGGTCTGAGAGAATTGGCCATGTGATCTCCCGAATCGATCTGCGCGGCGACGCCCTTCCTGAGGGCCCCGCCCTGCGCGACCTGCTGCCCCGAGCCGACTTCGACGTTCAGGCCGCCCTCGAGAAGGTGCGTCCGATCTGCGAGGCCGTGCATCATCGAGGCGATGCGGCGCTGATCGACTACGCGGAGATCTTCGACGGCGTACGCCTTGACCAGGTACGGGTGCCCGCGGCCGCGCTGACCCGGGCCCTCGACGAGCTCGACCCCGCCGTGCGCGCGGGCCTGGAGGAGTCCATCCGGCGCGCCCGCATCGTCCACCGCGAGCAGCGGCGCACCACGCACACCACGCAGGTCGTGCCCGGCGGCTCGGTGACCGAAAAGTGGGTGCCGGTCGAGCGCGTCGGCCTGTACGCGCCGGGCGGCCGCTCTGTCTACCCGTCGTCCGTGATCATGAACGCGGTCCCGGCGCAGGAGGCCGGCGTCCCGTCCATGGCCCTTGCCTCACCGGCGCAGAAGGACTTCGGCGGCCTCCCGCACCCGACGATCCTCGCCGCGTGCGCGCTCCTCGGCATCGACGAGGTGTACGCGGCCGGCGGCGCCACGGCCGTCGCCATGTTCGCGTACGGCACGGAGTCCTGTGCCCCGGCCAACATGGTCACAGGACCCGGCAACATCTGGGTCGCCGCGGCCAAGCGGTACTTCACGGGGCGTATCGGCATCGACGCCGAGGCCGGGCCGACCGAGATCGCGATCCTCGCCGACGACACCGCCGACCCGGCGCACGTGGCGTCCGACCTGATCAGCCAGGCCGAGCACGACCCGCTCGCGGCCGCCGTCCTCGTCACCGACTCGCCGGATCTCGCGGACGCGGTCGAGAAGGAGCTCGAGCCGCAGGTCGCCGCCACCAAGCACATCGAGGACCGGATCGTTCCGGCCCTGAGCGGCAAGCAGTCCGCGATCGTGCTGGTGGACGGCCTGGAGGAGGGTCTGCGGGTCGTCGACGCGTACGGCGCCGAGCACCTGGAGATCCACACCGCGGATGCCGCCGCCGTGGCGGACCGCGTGAAGAACGCCGGCGCGATCTTCGTCGGCCCGTGGGCGCCCGTCTCGCTGGGCGACTACTGCGCGGGCTCCAACCACGTCCTGCCCACCGGCGGCTGCGCCTGCCACTCCTCGGGCCTGTCCGTGCAGTCGTTCCTGCGCGGCATCCACGTCGTGGACTACACGCGCGACGCCCTCGCGGAGGTCGCGCACCACGTGGTGACGCTGGCCGAGGCGGAGGATCTGCCCGCGCACGGCGCCGCGGTGAAGGCACGGTTCGGATGGAAGGTTCCCGAGAGCAAGTGACCGACGTGACGATCGACGACCTGCCCATCCGCGACGAGCTGCGCGGCAAGTCCCCGTACGGGGCGCCCCAGCTGGACGTGCCGGTCCGGCTGAACACCAACGAGAACCCGTACGCGCTCCCGGAGCCGCTCGTCGAGCGGATCACCGAGCGTGTGCGCGAGGCCGCGCGCAACCTGAACCGCTACCCCGACCGGGACGCCATCGAGCTGCGCACCGAGCTCGCCAAGTACCTGACGCGCACCGGCAAGTACCCGGTGGGTGTCGAGAACGTGTGGGCCGCCAACGGCTCCAACGAGGTCATCCAGCAGCTGCTGCAGACCTTCGGCGGCCCCGGCCGCACGGCCATCGGCTTCGAACCCTCGTACTCGATGCACGGCCTGATCGCCCGCGGCACCGGCACCGGCTGGATCTCCGGCCCGCGGAACGAGGACTTCACGATCGACCTGGCGGCCGCCAGGAAGGCGATCGCCGAGCACCGGCCGGACGTCGTGTTCATCACGACGCCCAACAACCCGACGGGCAACGCGGTCCCGCCCGAGACGGTTCTCGCGCTCTACGAGGCCGCCCAGGCCGCGAAGCCGTCGCTGGTCGTGGCCGACGAGGCGTACATCGAGTTCAGCCACGGCGACTCGCTGCTGCCGCTGCTCGAAGGACGCCCGAACCTCGTCATCTCGCGGACCATGTCCAAGGCGTTCGGCGCGGCCGGGCTGCGCCTCGGCTATCTCGCCGCGCACCGGGCGGTCGTGGACGCGGTCCAGCTCGTACGGCTGCCGTACCACCTGTCGGCCGTCACGCAGGCCACCGCGCTGGCCGCCCTGGAGCACACCGACACGCTGCTGAAGTACGTCGAGCAGCTGAAGGCCGAACGCGACCGGCTGGTCGCCGAACTGCGGGCGATCGGCTACGAGGTCACCGCGTCCGACGCCAACTTCGTCCAGTTCGGGCGGTTCGACGACGCGCACAAGGTCTGGCAGAAGATCCTCGACCGGGGCGTCCTGGTCCGGGACAACGGCGTACCGGGATGGCTGCGGGTCACCGCCGGCACCCCCGAAGAGAACGACGCGTTCCTCGACGCGGTCCGTGAACTGAAGAAGGAGCAGAGCGCATGAGCCGCGTAGGCCGTGTCGAACGGAACACCAAGGAGACGTCCGTCGTCGTCGAGATCGACCTCGACGGCAGCGGAAAGGTCGACGTGTCGACCGGGGTCGGCTTCTACGACCACATGCTCGACCAGCTCGGCCGCCACGGCCTGTTCGACCTCACGGTGAAGACCGAGGGCGACCTGCACATCGACTCGCACCACACCATCGAGGACACCGCTCTCGCGCTGGGCGCCGCCTTCAAGCAGGCCCTCGGCGACAAGGTGGGGATCTACCGCTTCGGCAACTGCACGGTGCCGCTGGACGAGTCGCTCGCCCAGGTCACGGTCGACCTGTCCGGCCGCCCGTACCTCGTGCACACCGAGCCCGAGAACATGGCGCCGATGATCGGCGAGTACGACACGACGATGACCCGGCACATCCTCGAGTCCTTCGTCGCCCAGGCGCAGATCGCCCTGCACGTGCACGTGCCGTACGGGCGCAACGCACACCACATCGTGGAGTGCCAGTTCAAGGCCCTGGCGCGGGCGCTGCGTTACGCCTCCGAGCGTGACCCACGAGCGGCCGGCATCCTTCCTTCCACGAAGGGTGCGCTGTAAGTCATGAGCGGTCTGTCCACCGCCCTGATCGTCATCGGGCTCTTCCTCATCGGCGGCATCTACTCCTTCGTCAAGCAGCAGATGCCCAAGAGCCTCATCGTGCTGCTGTCCATCGGTGCCGCGATGTGTCTCGTCGCGGGCGTCCTCCGGCTGGAGGTGTGGAATTGAGTACCTCTGCTACCCCTTCAAAGCGGGTGGTCGTCTTTGACTACGGCTTCGGGAACGTACGCTCCGCCGAGCGCGCCCTGGCCCGCGCGGGCGCCGAGGTCGAGATAACACGCGACTTCGACACGGCCATGAACGCCGACGGACTCCTCGTCCCCGGCGTCGGCGCCTTCGCCGCCTGCATGCAGGGGCTGAAGCAGGCCCGCGGCGACTGGATCATCGACCGCCGACTCTCCGGCGGCCGCCCGGTCATGGGCATCTGCGTCGGCATGCAGATCCTGTTCGCGCGCGGCATCGAGCACGGCGTGGAGACCGAGGGCCTCGACGAGTGGCCCGGCTCCGTCGAGCCGCTCCAGGCCGAGATCGTCCCGCACATGGGCTGGAACACGGTCGAGGCCCCGGCCGACACGGAGCTGTTCAACGGCGTCGACCCGGACGCCCGGTTCTACTTCGTGCACTCCTACGCCGTGCACGACTGGTCCCTGGAGACCGCGAACCCGGCCATGCGCGCCCCGCTCGTCACCTGGACCACGCACGGCAAGCCGTTTGTGGCGGCCGTCGAGAACGGCGCCCTGTGGGCCACGCAGTTCCACCCCGAGAAGTCCGGCGACGCCGGAGCGCAGCTGCTCAAGAACTGGATCGGAACCCTCTGATGCCCTCGAAGTCTTCCGCGAAGCTCGAACTCCTCCCCGCCGTGGACGTCCGCGACGGCCAGGCCGTCCGCCTGGTGCACGGCGAGTCCGGTACGGAGACCTCGTACGGCTCCCCGCTGGAGGCGGCCCTGGCCTGGCAGCGGTCGGGCGCCGAGTGGCTGCACCTGGTCGACCTGGACGCCGCGTTCGGCACGGGCGACAACCGCGCGCTGATCGCGGAGGTCGCCAAGGCGATGGATATCAAGGTGGAGCTGTCCGGCGGCATCCGCGACGACGACACGCTCGCCGCCGCCCTCGCCACCGGCTGCACCCGCGTGAACCTGGGCACGGCGGCCCTGGAGACCCCCGAGTGGGTCGCCAAGGTCATCGCCGAGCACGGCGACAAGATCGCGGTCGGCCTCGACGTCCGCGGTACGACGCTGCGCGGCCGCGGCTGGACCCGCGACGGCGGCGACCTCTACGAGACGCTGGAGCGGCTCAACAAGGAGGGCTGCGCCCGCTACGTCGTGACCGACATCGCCAAGGACGGCACGCTGCAGGGCCCGAACCTGGAGCTGCTGAAGAACGTCTGCGCGGCGACGGACCGCCCGGTGGTCGCCTCCGGCGGCGTCTCGTCCCTGGACGATCTGCGGGCGATCGCCGAGCTGGTGCCCCTCGGTGTCGAAGGCTCCATCGTCGGGAAGGCGCTGTACGCGAAGGCGTTCACGCTGGAAGAGGCCCTGGAGGCTGTGTCGTCATGACGTCCGATGCCGTGCGGCGCGTGCAGAGCGGAACCCCCTGGGAGGACTCCGTCGGCTTCGCACGCGCCGTCGCGGCGGGCGACCGTGTCCTGGTCGCCGGCACGACGTCCTTCAAGGGCAGCGTGCTGTACGGCGAGGGCGACCCGTACGAGCAGGCCAAGGTGGCCTTCTCGCACGCGCTCGAAGCGATCGGCGAGTTCGGGCTCGGCATCGAGTCCGTGATCCGTACGCGTATGTATCTGACCCATGCACGGGACGTCGACGAGGTGGGCCGGGCCCACAAGGAGCTGTTCGACTCCGTCCGCCCGGCCGCGACCCTGCTGGTCGTGGAGGGCTTCGTCGACCCGCGCATCCTGGTCGAAGTGGAACTAGAAGCTTTCAGAGGAGCCTGAGGTGACCCTGGCGGTCCGAGTCATCCCCTGCCTGGACGTGGACAACGGCCGTGTCGTCAAGGGCGTGAACTTCCAGAACCTGCGCGACGCGGGCGACCCCGTCGAGATGGCGAAGGTGTACGACGCCGAGGGCGCGGACGAGCTCACGTTCCTGGACATCACCGCGTCGTCGGGCAACCGCGAGACGACGTACGACGTGGTGCGCCGCACAGCGGAGCAGGTCTTCATCCCGCTGACCGTGGGCGGCGGCGTGCGCACCCCCGAGGACGTCGACAAGCTGCTGCGCGCCGGCGCGGACAAGGTCGGCGTGAACACGGCGGCGATCGCCCGCCCGGACCTGATCCGCGAGATCGCGGAGCGGTTCGGCCGGCAGGTCCTGGTCCTGTCGGTGGACGCCCGCCGTACCCCGTCCGGAGGCTTCGAGGTGACGACCCACGGCGGCCGCAAGGGCACCGGCATCGACGCCGTCGAATGGGCCCACCGCGCGGCCGAACTCGGCGCGGGCGAGATCCTGCTCAACTCGATGGACGCGGACGGCACGAAGGACGGCTACGACATCGAGATGATCGAGGCCGTCCGCAAGCACGTCACCGTCCCCGTCATCGCCTCCGGCGGCGCGGGCAAGCTCGCCGACTTCCCGCCGGCGATCGCGGCGGGCGCGGACGCGGTGCTGGCCGCGTCGGTGTTCCACTTCGGGGACCTGCGGATCGGCGAGGTGAAGGAGACGCTGCGGGCGGCGGGGCACCCCGTGCGCTGAAGGCGGATCATGGACGCGGCAGGGCGGCTCAGATCCCCAGCTGCTTGGTCTCGTGCAGCTTCGCGATCGCGTCCTTGTCGCCGTCCAGTTCCACGTTCGCCGCTTCCTGGCGGCCGAACGCGAACATGGTCAGCTCGCCCGGTTCACCGGTGACCGTGACGACCGGGGTGCCGCGCTTGCCCACGGCCGTCTGGCCGTTCGGGCGGCGCAGGACCAGGCCCGACGTCGCACCACGGCACAGGACGCGGGCCGAGCGCTCCAGGCGGGACCAGAGGGCGTCGGCGAAGACCGGGTCGAGCTCGCGCGGCGTCCAGTCGGGCTGGGCGCGGCGCACGTCCTCGGCGTGGACGTAGAACTCGACGGCGTTCGCCGCCTCGTCGATCTGCTTCAGCGCGTACGGCGAGAAGCGCGGCGGGCCCGTGCGGATGAGCTGGATCAGCTCCTCGTACGGCTTGTCGGCGAACTCCGCCATCACCCGCTCCAGGCGGGCCGCAAGCGGCTTGATCAGGATTCCGCCCGCCGCGTCCGGACGGCGCTCGCGCACCACGACGTGCGCGGCCAGGTCACGGGTCTGCCAGCCCTCGCAGAGGGTGGGCGCCTCGGGCCCCGCCGCCTCCAACAGGTCGGCGAGGAGCAGTCGTTCACGCTTGGCATGGGTCGACATGGGGCCAGCGTACGGCCGCGCCGCGGCGCTTGCCACGGTACGGGGCCGTGCGGGCGCGACGCCCGACCCGCGGAGACCCGCGCGGGTGTCCACCGGGCGGACGGCGCGCCGCGTTGTCGTACCGATCGCGCACAATGGCACCCATGAGCAGCACGCCCCCTCCCAGCAGCCTGGACCCGGAGATCGCCGCGCGCCTCAAGCGCAGCGCGGACGGGCTCCTGCCCGCCATCGCCCAGCAGTACGACACCGGTGAGGTGCTGATGCTCGGGTGGATGGACGACGAGGCGCTGCACCGCACGCTCACCACGGGACGGTGCACGTACTGGTCGCGCAGCCGCCAGGAGTACTGGGTCAAGGGCGACACGTCCGGACACTTCCAGTACGTCAAGTCCGTCGCCCTCGACTGCGACGCCGACACCGTGCTGGTGAAGGTCGACCAGGTCGGCGCCGCCTGCCACACCGGCGACCGCACCTGCTTCGACGCAGACGTCCTCCCTCTGAGTCAGTAAGGTCGGCCGCCATGGACCTCGAGACGTTCCGCAAGCTGGCCGCCGACCGCCGCGTGATCCCCGTCAGCCGCAAGCTGCTGGCGGACGGCGACACCCCCGTCGGGCTGTACCGCAAGCTCGCCGCCGAGCGCCCCGGCACCTTCCTGCTCGAGTCCGCGGAGAACGGCCGCTCCTGGTCCCGCTACTCCTTCGTCGGCGTGCGCAGCGCCGCCACGCTCACCGAGCGCGACGGGCAGGCGCACTGGCTCGGCGCCCCGCCCGTCGGTGTACCGATCGGCGGCGACCCGCTCGCCGCGCTCCGCGCCACCGTCGAGGCGCTGCACACGCCGCACGACCTGGGCGCCGGGATGCCGCCGTTCACGGGCGGCATGGTGGGCTACCTCGGGTACGACATCGTGCGGCGCCTGGAGAAGATCGGCCCCGGCGACCACGACGACCTGAAGCTCCCCGAGCTGACCATGCTGCTCACCAGCGATCTGGCCGTCCTGGACCACTGGGACGGCACGGTCATGCTCATCGCCAACGCGATCAACCACAACGACCTCGACACGGGCGTCGACGAGGCCTACGCCGACGCGGTGGCCCGCCTCGACGCCATGGAGGCGGACCTGTCCCGGCCGATCGCCCAGCCCCCGGCGGCGCTTCCGCCGTCGGAGCTGCCGGAGTTCACCGCGCAGTGGGGCGGGCCGGACTTCCAGGACGCCGTCGAGGACATCAAGGAGCGCATCCGCGCGGGCGAGGCCTTCCAGGTCGTGCCCTCGCAGCGGTTCGAAACGCCGTGCACGGCAAGCGCGCTGGACGTCTACCGCGTGCTGCGGGCGACCAACCCGTCGCCGTACATGTACCTCTTCCGCTTCGACGGCTTCGACGTCGTCGGATCCAGCCCGGAGGCCCTCGTGAAGGTCGAGGACGGGCGGGCGATGGTCCATCCCATCGCGGGGACCCGGCCGCGCGGGGCGACGCCGAAGGAGGACCAGGCGCTCGCGGACGAGCTGCTCGCCGACCCCAAGGAGCGCGCCGAGCACCTGATGCTCGTCGACCTCGGGCGCAACGACCTCGGCCGGGTGTGCGAGCCCGGCTCGGTGGAGGTCGTCGACTTCATGTCCATCGAGCGGTACTCGCACGTGATGCACATCGTGTCGACCGTGACCGGGCGGGTCGCGGAGGGGCGTACGGCCTTCGACGTCCTGACGGCCTGCTTCCCCGCGGGCACCCTGTCGGGCGCGCCGAAGCCCCGCGCGATGCAGATCATCGACGAGCTCGAGCCCGCGCGCCGCGGCCTGTACGGCGGCTGCGTCGGCTACCTCGACTTCGCGGGCGACTCCGACACGGCCATCGCCATCCGCACCGCCCTGCTGCGGGACGGCACGGCGTACGTCCAGGCGGGCGCCGGCATCGTCGCCGACTCCGACCCGCTCGCCGAGGACACGGAGTGCCGCAACAAGGCGGCGGCGGTCCTACGGGCGGTCCACACGGCGAACCGGCTGGACGCGGCCTCTTCGTAGCGATTTCGGGGTGCTGGTCCATGGGGGCAGCCGCATGGGGCGGCGGCCCACGCCTGCTCTACGGCGCCGTGCTGCCCCTGCTGGTCGGGGCCCTGTGGCGGGGCCCGGCACCCCACCCCGTCGGGCATCGGCGGGCGTGGGGGATAGTGGACGGGTGACTTCTGCAGCAGTTCCCCAGCCCCGTCGCGAAGGCCGTGAAGGGACGTCCGCGACCTCCGCCCCCCGCGGCGGCCGCCGCAGCCTCGCAGCCGCCCTGCTGCTGGGCGCCGTCGGCGCGGCTGTCGTCCTGCTCACCTCCCGGCAGGAGTGGGCCGCGGGTACCGTCTCCGTGGCGGGCGGTGACTACGCGCTCAAAGCCAAGGGCAGCGACATCACCGGTGTGCCGGCCGCGCTCGCGATAGTGGGCCTCGCCGCACTCGTCGCCGTCTTCGCGGTGCGCCGCGCGGGGCGCCTGCTCGTCTCGGCCCTCCTCACGCTCTCCGGCGCGGGCACCGTCGCCGCGGCCGTGCTCGGAGCCGGCGACAGCGCCGCACTCGACGAGCAGGCCGCCGATGCGGCCGGCAACACCGCGGCGACCGTCGGCGCCCTGACCCACACCGCCTGGCCGTACGTGGCGGCCGCGGGCGGCGCACTCCTGCTCCTCGCGGGGCTGCTCGCCCTGCGCTACGGCCGCGGCTGGCCCGCCATGTCCGGCCGGTACGAGCGCGACGGCACCCCCCGTCCCCGTAAGGCCCCGGTCGTCGACCCCGACCGGCCCGAGGACCTCTGGAAGGCCCTCGACCGGGGCGAGGACCCCACCCGCGAGGTGTGAACCCGGGAGCCGACCCGCTCCCGGGCGTGAACCGGGCGATCCGGGTCCGGATCTCATGGGTCGCTGGATCTCATGGCCCGGAAGTCCCTGAGCCCCTGGGTCTTCGGGCCCGGCGGTCCGGGACCCCCCGCGGCTCAGCCATACGGGTGAGTACGGGAGAATGGTGCCGAGCGTCCGGCTCACCACCGCGTAGCACGTCACGCACACAGCCGCGTACGGCGCACACAGCAACGAGAGCAACGAGGAGCAAAGCAATGGCGGGCAGCCACGGACACGGACACACCCCGGCCGCGTGGACCGGTGTCATCATCGCCTTCATCGGTTTCTGCGTCGCGGGTGCCTTCATGGTCATGGCCAACCCGCTGGGCTTCTGGGCCGGCATGGTGATCATCGCCGCCGGCGCGGTCGTCGGCGGCGCCATGAGCGTGGCCGGCCTGGGCCAGAAGCGGCCGCAGCCGCAGCCCGCACAGGCCGAGAGCTGACGCTTCCGCGCTCCCCGGTTCTCCACGCCGAAGGAGGCGGCACCGGCCCGGCGCCGGCGCCGCCTTCTTCGCGTACCGGCGCCGCCTTCTTCGCGACCGGCGAGGATGCCGTCCGGCGGGCGGAGGGTGTGGGTCCGGGGGAGAATGCCCGCGTGAACCCCGAACGCCGGAGTACAGCGTCCACCGGCCACGCCGCGCCGCCGGCTGCCTCTGCGGTGCCGGCTGCCCCTGCGGCGGCTCCGTCCGGGCAGGCCGTGCCGTCCGGCTATGCCGTGTCGTCCGGGCATGGCATCCCCGGTCACGCTGACGTGCCCCATCACGTCGATGTGCCCGGCCAACCGGCCGTGACCCGTCACACAACCCCGGCCGCGCCCATCCCCACCACACCCACACCCGGCACGTCACCGACCACCCCCCTCCAGCGTCTGCTCGTGCCCGTCGGTGTGTTCGCCTCGGTTGTCGCCGCCTTTGCCTACGTCGGAGTGGTCGACCCCAATGAGCCCGGGCACTACCCCGTCTGCCCGCTGCTCCGGTTCACCGGCATCTACTGCCCCGGCTGCGGCGGGCTGCGCAGTGCGCACGCCTTCGTGCACGGAGACTTCGCGGCCGCGTTGAGGGACAACGCGCTGGCCGTCGCCGGGTATGTGCTCTTCGCGGCGCTATGGGGCGTCTGGGCCGTCAGGGCGGCCCGGGGGCGGCCGCTGCGGATCGACCCCCGTCCGGCGCACCTGTGGGCGTTCGGTGTGCTGGTCCTGGCGTTCACCATTGTCCGGAACCTGCCGTTCGGTGGCTGGCTGCACCCTTGATCAACAAGCGAATGTCCAGGTAGTGGGACCACGGTCCGCCGGATGCGGGGCCAAGGCCCTCCTGCGGATACCATCGCAAGTGACCATCGGATTGCCGGTGCGTCAGTTCGAACAGCTTCAATGCCGCAACCGTCAGGGAAGGGGGCCGCTCGCGTGAGTGTGCTCGACGAGATCATCGACGGAGTCCGTGCCGACCTCGCGGAGCGGCAGGCACGCGTCACGCTCGACGAGCTCAAGGAGCGTGCGGCAAAGGCTCCTCAGGGCAAGGACGGAGTCGCCGCGCTGCGTGGCGACGGCGTCAAGGTGATCTGCGAGGTCAAGCGCTCCAGCCCGTCCAAGGGCGCGCTCGCCGCGATCGCCGATCCGGCCGGGCTCGCCGCCGACTACGAGGCGGGCGGCGCAGCCGTCATCTCCGTCCTGACCGAGCAGCGCCGCTTCGGAGGATCGCTCGCCGACCTGGAGGCCGTCCGGGCCAACGTCGAGATCCCGGTGCTCCGCAAGGACTTCATCGTCACGTCGTACCAGCTGTGGGAGGCCCGGGCGTACGGCGCCGACCTCGTGCTGCTGATCGTCGCCGCCCTGGACCAGCCCGCCCTCGAGTCGCTGATCGAGCGCGCCGAGTCAATCGGACTCACGCCGCTCGTCGAGGTGCACGACGAGGACGAGGCCGAGCGGGCGATCGACGCGGGTGCGCGGATCATCGGCATCAACGCGCGCAACCTGAAGACGCTCGAAGTCGACAGGTCGACCTTCGAGCGCGTCGCGCCCGAGATCCCCGACTCGATCGTCAAGGTCGCCGAGTCCGGCGTCCGGGGCCCGCACGACCTGATCGCCTACGCCAACGCCGGTGCCGACGCCGTCCTGGTCGGCGAGTCCCTGGTCACCGGTAAGGACCCGAAGACGGCGGTCTCCGACCTCGTCGCCGCAGGGGCGCATCCCGCGCTGCGGCACGGCAGGGGCTGATCCCGACGTGACCCAGGGCCGCCTCGCAGTCCGGCACCGGACGAGCTCCTGCTCGGCCGGTGCCGCCGCCTGCGCGCGGCCTGGCGGTCCCGGGGCGGCCCCACAGGACCCGTACGCCCGCCTTGCCCGCGGCTGTCGGCCGCGTGGCTGTCGTGCGCCGGCCCGGCGGGTGCACGGGCGGCGTGTCCGCTATGTGATCGGAGACGAGCCCGGGCAGGTCAACGGCATGCGATGGCGTGAGCGTGCCGCGCGCCCCTGCCGGGCGCCCCGCCTCGCCGCCGCCTGAAGCGGCACCCGCTTTTTGGGCCTGGGCACGAGTGCCCGGGTCCGCGACCGTTGTGGGCAATCGTTCCGCCCTGGGGGTACCTCCCAGGCCCTTAAGGCGCTGGGGGAGGAACGCATGCCCACAGGCGGGCGGAGCGGCGGCGGAACGGCGCCCACGGCGGCTCAGGCGCGCGGCAGCGCTACCGTGACCATCGTCAACCCCGAGAGACGGGGCACAACGCCCCTGCGAGGTTCGCATGCCCAGCGAGTTCTTCATTCCCGACCCGGAGGGTCAGGTCCCCAGCACCGAGGGGTACTTCGGCGCGTTCGGCGGCAAGTTCATCCCGGAGGCGCTGGTCGCCGCCGTGGACGAGGTCGCCGTCGAGTACGAGAAGGCGAAGTCCGACCCGGAGTTCGCCCGCGAGCTGGACGACCTGCTCGTGAACTACACGGGGCGCCCGAGCGCGCTCACGGAGGTGCCGCGGTTCGCCGAGCACGCGGGCGGCGCCCGGGTGTTCCTCAAGCGCGAGGACCTGAACCACACCGGCTCACACAAGATCAACAACGTGCTCGGCCAGGCCCTGCTCACCAAGCGGATGGGCAAGACGCGCGTCATCGCCGAGACCGGCGCCGGCCAGCACGGCGTCGCGACGGCCACCGCCTGTGCGCTGTTCGGGCTCGAGTGCACCATCTACATGGGTGAGATCGACACCCAGCGCCAGGCCCTCAACGTCGCCCGCATGCGCATGCTCGGCGCCGAGGTCATCGCCGTGAAGTCCGGCTCCCGGACGCTGAAGGACGCGATCAACGAGGCCTTCCGCGACTGGGTCGCCAACGTCGACCGCACCCACTACCTCTTCGGGACCGTGGCCGGACCGCACCCCTTCCCCGCCATGGTGCGCGACTTCCACCGCGTCATCGGCGTGGAGGCCCGCCGCCAGATCCTGGAGCGGGCCGGCCGCCTGCCCGACGCGGCGGTCGCCTGCGTCGGCGGCGGCTCCAACGCCATCGGCCTGTTCCACGCCTTCATCCCCGACGAGTCCGTACGCCTCGTCGGCTGCGAACCCGCAGGTCACGGCATCGAGACCGGCGAGCACGCGGCGACCCTCACCGCGGGCGAACCCGGCATCCTGCACGGCTCCCGGTCGTACGTCCTGCAGGACGAGGAAGGCCAGATCACCGAGCCGTACTCGATCTCGGCCGGGCTCGACTACCCGGGCATCGGACCCGAGCACGCGTACCTCAAGGACAGCGGTCGCGGCGAGTACCGCGCCGTCACCGACGACGCGGCGATGCAGGCGCTGCGCCTGTTGTCGCAGACCGAGGGCATCATCCCGGCCATCGAGAGCGCCCATGCGCTCGCCGGGGCCCTCGAGGTCGGCAGGGAACTGGGCAAGGACGGGCTGATCATCGTCAACCTGTCCGGGCGCGGCGACAAGGACATGGACACCGCCGCCCGCTACTTCGGGCTGTACGACCGGAACGAGGTCAAGGACGCGGCCGCGGTCGACGCCGCCGTCGAGGCGGACGCGAACGGCGGGGTCGCCGAGATTCGGGGGGACGCGAAGTGAGCGGCACTGCATTCATCGGTGGGAAGCGCCAACTGCTGAGCGACACCCTCGCGGCCGCCAAGGCCGAGGGGCGCGCGGCCCTCATCGCCTACCTCCCGGCCGGCTTCCCGACCGTGGACGGCGGCATCGAGGCGATCAAGGCCGCCTTCGACGGCGGCGCCGACGTCGTCGAGGTGGGGCTGCCGCACAGCGACCCGGTCCTCGACGGGCCCGTCATCCAGACCGCGGACGACATCGCGCTGCGCGGCGGCGTGAAGATCGCGGACGTCATGCGCACCGTGCGCGAGGCGTACGAGGCGACCGGGAAGCCCGTGCTCGTCATGACGTACTGGAACCCGATCGACCGCTACGGCATCGAGCGGTTCACCGCCGAACTCGCGGAGGCGGGCGGCGCGGGCTGCATCCTGCCCGACCTGCCCGTCCAGGAGTCCGCGACGTGGCGGGAGCACGCCGAGAAGCACGGTCTCGCCACGGTCTTCGTCGTCGCGCCGAGCAGCAAGGACGAGCGGCTCGCGAAGATCACCGCGGCGGGTTCCGGCTTCGTGTACGCGGCCTCGCTGATGGGTGTCACGGGCACCCGCGAGTCCGTCGGCGCACAGGCGCAGGACCTCGTACGACGTACCCGCGCCACCACCGACCTGCCCGTCTGCGTCGGCCTCGGTGTGTCGAACGCCGAGCAGGCCGCCGAGGTCGCGGGCTTCGCCGACGGCGTCATCGTCGGCTCCGCGTTCGTCAAGCGGATGCTGGACGCGGAGGACGACGCGGCGGGTGTCGAGGCGGTCCGCGCGCTCGCGGGCGCCCTCGCGGAGGGCGTTCGACGCGGAAACGCATAGCCCACGAGCAGGCACCGGTCGCGCCGGCCGGTGACCCGTACGAGGGGACCCGTACGAATCGCTCCTAAGGGTGCATAACTCTTATGGGTGGTCCTGGACCGGGGAGGCACGCTGGTGCCTCCCCGGTTCGTTTGGCGGAGTGTGAGTGACAAGAACCGTGAGGGAAAGCGCAGCGCACGCGAGCGGATCGCGGCCGAGCGAGAGCGTGACAAGGCGCGGGAGAGGCGGCGCCGGACGCTGATCGTCGGGGCGACCGTGGTATGCGTGCTGGCACTGGCCGCCGTGATCGGCGTGATCGCCGCCAACTCGGGCGAGGACAAGACCGACACCTCGGGCCCGGTCGCGGCGCCCACCGGGGCAGCCGGGCAGGACAGCCTGGTGATCCCCGTCGGACAGGACACCGCCAAATCGACCCTCACGGTCTGGGAGGACTTCCGCTGCCCGGCCTGCAAGAACTTCGAGGACACGTACCGCGCGACGATCCATGAGCTGACCGCGGCGGGCAAGCTCCGCGTCGAGTACCGCCTGGCCACGCTCATCGACAAGAACATGGGCGGCAGCGGCTCCCTGCGCGCGGCCAACGCCGCGGCCTGCGCCCAGGACGCCGGCAAGTTCACCGCGTACCACGACGTGCTCTACGAGAACCAGCCCGTCGAGACGGACGACGCCTTCGCGAAGAACAGCAAGCTGATCGAGCTGGCGGGCAAGGTGGACGGGCTGGTCACCCCCGCGTTCGAGAAGTGCGTGAACGACGGCACCCACAACAGCTGGGTCGCCAAGTCCAACGAGGCCTTCGAGGCCGGAAACTTCGGGGGCACCCCGACCGTCCTGCTCAACGGCAAGAAGGTGTCCGGCGACCAGCAGAACCCGCTCACGCCGGAGAAGCTGAAGCAGATGGTCGAGGAGGCCGCCAAGGCCTGACACGGACCGGTGTCATACGGATCGGTGTTATGGAGCCGTAGCCGGGCGGGTTGCCGCGTCTCCCGTCCGGCAGGGTAGCGTCGACCCTGCCATGGACCTTGCCTTCATTCCCAGCCCGTCGCGCGGTGTGCTGTACCTCGGCCCCATTCCGCTGCGCGGCTACGCGTTCTGCATCATCATCGGTGTCTTCGTGGCCGTCTGGCTCGGCAACAAGCGGTGGATCGCCCGGGGCGGGCGGTCCGGCACCGTGGCCGACATCGCCGTGTGGGCGGTGCCATTCGGCCTTGTCGGCGGCCGGCTCTACCACGTGATCACGGACTACGAGCTGTACTTCAGCGAGGGCCGCGACTGGGTCGACGCCTTCAAGGTCTGGGAGGGCGGCCTCGGCATCTGGGGCGCCATCGCCCTCGGTGCGCTCGGCGCCTGGATCGGCTGCCGGCGGCGGGGCATCCCCCTTCCGGCGTACGCCGACGCGGTCGCGCCGGGCATCGCCTTCGCCCAGGCGATCGGCCGCTGGGGTAACTGGTTCAACCAGGAGCTCTACGGCCGGGCCACCGACGTGCCGTGGGCGCTGAAGATCACGTCGTCCGAGGACGGCCGGATCCCCGGCACGTACCACCCCACGTTCCTCTACGAGTCGCTGTGGTGCATCGGCGTCGCGCTGCTCGTCATCTGGGCCGACCGGCGCTTCAAGCTCGGGCACGGGCGGGCCTTCGCGCTCTACGTCGCCGCGTACTGCACGGGCCGCTTCTGGATCGAGTACATGCGCGTCGACGAGGCGCACCACATCTTCGGTCTGCGGCTCAACAACTGGACCGCGCTGCTCGTCTTCCTGCTCGCGGTGGTCTACATCGTGGTCTCGTCGAAGCGGCGGCCGGGACGCGAGGAGATCGTGGAGCCGGTTGCCGAATCCGACGAGGGCGAGAAGGCCACCTCGGAGAGCGCCTCCGACGAGGACGGGAAGGCCATCGCGGAGACCACCTCCGACGAGGGCGAGAAGGCCGCAGACACTCCGGGGGACTCCGGGGAAGCGTCGGAAGGCCCCGAGGACGCCGCCGTACCCGAGCCTTCGGGCTCCGCGGAGGACAAGGACAAGGACGAGGCCGGGTCCGCCCAGAAGAGCTGACGGGCCGGGTACGCACAGGGGCCGCGGGACGAGATGTCCGGCGGCCCCTGTGCGTGCGGTCCCGGTAAGGGCAAGATCCCGCGGGGGAGGGGCCGCCGATGTACGACAGGCCGCGCATCACACTGGCGGAGGAGCTCCTGCTGCTCAGCGCCGTGCCGGAGACCGGGCAGCTGAAGCAGCCGTGGTACTTCGACCGGGTCCTGGCCGGAGCGGTGCTCACCGACTTGCTGCTGGCCGGGGCGATCGCCGTCGAGGGCCGGCAGATCACCCGGGTACGGCCGCTCCCGTTGGGGGACCCGGTCGGCGACCATGTGCTCGACGCGCTCGCGCGTGAAGGCAAGAGCCGGTGGAGCCTGCGGATCGAGCGATGGCTCGACAAGATCCTGCACGATGTCAGCGCGCCCTATCCCTCGGTCGACCAGCCCTATCTTGAGGCGCTGGCCGCGCGCGGCCAGCTGCGCGCCCAGCCCCGCTTCCGGATCCTGGGCCTGTTCCCGTACACCGCCTGGTACGCCACGGAGCCGGGCTCGAGGGCGGAGCCGGCGCGCCGGATCGCCGACGTGGCGGGGGTATGGCGGCCGGACTGCCGCCCGCCGCTGGACGACCGCGACCTGCACCGGGCCGCCCTGGCGGGGGCCGGCGGACTGCAGTACCGCCTCTTCCCGGGCCGGGGGCATCGCGACATCAGGCACCGGATCAGGGAGCTGACCCGAAGCACCCCGATCGCCGAGGAGGTACGCAAGGCCATCGAGGACGAGTGACCGGACACTCAGTCCGCGCGTTGCGCCAGCGCCAGCGTGCGCTCGGCGCAGGCCACGATCGCCGGGTCGACGAAGCGGCCGTCCGGGAGGGCGAGTGCCCCGGAGTCCGACGTGGCGCTCTTGAGGATCTCCTCCGCGGACGCGATCTCCGCCGGGGACGGGAGGTAGGCCCGCTTGATCACCGGCAGCTGGCGCGGGTGGATCGCCATACGGCCGAGGAACCCCAGGGCGCGGCCGTGGGCGCAGGAGGCCATGAGTCCCTCGAGGTCGCGTACGTCCGGGTACATGGACTGGGCGGGCGGCGCGAGCCCCGCGGCGCGCGCCGCCAGCACGATGCGGCCGCGCGCCCAGTCGAGCCCGGCGTCGTGCATTACCCCCAGGTCCGCGCGGAGGTCGGCCTCGCCGAGCGCGATGCCGCGTAGCGCCGGATGGGCGCTCGCCACGGCGAAGGCGCGCTCCACGCCGAGGGCGGATTCCAGGAGGGCGTAGAGCGGAAGGGCGCCGCCCTCGGCGGGCGCCGCGAGTTCCGCGATACGAACGACGTCGTCCGGGGATGTGACCTTCGGCAGCCGCAGCCCGGAGAGGCCGGGGAGGGCGGCGACGGCTCGGATGTCGGCCTCGGCGAGCGGGCTGTCCAGCGCGTTGATCCGGACATGGACCGGGACGGGGGGCCTCTCGGAGAGCAGCTCGGCGGTGGCAGCGCGCGCGTACTCCTTGCGGTGCGCGGCTACCGCGTCCTCCAAGTCGATCACGACGATGTCGGCGCCGGAGGCGAGGGCCTTGGCTGCCACCTCGGGCCGGTCTCCGGGCGCATACAGCCAGGTCAGCGGGGGTGGCGCGGCGGGCCGGCCGACGGTGCCGCGCATATCGCTGCCGCCGTGCCAGCCGTGCATGTCGTTCATGCGGTTCATACGGCACCCTCCGACCGCAGGGTCGCGATCTCCTGTTCCGTCAGGCCCAGTTCCGTCAGGAGGGCGTCCGTGTCCGCGCCGTGCGGACGGCCGGCCCAGCGGATGGCGCCGGGGGTCTCGGTGAGGCGGAAGAGGACGTTCTGCATGCGCAGCGGGCCGAGTTCGGGGTCGTCGACGGTCGTGAGCGCGTCGCGGGCCGCGTACTGCGGGTCGCCCATGATGTCGCGTACGTCCTGGACGGGAGCGACCGCCGCCTCCGCTTTGGCGAAGGCCTCGAGCACCTCGTCGCGGGTGCGCCGGGCGATCCACGTGCCGACCGCGTCGTCGAGCACGTCGGCGTGGCGGGCCCGGTCCGCGCCCGTCGCGAACCAGGGCTCGGAGATCAGCTCGGGCCGCCCCACCAGATGCATCACGCGCTCCGCGATGGACTGCGCCGAGGTGGAGACGGCGACCCAGTGCCCGTCGGACGTGCGGTACGTGTTGCGGGGTGCGTTGTTCGCCGACCGGTTGCCGGTCCGCGGCTGGACGTGGCCCAGCTGGTCGTACCAGAGCGGCTGCGGGCCGACCACGGTCAGGATCGGTTCGATGATCGCCATGTCGACGATCTGGCCGCGGCCGGTGCGGTCGCGGGCGTGGAGCGCCGTCATCACCGCGTACGCCGTGGTGATGCCCGCGATCGAGTCGGCGAGGCCGAAGGGGGGCAGTGTCGGCGGGCCGTCCGGGTCACCGGTCACCGCGGCGAAGCCGCTGAGGGCCTCCGCGAGGGTGCCGAAGCACGGCTGGTGCGCGTACGGCCCGAACTGACCGAAGCCCGTGACGCGCGCCAGGACCAGCCGTGGGTTGACCGCGGACAGTTCCTCCCAGCCCAGGCCCCAGCGCTCCAGGGTGCCCGGACGGAAGTTCTCGACGACGACGTCCGCGGTGGCGGCCAGGCGCAGGAGCGTCGCGCGGCCGCCCGCCGTGGACAGGTCGGCGGTCATCGTGCGCTTGTTGCGGCCGAGCAGCTTCCACCACAGGCCGATGCCGTCCTTCGACGGGCCGTGGCCGCGGGACGGATCGGGTCTGCGGGGATGCTCGACCTTGATCACCTCGGCGCCGAAGTCGCCGAGCAGGGTGGCGGCCAGCGGCCCGGCGAAGAGGGTCGCGATGTCGAGTACGCGGAGGCCGGTGAGAGGTGGCGGTTGCTGGGCCGGGGCGGCAGGTTGCTGTGTCCAGGGTGGCCCGGCCGCGGGCTGCTCTGGTGCGGGGTTCGATGCGGGGTTCGATGCGGTGTTCATGAGAGGTGCTCGCCCTGCTTGTCCTGCTGTTCATGCTGCTCCTGCTCCTCGTGCAGGGCGAGTTCGTCGATCTCGCCGCGGCAGGGCATGGCGGCCGACGCTCCGGGCCGCTGCACCGAGAGCGCGGCCGCGGACGACGCCCAGGCCAGGGCCTCGGCCATCGGCCTGCCCTCGCCCAGTGCCACGGCCAGGGAGCCGACGAACTCGTCGCCCGCGCCCGTCGAGTCCACGGCCGTCACGTGCGGAGCCGGGACGGTGATCTTCTCGGCACCCCGGGCGGCGTAGAGACATCCCGACGAACCCAGCGTGACCACGACCTCCGGCACCTGTTCCAGCAGGGCGTCCGCCGCCTCGTACGGGTCGGTGACGCCGGTGAGGGCGGCGGCCTCGTGCTCGTTCGGGACGAGGAGGTCGGTGGCGGCGAGGAGCCCGGCCGGCAGGGGCTGGACGGGCGACGGGGTGAGGACAGTGCGTACACCGTGCCGGCGCGCGGCCTCGGCCGCGGCCAGCACGCCCTCCAAGGGGATCTCCAGTTGCAGCAGCAGCATGTCGGCGAGGGCCAGGACGGCCTCGTCGCCGGGGGCGAGGGACGTGACGGTGCCGTTGGCGCCGGGGATGACGACGATGGCGTTGCCTCCCTCGTCGTCCACGACGATGTGCGCGGTTCCGGACGGGCCCTCCGCGGTGCGCAGCAGGTCGGTGTCCACGCCCGAGTGTTCGAGCGTGGCCCGCAGCTGGGTGCCGTGGGCGTCGGCGCCCACCGCGCCGATCATCGACACCGTGCCGCCTGCGCGGGCCGCGGCCACGGCCTGGTTGGCACCCTTGCCGCCGGGGAGCGTACGGAACTCGCGTCCCGTGACGGTCTCTCCGCGCTGCGGGGCCTTCGCGACGTACGCGACGAGGTCCATGTTCGCGCTGCCGAACACGACGATCTGGGTCATGGGTGACGTGCCTCCCGGTAGGTGACGCGGGCGTGGGTCAGTTGGGCGTGCTGTGACTGGGTGAGCTGGGCATGGGTCAGCTGCGCGAGGGTGTCGAAGCCGATGCCGTCGAAGCCGGCGACGGACGTGGCGAGGCGGTTCTTGAGCGGGGCGGTCCAGCGCTCGGGCAGCGCGTCCGGACGGCCCGCGAGCAGCCCTGCGAGCGAACCGGCGGTCGCGCCGTTCGAGTCGGTGTCCCAGCCGCCCGACACCGCACGGCAGATGGAGCCGGTGAAGTCGCCGTCGGCGTGGGTGAGCGCGGCGGCGAGCAGGGCGGCGTTGGGGATGACGTGCACCCAGTGGTACGTGCCGTACGCGGCGTGCAGCTTGTCGACCACCGTGTCGAAGTCGCCCTCGGATTCAGCGAGTTGGATGCCGTGGCGTACGGCGCGGGCCAGGCGGGAGTCCGGTGGTACGACGGCGAGCCCGGTGCGCAGGCACCCGTGGACGTCGCTTCGCCCACCCGCCGCCTCGGCGATCGCGGCGGCGGCGAACATCGCGCCGTAGGCGCCGTTCGCGGTGTGCGTGAGCACCGCGTCGCGGTGCGCCTGCGCGGCCGCGGTGCCCGGGTCGCCCGGGTGCGTCCAGCCGTGCACGTCGGCGCGGATGAGGGCGCCGATCCACTCCCGGAACGGGTTGCGGTGGCGGGCCGTATGCGGTGGCTCGATGCCGTCGAGGAGGTTGCGGTACGCGATGCGTTCGGCGGTGAACGTGCGGCCGGCGGGGAGTTCGTCGAGCCAGAGCCGGGCCACGTCCGTGGTGGTGAAGTCGGGGCCGTACCGCTGGAGCAACAGGAGGTTCAGCAGCGGGTAGTTGAGGTCGTCGTCCTCCGGCATGCCGTCGATGTTCTCGGCGAGGGATGTGGTGGCGGAGCGGCGGTTCCAGGGGTGTGCGCGGGTCAGGGCGTCGGGGACGCCCTGGGCGGTGAACCAGGTGTTGAGGGGCCAGTTGCCCGTTGCTCGGGCGAGGGCGCGGATGCCATTCAGGGGGAGTTTCTCCACCGGCTTGCCGAGGAGGCAGCCGGTGGCTCTGCCCAGCCAGGCGGCTTCCAGGCGGGGGAGCAAGGGAGTGGTTTCTTCCCCAAGCCCGCCCCTTCCCGGAACTGGGGGTGTGCCCCCAGGCCCCCATGTGAGGGGCTGAGGTCCGCTGTGCCCACTGCCCACAGCGGCGTCGGCGAGCCGCGGCCACTCCGGGCACATCGTCCTGATGTCGGCGAGGTCCGTTGGCTCTGCTTCCGCCAACGGCGTCGGGAGAGCTGCCAGTTCCGTGAGGAGGTGCTCCGCCAGGGTGCGCAGTTCCGGAGTCTTCGGAGTCGGGGACGCGCCCGCCCGGGACGGGGCCTCCGGGCCGCCCGCCGATCGCCAGCGTGCGGCGATGGCCGTCGCGTCGCGGCCGTCCTCCGCCGCCTGCCGTAGCTCGTGGCCGAGCAGGTCCTCGGGCTGGACCCAGGTGAGGCGGAGCGCCGGGCCGGTCGGCGTACTGCCCGGGTGTTGGGGCGGGCCCGTCATCGCAGGCCCGCCATCTCCGCGAACGCGGCCTCGTGGGCGCGGCGGCGGCGTACGTCGCGGGTGAAGACCTCGCGGGTCACCTCCGCGAGTGTCCGTGCCGGTGTGTGCAGATCCAGGCGGCTGGCGTCGGCCACCGCCTTCGCCCATTCGTCCGGTACGTCGGAGCCCAGCGCGCCCGCGAGTGCGCCCGCCATCGTGGCGATCGAGTCGCAGTCCCGGCCGTAGTTGACCGAGCCGAGAACGGCGTGGCGGTAGTCGCCGGCGGCCACGACCAGCATGCCGAGCGCGATGGGCAGTTCCTCGATGGCGTGCAGCCGGGAGGGGCGGCGAGCGCCGAGCGAGGGTGCGCGGTAGTCGGGGCCCACCGTGTCGTACGGCTCGACCGCCGCGCGCAGCGGCGCCAGGGCGGACTCGAACTCCGTGTGGTGGGAGGCGACTTCGCAGACGGCCTCGATCGCGGCGCGCGTGCCGTCCTTCGCGAGGGCCAGGCAGGCGTCGACGACCGACGCGGGCGTCGCGCCGGGCCGGCATGCCGCGGCCACGGCGGCCGCGAAGACACCCGCGGCCTCCCGCCCGTACGACGACTGGTGCGCGCCGGCGACGTCGATCGCCTCCCCGTACGCGCCCCGCGGATCGGCCGCGTTGACCAGGCCGACCGGGGCCATGTACATCGCCGCACCGCAGTTGACGATGTTGCCGCTGCCCGCCTCGCGGGGATCCACATGGCCGTAGTGGAGCCGCGCCACCAGCCACTTCTCGGCGAGGAAGATCCGCTGGAGAGGGAGCGCCTCGGCCTGGAGTTCCGGGATCCACACCGGGCGGCTGATCAGTTCGGGGACGAGGTGCTCGGCCACGGCGTAGGCGTCGAGGTGGTCGCGGACGGTGGCGTAGACGCGTACCAGCGCGTGCGTCATCAGGGTGTCGTCGGTGACGTGCCCGTCGCCCTTGTGGTACGGGGCGATGGGGCGGGCGGTGCGCCAGTCGTCGCCGTGCCAGGGGCCGACGACGCCGTGCACGCGGCCGCCGTGGCGCTCCACGATCTGCTCGGGGGAGTAGCCCTCGACGGGGCCGCCGAGCGCGTCGCCGACGGCGGCGCCGACGAGGCAGCCGGAGATCCGTTCCTCCAGGGTCAGGTCATCGGTAACGCCGTCGGTTACGTCGTTAATGTCCCGCATATGTGAATCATCCCTCTGTGGTGGTCAATTCCGTGTGTGCGAGGTGTTCGGCGAGTTCCACGAGATCCGTGCCGGTGAGGCGGGGAAGGGCGCAGCCGGGGAGGGTGCGGCAGGCGTCGCGCCAGGCGGCGGGCACGGCGTCGCCCCCGCCGAGCGCGCCGGCCAGGGCGCCGGCGAGGGCGGGGGCCGAGTCGGCGACGCGCGACAGGCACGCGGCCGCGGGTACGGCCTCCTGCAGCCGGCCGCGGGCGGCGGCCACTAGTGCGAGGGCGACGGGGACGGTTTCGGCGGCCGCGATTCCGTAGCTGTAGACGTGGTCGACGATCTGGTGCTCGAGGAGCGGTACCAGGCCGAAGGCGCTGTCGGCGGCGCGGGCGAGCTTCAGGGCGTGGCGCGCGTTGCGGCCGACCTCCGTGGGCTCGGGCAGCTGGGCGAGCGCCGCGGCCACGCAGGTGTCGACGTCCGCGCCGCCGAGTGCGGCGGCGACCGCGGCGGCCATGGCGCGGGCGCCGTGCACGCCGTCGCCGTCCTGCGTGTAGCGGGCGTCGAACTCGGCGAGGTCCGCGGCCTCCTCGGGGTCGCCGGGGTGCGCGATCGCGAGCACGCAGGCGCGTACGCAGGCCGCGTCGTCGAAGTAGTGCGGGTTGTCGTGGCCCGTGGCGGGCGGGCGCAGGCCGGTGGCGAGGTTGCCGAGGCCGGCCCGTACGGAGATGCGGGCGCGCAGCTGGAGCACGGCCGACTCGACCTCGGGGGCGCGGTCGGCGGCCGCGGCGACCTCGCCGGCGAGGGCGTTCCAGGACAGGTCGATGGCGGCGCGCATCCGGCGTCCCCGGCCGAGGTCGCCGAGGGCGCTGCTGTCGGCGGCGCACAGCAGGGCCCCGGCGGTGAACGCTGCCCACTCCGCGTCGTCGGAGGGGCCGAGGCGGAGGGGCTCCGGGGGCTGGTTGAGCGCGATGGGCACGGGCAGCGTGGTGGTCGCGTTCTCCTCGGCGAACGTGTCCAGCTCCCGCGTCAGCCGCCGCGTCCATTCGGGCATCCGGGCGGCCCGGTGCCGGGCGGCCGGCCACCCGGCGGCGTCACCTGCGGCGAGCCCGAGCAGGAGGCCTTCGATACGGCGGGCGGGGCGGCGGGCGCCGCCGGCTTCCTGGGCGGCGCCCGTGTCGGCGGCCGGCCCGGAATCTCCGGCGCCGCTCCCTGGGCCGCGGCCCGCTCCGAGACCCCGGGCCGGGGCGGGGGCATTCCTCGGAGCAGTGCCCGTTGCGCCGCCACCGCCACGGAGTCGCCTCTCGCGGGTTCGGGTGCGCGTGGAGGGGGCGCTGCCGGCGCTGCCGGTGTCGCGGGTGAGGCCCGTGTCCGGGGCGATGCCGGTGGGGAAGCTGTCGGCGCGCTCGAGCAGCTGAGCGCCGGACGCGCCATCACCGCCACGGGGTCGCTCCTCGCGCTCGCGCGCTCGGACGGCCGCGGTGGGGCCGCCGTCCGCCGTGCCGGGGGCTCCCGGTCCGGCGGGGGTGGTGTCGGGCGTGGCGGGGGTGGTGTCGGGCGCGGGGACGTCCGGTGTGTCCGGGGTCGTGGCGAGTGCGTACTCATCCGCCGGAGGCACGTAGCCGTCAGCTGCCAGCACGTATCTGGCTGTGGCGCTCGCATCGTCGTAGGCCGCCGGTGTGCGTCCGTGCGGGGTGCGGCCGGGCCCCTTACGCCTCCGCCCACGACCGTCCGCGGCCCGCGTTGCCGGTGCACGTTCCGCGCGAGGTGCCTGGTCGGTTGGGGTCTGGCGTGGGCTTGCGGGGCGGCGGGGAGGGGCCTCGCCATCGGGTACGTAGCCGTCGGCTTCCGGCGTCGTCGGCGTGCGTCCGGTCCGAGGTGTCTGGTCGGCCGGGGCCGGGCGTGGGCTGCCGGGGCGGCCGGGAGCGGCCTCGCTGTCGGGCAGGTAGCCGTCGGCTTCCGGCGTTGTCGGCGTGCGTCCCGCTCGAGGTGTCTGGTCGGCCGGGGCCGGGCGTGGGCTGCCGGGGCGGCCGGGAGCGGCCTCGCCACCAGGCACGTAGCCGTCGGCTTCCGGCGTTGTCGGCGTGCGTCCCGCCCGCGGTGTCTCTTCGGCCGGGGCCCGGCGTGGGCCCGCCGGGCGGCCGGGGGACGCGGCCTCGCCATCGGGTACGTAGCCGTCGGCTTCCGGCGTCGCCGGTGTCGGGCCTGCGTGGCGGGTGTCGCCCTCAGGTGGGTGGTTGCGGCCTCTGGGGCCGGTCGGTACGTCCATGTCGGTCACGGAGCCGCCCCCTCGTCGGGATCGGCCATGTCCACCGGGCTGCCGTTCACAACCGGCCTGCCGGGATCGCACTGCGGATCAGGGGGACGGTGGGGATCAGACGGGCGGTCGGGATCACCCGATCCCGACCCCGCCCCCGCCCCCGACGCCGATCCCGACCCCGCCCCCGACGCCGATCCCGACCGCGGCCCCGGCCGAACGCCCGCACTCAGCCACCGCCCCGCCCCGGCCCCCGACCAGGCTCCCGACCGCCCCGCCGCGCGTTCCTCCGGTGTCAGCAGGTCCGCGACCTCCAGGACGTGGTGGCCCTTCATCGACGGCAGGCACGTCCCCCTGGCCGGGCCGATGGCGGTCGCCCAGTCCGCGGGGATCGCCGAGATGCCGCACGTGGCGCCGGCCAGGGCGCCCGCGACGGCCGCCGTGGTGTCGGCGTCGCGCCCCATGTTGACCGCGGTCAGTACCGCCTGGACGAACGCGCCGTCGGCCGCCGCATACGCGCCGAAGGCGAGGGCCACGGCCTCGGGCGCAAGATCGGTCCACGGGTAGCCGCCGATGACGACGGCCCGGCGGACCGCCCGCTCGCCGCGGTGCGCGACGGCCACCGCGCGGCGCAGGGAGCGCGCCGTCCAGGAGTCGTCGGGCACGACGGAGAGCGCGGAGGCCACCACCGCCACCGTGGGTGCCCCGGCCATCGCCGCCGCGACGCCCGCGGCCACCGCCTGACCGCCGTAGATGCCCTCCCCGTCATGGCTGACCGAGCCGTCGATCGCGACGAGCCGGGCCGCCTCGGCGGGGCGGCCCGCGGCGAACACGCCGAACGGCGCGGCGCGCATCGCGAGGCCGTCGCTCCACGCGTGCCGGTGCTGCGCGGAGATGGGGGCCGCAAGCCCGCGCCGCAGGTTCTCCAGCGTGCCCCGCTCACTGAAGCCGGCCCCCTTGAAGGGGCCCTCGTCCCGGTCGGCGATCCACTGGTGCCAGGCCGCCTCCACGTGCGCCACGGTGAGCCCGGAGCCGTACCGGGCGAGGAGCAGCCCCGAGAAGATCGCGTACTCGGTGTCGTCCGTGCCCGACGGACGCTCGGCGACGTATCCCGTGATACGGCCCCAGCGGCGGCGGATCTGGGACGGCTTCATGTTCTCCGCGGGCGCGCCCAGCGCGTCGCCGACGGCGAGGCCGAGCAGCGCACCCCGCCCCCGCTCACGGAGCTCTGCCGCTCCACCCGGTGCCGGGACCGAAGGAATACGGGCAATGGACGCCATGCGGGCCTCTCTGCGGGTCTGCGGTCTGCGGGCGCAGTTCCGTCCTGCGCGCCGGTCCCTCCAGGACGGACCGGCCGGGCCGGCACGCGACGCTGCCCGCCGGCCCTTTCCTGGATCTCTGCCACGCCGGGCGGCGGGCAGGAGCCCCGGAGCCCCAGCGTCACCCCTTCGACATCTGTGCGCGAGCTCGTACCGATGAGCGTCAGGGGTCCTGTGCGGGCCCTCGCCCAGCCCCGCAACTACCGCAAAAGCGCAGGTAAGTACGGCCTTCCTTGCTAGCGGGGACCATTTTCCGCGCGTACTTTCGACGGTGTTGAGGGCTTGAAGACCTGAAGGGTCGATCACCGCAACCATCGATTGAGGAACCACGACGCCGATCAGCTCCGCGAGAGCGGCGCCGGTTCAGGCGTGAAAGAGGGGGCACGACCGGCATGTCCATCATCGACACCGAAGCGGCACTGCACGAGGCGCACCGCGACAACCACACCCACCGTGACGTCAACGGTGGCTGGCTGCGCCCCGCCGTCTTCGGCGCGATGGACGGCCTCGTGTCCAATCTGGCCCTGATCACCGGTGTCGCCGGAGGATCCGTGGCGCACGGGACCATCGTCCTCACGGGCCTCGCCGGCCTCGCCGCCGGAGCCTTCTCGATGGCCGCGGGCGAGTACACCTCCGTCGCCTCGCAGCGTGAGCTCGTCGAGGCGGAGCTCGCCGTCGAGCGCCGGGAGCTCAGGAAGCACCCGAAGGACGAGGAGAAGGAGCTCGCCGCGCTCTACGTGTCGCGCGGCGTCGAGCCCGGACTCGCCCGCGAGGTCGCCAGACAGCTGTCGAAGGACCCCGAGCAGGCCCTGGAGATACACGCACGCGAGGAGCTCGGCATCGACCCCGGCGACCTGCCCTCGCCCACCGTCGCCGCCGTCTCGTCCTTCGGGTCCTTCGCGCTGGGCGCCCTGCTGCCGGTGCTGCCATATCTGCTCGGGGCCACCGCCCTGTGGCCCGCGCTGGTGCTCGCGTTGCTCGGGCTCTTCCTCTGCGGGGCCGTCGTGGCGAAGGTCACTGCCCGGTCCTGGTGGTTCAGCGGGCTGCGGCAGCTGGCCCTGGGCGGCGCCGCCGCAGGTGTGACGTACGTCCTGGGTAATCTGTTTGGTACAGCCCTAGGATGAGGGGCTATACAGGGGACTGCATAAGTAGTCGTTACCCCATGGTTTCAGCCCCATAACCGCTGGGCATGAGCCGTAAGCACTTGCGGGCAAGGACGCCCGCCTGCCTTGGGCCGACGTCGCGGATCTTGTCCGTATTGGATCCGTAATAGTCCCCTCTCCATCGCCAGCCAGCGATGTCCGCATGCTGGAACGAGCTATCCCGTTTCCGATAGTCGTTCCATCATGTAACCTGCGTGAAATTTTGCAGAGGGCCAGCGTCGTCCCTCGGCACCTGCTATATGCCACGACGACGACGGGAGAGCCGATGCGTACGCCGCGCCAGCCGTCCCTGCATTCCGCGACCGACAGGTCCGCCTGGTCGCACATGGATGCACGCCCTGCTGCGCAGGGTATGTACGACCCGCGCAATGAGCATGACGCCTGCGGCGTCGGCTTCGTGGCGACCCTCACCGGTGAGGCGAGCCACACGCTGGTCGAGCAGGCGCTCACGGTTCTGCGGAACCTGGAGCACCGCGGCGCCACCGGCTCCGAGCCCGACTCCGGCGACGGTGCCGGAATCCTGTCGCAGGTCCCGGACGCTTTCTTCCGCGAGGTCGTGGACTTCGAGCTGCCCGCCGCGAGCTCGTACGCGGCCGGTATCGCATTCCTGCCGCTCGAGGACAACGCCGGCGCGGTCGCGCAGATCGAGGCCATCGCCGCCGAGGAGGGCCTGACGGTCCTGGGCTGGCGCGAGGTCCCGGTCGCCCCCGAGCTGCTCGGTGCCACCGCCCGTTCGACGATGCCGGCCTTCCGGCAGATCTTCGTCACCGACGGCGCCTCGGAGGGCATCGCGCTCGACCGCAAGGCCTTCGTGCTGCGCAAGCGCGCCGAGCGCGAGACCGGTGTGTACTTCCCGTCGCTCTCGGCCCGCACCATCGTCTACAAGGGCATGCTGACCACCGGCCAGCTGGAGCCCTTCTTCCCGGACCTGTCCGACCGCCGCTTCGCCTCCGCGGTCGCGCTCGTGCACTCCCGGTTCTCGACGAACACCTTCCCGAGCTGGCCGCTCGCCCACCCGTACCGCTTCGTCGCGCACAACGGCGAGATCAACACGGTCAAGGGCAACCGCAACTGGATGGAGGCCCGCGAGTCGCAGCTGGTCTCCGACCTGTTCGGCGACAAGGACCTCGAGCGGATCTTCCCGATCTGTACGCCCGACGCCTCCGACTCCGCGTCCTTCGACGAGGTCCTGGAGCTGCTGCACCTCGGCGGCCGGTCACTGCCGCACAGCGTGCTGATGATGATCCCCGAGGCGTGGGAGAACCACGACTCGATGGACCCGGCCCGCCGCGCCTTCTACCAGTACCACTCCACGCTGATGGAGCCCTGGGACGGCCCGGCCTGCGTCACCTTCACCGACGGCACCCAGGTCGGCGCGGTCCTCGACCGCAACGGTCTGCGCCCGGGCCGCTACTGGGTCACCGACGAGGGCCTCGTCGTCCTCGGCTCCGAGGTCGGCGTCCTCGACATCGACCCGTCCAAGGTCGTCCGCAAGGGCCGTCTGCAGCCCGGCAAGATGTTCCTCGTCGACACCGCCGAGCACCGCATCATCGAGGACGACGAGATCAAGGCCGCCCTCGCCGCCAAGCAGCCGTACCAGGAGTGGCTGGAGGCCGGCGAGATCGAGCTCTCCGACCTGCCCGAGCGCGAGCACATCGTGCACACCCACGCCTCGGTCACCCGCCGCCAGCAGACCTTCGGGTACACCGAGGAGGAGCTGCGCGTCATCCTCGCGCCGATGGCCAAGGCCGGCGCGGAGCCGATCGGCTCCATGGGTACGGACAGCCCGATCGCGGCCCTGTCCGAGCGCCCGCGGCTGCTCTTCGACTACTTCACCCAGCTGTTCGCGCAGGTCACCAACCCGCCGCTGGACGCCATCCGCGAGGAGCTCGTCACCTCGCTGCTTTCGTCCCTCGGCCCCGCGAGCAACCTGCTGGAGCCGACCGCGGCCTCCTGTCGCTCGGTCACCCTGCCCTTCCCGGTGATCGACAACGACGAGCTGGCCAAGCTCATCCACATCAACGCCGACGGCGACATGCCGGGCATGAAGGCCGCGACCCTGTCCGGTCTGTACCGGGTCTCCGGCGGCGGTGAGGCGCTGGCCGCGCGGATCGAGGAGATCTGCGCCGAGGCCGACGCCGCCATCGACAACGGCGCCCGCCTGATCGTCCTGTCGGACCGCCACTCGGACGCCGAGCACGCGCCGATCCCGTCGCTGCTGCTCACCGCGGCCGTCCACCACCACCTCATCCGCACCAAGCAGCGCACCCAGGTGGGCCTGCTGGTCGAGGCCGGCGACGTCCGCGAGGTCCACCACGTCGCGCTGCTGATCGGCTACGGCGCCGCGGCCGTCAACCCGTACCTGGCGATGGAGTCCGTCGAGGACCTCGTCCGGGCGGGAACGTTCCTCCCCGGCGTCGAGCCCGAGCAGGCCATCCGCAACCTGATCTACGCCCTGGGCAAGGGCGTGCTGAAGGTCATGTCCAAGATGGGCATCTCGACCGTCGCCTCCTACCGCGGCGCGCAGGTCTTCGAGGCCGTCGGTCTCGACGACGCCTTCGTCGAGAAGTACTTCAACGGCACCGCCACCAAGATCGGCGGCGTCGGCATCGACGTCATCGCCGACGAGGTCGCCGCCCGCCACGCCAAGGGGTACCCGGCCTCCGGCATCGCCCCGGCGCACCGCGCGCTGGAGATCGGCGGCGAGTACCAGTGGCGCCGCGAGGGCGAGCCGCACCTGTTCGACCCGGAGACGGTCTTCCGCCTGCAGCACGCCACGCGCACGCGCCGCTACGACATCTTCAAGAAGTACACGGACCGCGTGAACGAGCAGTCCGAGCGGCTGATGACGCTGCGCGGCCTGTTCGGCTTCACGTCCGACCGCCCCTCGATCCCGGTCGAGGAGGTCGAGCCGGTCTCGGAGATCGTCAAGCGGTTCTCCACCGGCGCCATGTCGTACGGCTCCATCTCCAAGGAGGCGCACGAGACCCTCGCCATCGCCATGAACCAGCTGGGCGGCAAGTCCAACACCGGTGAGGGCGGCGAGGACGCCGACCGTCTGTACGACCCGGCGCGCCGCTCCGCGATCAAGCAGGTCGCGTCCGGCCGCTTCGGTGTGACCTCCGAGTACCTGGTCAACGCCGACGACATCCAGATCAAGATGGCCCAGGGCGCCAAGCCCGGTGAGGGCGGCCAGCTGCCCGGCCACAAGGTCTACCCGTGGGTCGCCAAGACCCGGCACTCGACGCCGGGCGTGGGCCTGATCTCCCCGCCGCCGCACCACGACATCTACTCCATCGAGGACCTGGCTCAGCTGATCCACGACCTCAAGAACGCCAACCCGGCCGCCCGCATCCACGTGAAGCTGGTGTCCGAGGTCGGTGTCGGCACGGTCGCCGCGGGCGTCTCCAAGGCGCACGCGGACGTGGTCCTGATCTCCGGCCACGACGGCGGTACGGGCGCCTCGCCGCTCACCTCGCTGAAGCACGCGGGCGGCCCCTGGGAGCTCGGCCTCGCCGAGACCCAGCAGACGCTGCTGCTCAACGGCCTGCGCGACCGCATCGTCGTGCAGACCGACGGCCAGCTGAAGACCGGCCGCGACGTCGTCATCGCCGCGCTGCTGGGCGCCGAGGAGTTCGGTTTCGCGACCGCGCCGCTCGTCGTCTCCGGCTGCGTCATGATGCGCGTCTGCCACCTGGACACCTGCCCGGTCGGTATCGCCACGCAGAACCCGACCCTGCGGGAACGGTTCGCGGGCAAGGCCGAGTACGTCGTGAACTTCTTCCAGTTCATCGCCGAGGAGGTCCGCGAGATCCTCGCGGAGCTGGGCTTCCGCTCCATCGAGGAGGCCGTCGGCCACGCCGAGGCGCTCGACGTCACGCGCGCCGTCGACCACTGGAAGGCGCAGGGCCTGGACCTGGCCCCGCTCTTCCACGTGCCCGCGCTGCCCGACGGCGCGGTGCGCCACCAGCTCATCGAGCAGGACCACGGCCTGGAGAAGGCGCTCGACAACGAGCTGATCAAGCTCGCCGCCGACGCGCTCGCCGTGGACTCGGCGAACGACGCCCAGCCGGTGCGCGCCCAGGTCGCCATCCGCAACATCAACCGCACGGTCGGCACCATGCTCGGCCACGAGGTGACGAAGAAGTTCGGTGGCGCGGGCCTGCCCGACGACACCATCGACATCACCTTCACCGGCTCCGCGGGCCAGTCGTTCGGTGCGTTCCTGCCGCGCGGTGTGACGCTGCGGCTGGAGGGCGACGCCAACGACTACGTCGGCAAGGGCCTGTCCGGCGGCCGTGTGATCGTCCGCCCGGACCGGGGCGCCGACCACCTCGCCGAGTACTCGACGATCGCGGGCAACACCATCGCGTACGGCGCGACCGGCGGTGAGCTGTTCCTGCGCGGCCGCACCGGCGAGCGGTTCTGCGTCCGCAACTCCGGCGCCACCGTCGTCTCCGAGGGTGTGGGCGACCACGGCTGCGAGTACATGACCGGTGGCCGCGCGGTGGTCCTCGGCGAGACCGGCCGCAACTTCGCGGCGGGCATGTCCGGCGGTATCGCGTACGTGATCGACCTGGACCGCAGCAACGTCAACTCCGGCAACCAGGGCGCCGTCGAGGCCCTCGACGACGCCGACAAGCAGTGGCTGCACGACGTGGTGCGCCGCCACCAGGAGGAGACGGGCTCGACCGTCGCCGAGAAGCTCCTTGCCGAGTGGGACACCGCCGTGGACCGCTTCAGCAAGATCATTCCCGGCACCTACAAGGCAGTGCTCGCCGCCAAGGACGCCGCCGAGCGAGCCGGGCTCTCCGAGTCCGAGATCACCGAGAAGATGATGGAGGCGGCGATCAATGGCTGACCCCAAGGGCTTTCTGAACCACGGCCGTGAGGTCGCCAAGTCCCGCCCGGTGAACGAGCGCCTCAAGGACTGGAACGAGGTCTACGTCGCCGGCTCGCTGCTGCCGATCATCTCCAAGCAGGCGTCGCGCTGCATGGACTGCGGTATCCCGTTCTGTCACAACGGGTGTCCGCTCGGGAACCTGATCCCCGAGTGGAACGACTACGCGTACCGCGAGGACTGGGGGGCCGCGTCCGAGCGCCTGCACGCCACGAACAACTTCCCGGAGTTCACGGGCCGCCTGTGCCCCGCTCCGTGCGAGTCGGCGTGTGTGCTCGGCATCAACCAGCCGGCCGTCACCATCAAGAACGTCGAGGTCTCGATCATCGACAAGGCGTGGGACAGCGGCGATGTCGAGCCGCAGGCCCCCGAGCGCCTGTCGGGCAAGACCGTCGCCGTGATCGGCTCGGGCCCGGCGGGCCTGGCCGCCGCCCAGCAGCTGACCCGGGCGGGCCACACGGTCGCGGTGTACGAGCGCGCGGACCGCATCGGCGGTCTGCTCCGCTACGGCATCCCCGAGTTCAAGATGGAGAAGCGCCACATCAACCGCCGCATCGAGCAGATGCGCGCGGAGGGCACCCGCTTCCGCACCGGCATCGAGATCGGCCGCGACCTGACGGCGACGGACCTGAAGAAGCGCTACGACGCGGTCGTCATCGCCGCCGGTGCCACCACGGCCCGCGACCTGCCGGTCCCCGGCCGCGAGCTCAAGGGCGTCTACCAGGCGATGGAGTACCTGCCCCTGGCCAACAAGGTCCAGGAGGGCGACTTCGTGGCGCCTCCGATCTCCGCCGAGGGCAAGCACGTCGTCGTCATCGGCGGCGGCGACACCGGCGCGGACTGCGTGGGCACCGCCCACCGCCAGGGCGCGGCCTCGGTGACGCAGCTGGAGATCATGCCCCGCCCGAACGACGAGCGGAACAAGGTCAGCCAGCCCTGGCCGACCTTCCCGATGCTGTACAAGGTCACCTCCGCGCACGAGGAGGGCGGCGAGCGGGTCTACTCCGTCTCCACCACCCACTTCGAGGGCGACGAGGACGGCAACGTCCAGTGGCTGCACCTCATCGAGGTCGAGTTCGTCGACGGCAAGCTGACCCAGAAGCCGGGCACCGAGCGGAAGATCCCCGCTCAGCTGGTCACGCTGGCCATGGGCTTCACTGGCACCGACCGTGAGAACGGGCTTGTCGAGCAGCTCGGCCTGGGCCTCGACGAGCGCGGCAACGTCGCCCGCGACGCCGACTTCCAGACCAACGTCCCCGGCGTCTTCGTCGCCGGTGACGCGGGCCGCGGCCAGTCCCTCATCGTGTGGGCGATCGCGGAGGGCCGTTCGGCCGCCCGCGGTGTCGACCGCTTCCTGACGGGCGCGAGCGACCTGCCGGCGCCGATCCGTCCGACGGACCGCGCACTGATGGTCTGACGGCCCGTCAACAAAACGTCCCGTACAAAGGCGTACGGAACACCCTGCGGCGCCTGCCCTTGTCCCCGACCGGACGTTGGGCGGGCGCCGTGCATTTGCTTTTGATGTCCCCCCAGCCCGCCTGATCGGCCTGGCGGGCTCGTTCCCGGGGGAAACTCACTCGGCCCGCCCCCCGCTGTCGTCCGGCCACACCCCGATATGGTCCTGCTCCAGCTCCAGCATCACCCGGTGCTCCATACCGAGCGCTGCGGTGTACTCGGCGGGCAACTGCAGCCGCCCGGCCCGGTCCAGCATCGCGTACTCCCGGGCCACCAAGGACTCCTGCCCCTCCTCGTCGACCTCCGTGCGGCGCAGCACCTCCGTCGAGGTGCGCCCGTCGCGGATCGCGACCGTACGGCGCACCTCCCCGGCGACCGCCTGGTCGTGCGTGACGATCACGACGGTCGTGCCCAGCTCCTCGTTGGCCCGGCGGAACGCCGCGAATACCTGCTGCCCGGTCGCGGAGTCCAGCTCGCCGGTCGGCTCGTCGGCGAGGAGTACGGACGGTGAGTTGGCGAGGGCGACGGCGATGGCGACGCGCTGCTGCTGCCCGCCGGACATCTGCTGCGGACGGCGGTCACGGCAGTCGGCGACCCCGAGCATCGCCAGCAGCTCCTCGGCCCGCTCGCCCCGCTTCTTCCTGCGGCCCCGGCCACCACCACCCCGCAACTGCATCGGCAGCGCCACATTCTGGGCCGCCGTCAGGTAGGGGAGCAGATTGCGTGCCGTCTGCTGCCACACGAAGCCGACGACCTCGCGGCGGTAGCGCAACCGCGCTTTCGCGTCCATCGTGAGCAGATCGCGGCCCGCGACCTTCGCGGCGCCCGCGGTAGGTACGTCGAGGCCCGCGAGGATGTTCACCAGGGTCGACTTTCCGCTGCCGGAGGCGCCGACCAGGGCCATCAACTCGCCCTCGCGGACCAGGAGATCGAGCCCCTGGAGCGCCTGCACCTCCACCCCGGAGGCAGCCCCTTTCCTTCCCGGGGAGCCGCCCCCCGACCCCCGGCCGGAGAAGATGCGGACCAGCCGGTCGCAGACGATCAGCGCGTCATGCCCGTACGAGGGCCCGTCGCGGTGGGCCGCCGCCCGCTGCTCCAGCTCGGCCAGGGTCGTCCGCGAGGTCGTCGTCCGGGTCATCGCATGCCTCCTGCCCTGAGTTCGTCGATCGGTGTGCGGCGCCCCGCCCACCAGGCCTGCGCGGCGGCGACCGCCCCCGCGAGCAGCACCATGCCCGCCGCGGGCAGCGCCAGCGACCACACGTCGATGCCCAGCGACGCACCGGCCGCCCCTGCGTGGCCGCGTGCGGCGGCCAGGGCGAGGCGGTCCAGGTCGACGCCGGGCGCGAGCAGCCGGACCGTGGCCCAGCCGGCGGCCATGCCCCCTCCGGCCGCGAGCAGCGCCTGGGGCAGCGCCTCCAGGCCGATCAGCCGGCGGCCCTGGCGGCTCGTGAGGCCCAGGGTCCGAAGCCGGGCCAGCAGCGCGGACCGGTCCGGCGCGGCCTGGAGGAAGAAGAGCAGCAGGGCGAGTACGGCGTAGCCCGCACCGGCCGCGACGGCGGCGGCGTAGACCCGCTCGGCGCCTGTCTGCAGCGGCGAGTCGGAGAGCGCCGCCCGTTCCTCGCCGCGCAGCGTCAGCGTCACGGAAAGGCCCTTCGCGGAGCCGCGCACGGCCGCCCGCAGCTCCTGCGCGTCGAGCGTGCCACCGGTGGCGAGCAGCGTCGTCGGGGCGGAGCGCTCCAGGCCCGCGGAATCGACCAGCAGGAATCCGGTGCCGGGGGCGGCCGGCGTCCGGGACCGCACGGCGGCGATCCGCACCGTGACATCACCGGCCGGGGATGTGATCCGGCGCGGTGCGCGGCCGAGCCGCTCCGCGACGCCGGGTGAGGCGACGGCGTTCAGCATGCCACCCGTGCCCTTCAACGCGTTGGCGGGGAAGGGCCCGAGACCCAGTTGCCGGGCCAGCCGGGCGTACGACTCCGGTTCGACCGCGATCAGCGTCAGCGACTTCTTCTCGCCGGAGTCGGTCGCGCCGGACATCGATAGTTCCGCGGTGCGTTCGATCCGCACGGCCGTCACCTCCCATACGCCGGCAACTCCCCGTACTGCCTTTTCCACTCCGGCCGGGAGCGGAGCCGCATCGCCCGTGGTGGAGATCCGTGCGTCCGCGCCCGTGGCCAGCAGCGCCGCCCGGTCCCGGGCATCCGAGACGCCGGCGAGTACGGAACCCCCGAACGCCGCTGTCGTCAGGGCCATCAGCAGGGCCAGCAACGGCAGCACGGCGCCGGTCGCCGGCGCGCGGCCCGCGCGGGCCAGCGACAGAAAACCCACCGCCCCGCGCAACCGCCCGGCCGGGCGGGCGGCCCACCGCAGCGGCAGCGGATACAGCCGTACCAGCACCAGCGCCGCAACCAGCCCCACCAGCACCGGAGCAGCGCTCACCAGAAGGTCCCCCGCGCCGGCCGTGCCGCGTCGGCGGAGCGCCACGACCGAGCCGACGGCCAGGACCAGCGCGGTGAGTTCGGCGACCGTGCGGCGCCTGCCCGGCCTGGCGTGGGCGAGATCGTCGCGCTCGCCGTGCGCCCGCGGTCTGCGGTGCGCCATGGCCGCACGCATCGGCAGCACGGCGCAGGCGAGCAGCGCGACGGCGGCCGCGCCGAGCACGGCGGGCAGCAGCCGGGCCTCGTCCACGGCGAGTACGGCGAGCAGCAGACCGCAGGCGGCCGCGGGCAGCGCCACCACCCCGGTCTCGGCGAGGAGCCGTCCGGCGATGCCGCGCAGGGAGCCGCCACGCGCGCGCAGCAGGGCGAGTTCGGCGGCGCGGCGGGCCGCGATCAGCCCGCCGGTCATGGCCAGCACGACGGCGGCGACCGCTCCGAGCCCGAATACCGCGACCGCGACGACGGGCGTGATCGCCTCACGCGTCTCCGTATACGAGCCGACGACCGTCTCCAGGTCGGTGCTGAACGCCGCGGTGACACCCGCGACCTGACGCATCGTCAGCAGCCCGGGACCGCCTTCGAGAGACGCGATCCGGTCGACGAGCTCCGGGGCGTCCTGTGCAGTGAGCCGTCCGGCGGCGGGGGCGAACCGCCAGTACCGCTCCGGCTTTCCCTGGCTGCCGAGGAGTGCGGGGGCGGCGCCGGGCGCCAGCAGGAGGCCCGCCTCCCAGTAGAACTGCGGGGTGCTGGTCGGCAGAGCGGCCATGGCAGGGGTACGCAGGGCCGGTTCCGCGGACCAGTAGCCGCCCTGCGGGCGGCGGGGTTCGACGATCCCGGTGATCCGCACGGCCAGCGGCCGGCTCGGGAAGCCGCCCAGGCTGACGACGGAGCCGACACGCAGACGCATGACCCGGGCGGTCTCCGCGGTCGCGGCGGCCTCCACCTCCCTGGTGTTCTCGGTCACGGCTCCGTCGGCGGTCGGCAGCCGCCCGTTTCGTACGGTGGCGTGGCCGGCGAGGTCCGACTGCGCGGCCAGCGTGAAGCGGGGCGGCGCGTTGAGCCGCGGCAGCCATCTGTCCAGCCCGACGAGGCTTTCGGAGGTCCGCACCCCGTACGCCGACTGCGCGGTGTCCGCCCGCAGCGGCTCGGGCAGCCTGCCGAGTGCCTTGCGGTGGACGGCCGCAAGCGCTTCGGGCCGCAGCGCCTTCTCCCGTGCGGGCTGCGGGAACTCCAGCCCCGGCTGCGGCGCGCTCAGCTCCAGCACGGTGGAGGCCGGTGGGGCACCGGCGATGTCCTGGCGCAGCCCTTCGGCCTCGTATGCGTCGACGGCCCGCGGCAGTACGGCTGCGAGGAAAGCCGTGACCAGCACGAGCACACCGAAGGCGACGGCCGTCCCGGGGGCGGTCCGCATGCGCGTCCGCACCCAGGGCGCGACACTGCGCTCTCTCCGCTGACGGGGCTCCTCGCGGTCAGGCGCGATGCTCATCTCAGCTGTCCCCCTGGTGGCGGAGCGCGACCGCGGGGTCGGCGCGGCGGACGGCTGACGCGGCGGTGATCAGCAGGGGCAGGGCCGCGACGCCCGCGAGGAGCAGGCTCACCTGGGCCACCGGGAGTTCGACGAGGACGTGGGGGACCGGCCGGGCGGCCTGCGGCGTCAGCACGATCAGGGGCACGACGGCCCGCGTCAGGACGGTCCCGAGCCCGAGACCGGTGAGCAGACCGACCCCGATCAGCAGGCTCTGCTCCACGGCGACCAGCCTGGCGAGATCCCGGCGGGCCGCGCCCAGGGCACGGAGAACGGCGAACTCCGCGGACCGTTCCCGCCGCGCACCGGCGGCACTCACCGCGAAGCCCCCGGCGGCCAGGGCCGCGGCGGCCACCGCCACCGCCATCAGCGCCGAACGCGGCCCGGCGCCGAGCGGGTCGCCCAGCAGCTCGGTTGCGGCCTCATCACGTACCAGCACCTGGTCAGGGTCGATGTCGGGGCGGGCCCGCAGCGCCGACGCGACCTCTGCGGCCCTGCCGGGGGCGGCGCTCAGCCACCACTCGTTGGGCGCGAGCGGAGTGCTCGCGCGGTGGGCCAACACCGCGTTGACGGCGCGTAGATCGAGCAGCAGCGCACCGCCGTCCGGGGACCCGGCTCCGCCGTCGGCACCCGCTTCAGCAGAGCCCGCCCCGTCCCCGGCGCCCACCTCGTCTCCGGCACCCGCCCCGGCCGTGCCCGTTCCGGTCGTCGGCAGCTCCCTGACCGACCCCACGATCGTCACCGGCAGCTGCTCCCCGGCGGCCACCGTCACGTCGACGCTCTCGCCGCGCTGGGCCCCCGCCGCGCGCAGAAAGCCCTGCGTGGCGACGGCGGCGATCCGCGCCGGAGGAGCGGCCCGCGCGACATCGACGCGGACGGTGAACACCGGCGGGTCGGCGGGCGACTCGTCGCTCCCGTGCCCTGCGCCCGTTCCGTAGGAGACCGTCAGCGGCGCCGTCTTCGACGCGCCCGGATCCAGGGCCGCCGGCGGGCGTACCTCCCCGTTCCTCGTCTCGGTCCTGCTGCCCTGCCACCGCACCCCGGCGGGCACGACGACCGCGCGGTCGGCCCCGCCGGAGCCCGTGGACAGCATCCTTTCGACGGTGAGCCGGTGCTGCTCGGGCCTCTCGGCGGGTGCCGTGCCGTCGAGCTGCAGCCCGGTCACACGGAGCGGCCCGGCCGGGGCGGCACGGCTGCCCGACGCCGACACATCCAGATCGAGGGTCACCCGGTGGACCCGGCCGTCGACGGGGATCTCCCCGGCACCCAGCCGGTATGCGATGCCGTAGCGGTCCTCGACGACGACCGTGATCAGCGGTGCGAGCCCGGATCGGGAACGGCCCGTCTTCGCCCCCTCGTCGGTGATCCGCACGTCGAGTGCGAGCCGCCGGGTGCCGTCGGGCAGCAGCACCGCGGGCTCGGTCGCCTTCTCGCGCGGCGCGACCGCCCGCAGCAGCCGCTCCACGGGCTCATCGGCGAGATCAGCGCGCATCAGCATCCCCTCGCGGGCGTGGGCCGTGTCCAGCGCGAGAACCGTCGCCGTACGGCCGCCGGAGAGGTCCGTGGTGGTGCGGTGCGCGGGCGCGGCATCCCGTACCCCGGGCAGCGTGGCGTAGAGACCGGTCTGGCCGGGGCCGCCCGGCCGGCTGTCCAGCACCCGTACGGAAGCGCCCGTCCCGAAGTCCGCCTGGTCGCCCTGCGACCGGCTCCACGACGCGCTCTGCCCGATCGCCGGCATCCCGGCCGCCACGGCGAGGACCAGCAGCAGCACCGGCCCCGCCCCGCGCAGCGGACGTCGGCTGAACTGCCAGCCCGCGAGCGCCGCCGGAAGTCCTCGCCCGCCCGCGGCCCGCCGCTCCGCGAGCCGCGCGGCGAGCGGCAGCAGACGCAGCGTCAGCACCGCGCCGGCCAGCAGCGCCAGAGCGGGCGCCGCGACCAGCAGCGGATCGATGCCCAGGCCGCCCTCGTGGTCACGGCTGAGCGCGCCGCCGCCGAACGAGCCGGTCTGCCGGTCGAGTTGCCAGTACGCCACCGCCGCGATCAGGAGCAGCCCGACATCGGCCCCGGCGCGCACGGGCGCGGCCGTCGCCGCGGCACGGACCCGCCGCAGCCGTAGCGGCCCACCCGCGGTCGCGGCCAGCGCGGGTGCGACGACCGTCGCCGCGCAGCACACCGCGACCCCGGCCGCGACCAGCCAGACCCGGCTCGCGGGAGCGTCCCCGAGCCGGGGCCCGATCCGCTCCAGCGACGACCAGCGCGCGAGCAGCCGCACCAGCGGGCCTGACAGCAACGCGGCGCAGGCCGCAGCCGGGACGGCCAGCAGCAGCGCCTCCAGCGCGGCGAGGCCCGCGATGCGGCGGCGCGAACCGCCCCGCGCCCTCAGCAGATCGGTCTCGCCCGCCCGCTCGGTGTCGAGCAGCCGGGCCACCAGCAGCAGCGCGTACCCGGCGAGCAGCATCAGCTGGACGGAGACGATCATCAGCGTGGACCGGGACACGAGCAGCGCACGTCCGGTCCGGTCGAGTACGGCAGGCAGCGCGGTCCGCACGGTTGCGCCGTCACCGAACGCCGGGTCCCTGCGCAGCGCTTCGGGCCCGCGCACGGACGCCTCGCGCAGCGCACCGATCCCGCCGGTGGTGATGGTCCGGTAGTCGGCGGTCGCCACCCACCCGGTGGTGCCCGCGGAGGTGCGCCCTGAGGCGAGGACGGACGGGTCGGTGAGCAGCGGCCCGTAGGTGGTGAAGAGCACGGTGCGGACCCCGCGGCCGCCGAGAGTGTCCAGCTGCCAGTACGGATCGGTGCTGTCCACCGGCCGGTACACGCCGGTCACCCGGACCGTCAGGGGCGCGCCGCCCAGCCGGTCGGTGAGCGTGATCCGCTCGCCGGGCCGCAGCTTCAGCCGATCGGCGGCGGCTTCGGGCAGCGCGACGGGTACGGCAGCGGTGCGCGCCGCCGGGGCCCGGTCCGGCAGCGTGCCCGAGACAAGCCTGATCCGCGACCGGTCCAGGGCGGCGAAGTGCGTGAGGTCCGGCTGTCCCGCGCGTGCATCGGCGTCCTGCAGGGAGCGAGGCAGTGCGTACGGCCCGGAACGTTCCAGCTTCCGCACGGTCACCGGCAGCCCGTCGAAGGTCCCCCGCGCACCTCGGACCACTGCCTCCTGCGCCGCGTTCCGCGCGTCCCTGGGTACGTTCGCGCTGATGACGAGGGAGGCGGAGGCCGCGGCCCGGCCGCGCAGGGTGTTCCGCAGCGCCGCGTCCCCGACGGCACCGGAGAACGCGGTCAGCGCGGCGAGCACCGAGGTGGTCAGCAGCACCGCGAGAAGGGCGGCGGCGAGCAGCAGCCGATGCGTTCGAACGCGCAGCAGTAAGAAGCCCGTCACCCTTCCCCCCACGTGATTGCCGAGCTGCCCTCTCGTCAACCCGGCATGCATATCACGGTGTTCGCATTCCGGGATATGCGCTCAAGCGCAGAAGTGCTCCCGAGGCTCGGGTCCAGTGCTCTTGACGCTCCTGGCTCGTTCCGTGTGGGATGCACCGATGACGGAGAACGCCAGCACGCAGTCCGGTGCCGCCCTCGCGGGAGATCCGTCCGGGGAACCGATGGTGCGGGTGGAGAACCTGCACCATTCGTACGGCACGGGCGCCGTGGCCGTGCATGCGCTGCGCGGCGCATCCTTCGACATCCGCCGCGGCGAGCTGGTCGCCCTCAAAGGCCGTTCGGGCTCCGGCAAGACGACACTGCTCCATCTCATCGGCGGACTGGACTCACCGGACCGCGGCCGCATCGTCATCGACGGCACGGATCTGTCCGCCCTCGGCGAGAACGAGCTCCTGGAACTGCGCCGCGACCGCATCGGCTACGTCTTCCAGTCCTTCGGGCTCATCCCCATCCTCACCGCGGCCGAGAACGTGGGCGTACCCCTGCGGCTCCGCAAAACCGATCCACGCGAACGCGAGGAGCGAGTGGCACTGCTGCTCGCCCTGGTGGGCCTCGCCGACCACACGGCCCAGCGCCCGGCCGAACTCTCCGGCGGGCAGCAGCAGCGTGTGGCCATCGCCCGGGCCCTCGCCAACCGACCGGCCCTGCTGCTCGCCGACGAGCCGACCGGGCAGCTGGACGCCCAGACCGGCCTGGCGGTCATGGAACTGCTGCGGGCCGTGGTCCGCAGCGAGGGCGTCACGGCGCTGGTCGCCACGCACGACCCCCAGCTGCTGGGCCTTGCAGACCGCGTACTGGAACTGAGCGACGGCGAGGTCGTCGAGCACTGAAGGTACGGCAGCCGACGGCTACGGCACCCGGAACGTCTCCCCGTACACCTGCCACACCAGCGGAGTGTGCAGGTCCAGGTTGCCGTCGTAGAGGAACCGCCGCTGCGCCGTGTCGATGCGGGATGTGTCGCGGTCGGGCTTCTTGTACCTCATCGCCTTGCGGCGGACGTCCAGGAAGATGTCCAGGTACGCCTTCTCCTTGCCGCCCTCGGCAGGCGTGTCGGCCTCGGCCATGGCGGCCTCGCGCAGGCCGTAGAAGCCGCGCGGTCCCGTGCCGGGGCCGTGCAGCACCATCGCGTCGTAGTAGATGAACTGGCCGAGAGTGCCGAGCCCGTCGAGCTTCGCCAGGCGCACCGCCGGGTCGAAGTAGATCTCGTCCCGGAAGTCCTCCTGGGCCTTCCGGAACTCCGCCTTCTGCGCCTCCTTCACCCAGGCCTCCGGGAAACCGGGGTCCAGGCCCTTGTGGGAGCCGGTGCCGTCGACCTTGCGCAGGGCGGGCAGATAGCGGGCGAGGCCGTTGTCCGGGTGGGACTTGGTGTACCGCTCGACGAGCGTGAGCAGGTCGTGCGTGCCGGTGGTGAAGCCGATGACGCCCGCCGTGTAGCCGCGGCCGTCGCCGATGTCCTCGATGTAGTCGTACTGGCCGCGCCAGTCGAGCGTGGAGTTCTCGGCGCTCGCCACGATCTGCTGCGCCAGCTCCTTCTTGTCGGCCGCGGCGAGACCCGGCGGCAGCTTCGCGATCAGGGCGTCTTCCTTCGCCCGCTCGGAGGCCGACGACGCACCGGCTGACCTGCTCGGGGCAGCGGAGACCTTGGGGCCCTTGTCGTCCTGCGAGTCACCCGAGCCGGAGCCGGTCCCGAAGAGAAAAACGGCCGCTGTGGCCACGGGGGCGACGGCGAGGAAGAGACAGCCAGCACGCTTCATAAGGGCACAGGGTACGGGCGGCCGGGACGGGCACGGAGTCCAGGATGCCGCGGCCCGACCGCCGGTCGTCACCTACGACTTCAGACGGCGCCGGCCCCGCCCGTCAGCTCCGACACCTTCAGCACCGCCAGCGTGAGCAGCAGCACCAGCACGGCTACCGCCCCGGCCGCCTGCACCAGGGTGCGGCGCTTCCGCGGAGCGTACGCGTAGGCGACCGTGACCGCGCCGCCCGCGAGCAGCCCGCCCAGGTGGCCCTGCCAGGACGTGAACGACGCCGAGATCACCATCCAGATCAGAAAGCCCGCGATGAAGCGGTTGACGGCGTGCATGTCCGCTCCGATGCGGCGGCTCATCACGTAGTACGCGGCTGCCAGGCCGAAGATCGCCCCGGAGGCGCCGACCGCGGACTGCTCGGGGGCGATCAGCAGCACGAGCACCGAACCGCCCAGCGCGGAGAGGAGATACAGGGCGAGATAGCGGGAGCGTCCGAGGCCGCCCTCCACCGCACGGCCGATGTTCCACAGCGACAGCATGTTGAGGACGATGTGCAGGATGCCGAACGTGCCCTGCGTGGGCGGCAGATGCAGGAACGCCCCGGTGATCAGCCGGTACCACTCCCCGTCGACGACGCCCTCGGTGTGGAACTCCGCCGGGTAGGTGTCCTGGTAGAGGTAGTGGCCGCCGTCGGGGCCGATCAGCCCGGCGCCGAGCATCGCGAACCGGTCGACGAGCCCGGGCCGCACCAGCTCGCCCAGATACGCCAGCACGTTGAGGGCGATGAGTGTGTACGTGACGACGGGGACGGCCGAGATCCGTCCGCCGAAGACCGTACGGGCCTGGCGTATGGACCGGTTGCCCTCCTTCACGCACTCCACGCACTGGTGGCCGACCGCCGCCTCGCGCATGCAGTCCGGGCAGATGAACCGGTCGCAGCGGGTGCAGCGGATGTACGACTCGACCTTGGGGTGTCTGTAGCAGGTGGTGACGGAAGGCTGCACGGCCGGCTCCTCGGGAACTGCGGGGGGTCACGGAACAGAGAGCCGGTGGGGACGGCGGCGATCAAAATAGCGAACTCGGGCGGTCCTCGCGGAACGGGGTGCCGGCCGTTCACGGACGGTCGCCGCGGAACGGGTTGCCCGGCCGCGCACGCGCTGCCGGACGGCTCATGCGGTGGCCGATGCCGGACGAGATCGTTCCGGCTCCGGCGCGGCCGGGCCTGCGTTAGCCTCGGCACTCCCGGTACGCAGGACCCGCGCCACATCGACCCTGGTACCCACATCGACCCACGGAGCGGAGCGCCCGTATGGCCGGTTCAGCCACGTCCACCACCACGACCGGACCGGCCATCAGCCTCAGCAAGATGGAGCAGACCGCGCCCGCCCTCGTCAGCCTCTACAAGACCGCGGGCGTCTCCCTGCAGAAGCACGGGCTGAGCGGTACGAGGGCGGCGGTCTACCTCGTCGTCGACTACTCCGGCTCGATGAAGCCGTACTACAAGGACGGCAGCGTGCAGGCGCTCGCCGACCGGGTCCTCGGTCTGTCCTCGCATCTGGACGACGACGGGCGCGTCCCCGTCGTCTTCTTCTCCACGGACATCGACGCGGTCACGGACATCGCCCTCGAGGGCCACCGCGGGCGGATCGACGAGATCGTGGCCGGCCTCGGCCACATGGGCAAGACCAGCTACCACCTGGCGATGGACGCGGTCATCGACCACTACTTCGACAGTGGTGCGACCGCCCCCGCGCTCGTCGTCTTCCAGACGGACGGCGGCCCGATCAACAAGCTCGCGGCGGAGCGCTATCTGTGCAAGGCGGCGAAGCTGCCGATGTTCTGGCAGTTCATCGGCTTCGGCGACCCGGGCAGCAAGCAGTTCGAGTTTCTGCGCAAGCTCGACGAACTGGCCGTGCCGCAGAAGCGGCCGATCGACAACGCGGGCTTCTTCCACGCCGGTTCGGACCCCCGGCAGGTCTCGGATGCGGAGCTGTACGACCGGCTGGTCGGGGAGTTCCCGGCGTGGCTGGCGGCGGCCAGGGCGCAGGGGCTCGTGCGCGGAGCGAGCCCTACGCTTCCCTAACAAGTGTTTGGCAGGTTAACGTGCTGCCGTGACGGACAACAAGGCGGCCGACAAGGCGGAGCCCCGGGTGACCCCGCCGCCCGAGCGGCGCCGTGAACTCCTCGCCACCGCGGCCGAGGTGTTCGCCGCGCACGGCTACAAAGCGACCACGGTCCGCAGGATCGCCGACGAGGCAGGCATGCTCGCGGGCAGCCTCTACTACCACTTCGACTCCAAGGAGTCGATCCTCGACGAGATCCTGTCCACCTTCCTCGACGAGCTCTGGGGCCGGTACGACGCCGTGCTCGCCGCCGGACTCGGACCGCGCGAGACCGTCGAGGCCCTGGTCACGGAGTCATTCCGGGAGATCGACCGGCACGGGCCGGCCGTCGCGATCTACCAGAAGGAGTCCCGGACCCTCGCGAAGCAGCCGCGGTTCGCCTATCTAGCCGAGTCCCAGGAGAAGTTCGAGAAGGCCTGGCTCGGCACCCTGGAGCGGGGCGTCGCCGAGCGCGTGTTCCGCGCCGACCTGGACATCCGCCTCACCTACCGGTTTCTGCGCGACACCGTGTGGGTCGCCGCGTCCTGGTACCGGCCGGGCGGACAGCACAGCCCCGAGGAGATCGCCCGCCAGTACCTGTCGATGGTGCTGGACGGTGTCGCCGTACAAGACAGCGGAAACCCGACGGCCGACAGCGGAAGCCCGAAAGCCGAGGGCCGAACCCACAGCGACAGCGGAAGGCCGAAAGCTCGGAAGCCGAAAGCGAAGCCCACAGCGACACCGGAAGCCCATAGCGACAGCTGACCAACGGAGGTCCAGCCATGCCCGAGGCCTACATCGTCGAAGCGGTCCGCACCCCGGTCGGGCGGCGCAGGGGTGGCCTCGCGGCCGTCCACCCCGCCGACCTGGGCGCGCACGTGCTGAAGGCGCTCGTCGAGCGCACCGGGATCGACCCGGCCGCGGTCGAGGACGTCGTCTTCGGCTGCCTGGACACGGTCGGCCCGCAGGCCGCGGACATCGCCCGCACCTGCTGGCTGGCCGCCGGGCTGCCCGAGGAGGTGCCGGGCGTGACCGTCGACCGGCAGTGCGGCTCCTCGCAGCAGGCCGTGCACTTCGCGGCACAGGGCGTGCTCTCCGGCACCCAGGACCTGGTGGTCGCCGGCGGCGTCCAGAACATGTCGATGATCCCCATCGCGTACGCGTCCCGGCAGGCCACCGAGCCGCTGGGGCTGACCGAGGGCCCGTACGCGGGCAGCGAGGGCTGGCGCGCGCGATACGGCGACCAGCCCGTGAACCAGTTCTACGGCGCCGAACTGATCGCGAAGAAGTGGGGCATCACGCGCCGCGACCAGGAGCAGTTCGCGCTCCGCTCCCACCAGCGGGCCGTCCGCGCGATCGACGAGGGCCGATTCGCCCGCGAGACCGTGCCGTACGGCGACGTGACCGTGGACGAGGGGCCGCGGCGCGACACGACCCTGGAGAAGATGGCGGGCCTGAAGCCCGTCCTGGACGGCGGCACGATCACCGCAGCCTGCTCCTCGCAGGTCTCCGACGGCGCGGCGGCGATGCTCCTCGCCTCCGAGCAGGCCGTACGCGAACACGGGCTCACCCCCCGCGCCCGCATCCACCACCTCTCGGTGCGCGGCGAGGACCCGATCCGGATGCTCTCCGCGCCCATCCCGGCGACGTCGTACGCCCTGAAGAAGACCGGCCTGACGATCGACGACATCGACCTGGTCGAGATCAACGAGGCCTTCGCCCCGGTCGTCCTCGCGTGGCTCAAGGAGACCGGCGCCGACCCCGACAAGGTCAACGTCAACGGGGGCGCCATCGCCCTGGGCCACCCTCTGGGCGCCACCGGCGTGAAGCTGATGACGACGCTGCTGCACGAACTGGAGCGCACGAACGGCCGGTTCGGGCTGCAGACGATGTGCGAGGGGGGAGGCCAGGCGAACGTGACGATCGTCGAGCGCCTCTAAGCCGTTCGGGGGACCATCCGGGAGGTGTTCGTGGTTCTGCCGCCCGGACGTGCTACGGTGAATGCGTTGCGGTTTTGGTACCCATGAACTTTGTGTGCGCCTGACGGAATGATCGTCGGGCGCATTTTGTTTTTACCGGATTTTCCGGCACGGGGTCATTGCGCGGCGACGAGGAATCCGCAGGTCGCGGATTTCCGCAGCACACCCGTTAGGGAGACAGAAAATGGCTACTGGAACCGTGAAGTGGTTCAACTCGGAAAAGGGCTTCGGCTTCATCGAGCAGGACGGCGGCGGCGCCGACGTCTTCGCCCACTACTCCAACATCGCCACCCAGGGCTTCCGTGAGCTCCAGGAGGGCCAGAAGGTCAGCTTCGACGTCGTGCAGGGCCAGAAGGGCCCGCAGGCGGAGAACATCCTCCCGGCCTGATCGCGGCGATCGCGTAATCGCAGCCGGGGCCCGCACCTGTACGGTGCGGGCCCCGGCTTCTGCTGTCCTCAGGAAGGCAAAGCCACATGACCCGCCCCAGCTCAGAACGGTCCGCACGCTCCGCCCGCCGACGCTCCGCGGGCTCCCGCGCGCAGGCTCCGGCGAATTCGGCGAAGAGGCCCGGTAAGATTCCAGCCCGCCGGTCGGCGCCGCCCCAGGAATTCACGCTGCCCCGCAGCACCACCCCCGCGCTGCCCGCCGTCGAGGCGTTCGCCGAGCTGGACATGCCCGCCGCCCTGCTGAAGACCCTCGAGGCCCAGGGTGTGGTCGAGCCCTTCCCGATCCAGGCCGCCACGCTGCCGAACTCCCTCGCGGCCCGGGACATACTCGGACGCGGGCGCACCGGCTCCGGCAAGACCCTCGCCTTCGGGCTCGCCCTGCTCGCCAGGACCGCGGGCCGCCGCGCCGAGCCCAAGGCGCCGCTCGCACTGGTACTCGTCCCCACGCGGGAGCTCGCACAGCAGGTCACCGACGCCCTGACCCCGTACGCCACCGCGGTCAACCTGCGGCTGGCCACCGTCGTCGGCGGGCTGTCGATCACCAAGCAGGCCGGTGCGCTGCGGCGCGGCGCCGAGGTGCTCGTGGCCACGCCCGGGCGGCTCAAGGACCTCATAGACCGGGGAGACTGCCGGCTCGGTGAGGTCGCGGTCACCGTGCTCGACGAGGCCGACCAGATGGCCGACATGGGCTTCATGCCGCAGGTCACGGCGCTGCTGGAGCAGGTGGAGCCGAACGGCCAGCGGATGCTGTTCTCGGCGACGCTCGACAGGAACATCGACCGGCTGGTGCGGATGTTCCTCACCGATCCCGTGGTCCACTCCGTCGACCCGTCCGCGGGCGCCGTCTCCACGATGGAGCACCACGTCCTGTACGTCGCCGACGAGACCGACAAGAAGGCCGTCGCCACGCGCATCGCGGCCCGCGACGGCCGGGTGATCCTCTTCGTGGACACCAAGCGCGCCGCGGACCGCTTCGCCAAGCGTCTGCTGGCCAGTGGCGTTCGGGCGGCGGCGCTGCACGGCGGCCGCTCGCAGCCGCAGCGCAACCGCACCCTCGACCAGTTCAAGAACGGCCAGGTCACCGCCCTGGTGGCGACGAACGTCGCGGCCCGCGGCATCCACGTCGACGACCTCGACCTCGTCGTGAACGTCGACCCGCCCACCGACCACAAGGACTACCTCCACCGGGGTGGCCGCACCGCCAGGGCCGGGGAGTCGGGCAGCGTCGTGACCCTCGTACTCCCCGACGAGAAGCGGGAGATGAGCCTGCTGATGCGCGACGCCGGCATCGAGCCGCGCACAGCGCGGATCAAGTCGAGCGACGAGGAGCTGGTCCGCCTCACGGGAGCGCGCGAGCCGTCGGGCGTCGCGGTGACGATCGAGGTTCCGCAGCCGGTGCAGCAGCAAGTGGCCAAGCCGCGGTCGCGACGGAGCGGCGCCCGGCGTGCAGGCGGAGCAGGCGGAGCAGGCCGTTCCCGGCGCACGGGCCAGACTCAGGCGCAGTCCCACGGCGAGCAACCGCGGAACGGCGAAGCCCGCGGCACCGCTCAACGACGTCAGCAGGGCCGCCGTACGGGGGAGGGCCAAGCGCGCTCGAACCGCACTGAGCGCGGGGCACAAGGAGGGCGGCGCGCGGCCTAGGTTTCAACGCCGAGTCGGGGAGGGTGTTGTGATCGACAGCGCCCTGCCTTCAGCAGCATCCGAGCCGCCGCAGCCGGTGTACGGGGCGGGGGCCACGCGACGGCCGCGGCCCGTCAGCGGGCGAGACGCGCGACCGCCTTCCGCTGGCGCTCCGCCGCGACTTTGAGGAACCGGATCACCGTCTCCAGCTCCTCGGTGGTGAACTCCTCGCAGAACTCGTTCACATCGCGCTGCCAGTCGGCGAACACGGCCCGCAGCTCGGCGATCTTCTCCGGGTGCAGCTCCACCAGGACCCGGCGCTTGTCCGTCGGGTGCCCGACCCGGCGTACGAACCCCTTGGCCTCCAGGCGGTCGACGAGGCCGGTGACGGAGGCGGGGGCCAGGCCGGTGTGCTCGGCGAGCTCCTTCGCGGTGAGCGCGCCGTGCCGTTCCAGCAGGTCGAGCGTCTTGTTCTCGGTGGCGTTCAGCCCCTGCGTCGCGGCGACCGCGGAGTGGAACATCACGGTGACCGCGCTGTTCTCGCGGCCGGCGGCCGACAGTCGTGCGAGGACGTCGGCGCGCTCGTCGTGCTCCCGGGCCTGCTCCTTGGCGTTGGCCCTGGTCTCGCCGCCGGGCTCCTCCTCGCTGCTCATGCAGCCGAGCCTAGCAAATATTTCGTTCGGGCTAACGAAAGACTTGTGATCACGCATGACTGCGTGCAAGTCTTTCGTTAGCTCGAACGAAATAAATCTGGAGCCCGACCGGACACGAGCCCTGGAGTCGACATGACCGCGACCCTCACGAACTCCGCGAGCGGCGGCCCCGCGCCCGCTGCCGCCGCCCCCGCTCTCCACCCGCGCCGCTGGACAGCCGCCGTCGTCATGATGATCGCGGCACTGATGGACCTCCTGGACGTGACCATCGTCAACGTCGCCATCCCGTCCATAGGCCGCGAACTGGGCGCCTCCGAAAGCGCCCTGCAGTGGGTGGTCTCGGCCTATCTGCTGGGCTTCGCCGCCACGCTGATCGTCGCCGGACACCTCGGCGACCGGTACGGCCGCAAGATCCTCTTCCTCGCCGGCACGGCGGGCTTCGGCGTCGCCAGCCTGGGCTGCGGGATCGCGCAGTCGCCGGATCAGCTGATCGCCGCGCGGGCCGTGCAGGGCGTGATGGCGGCGCTGCTGATGCCCCAGGTGCTCGGCTCGTTCCGCACGCTGTTCCACGGCAAGGAGCGCGGCGCGGTGTTCGGAATGTACGGGGCTGTCGCCGGATTCGCCTCGGCGGTCGGACTGCTCCTTGGCGGTCTGCTCACCGGCGCCGACCTCTTCGGCTGGGGCTGGCGTTCCGTGTTCCTCGTCAACGTGCCCGTGGCGCTTGCGACCTTCGCGGCCGCGCTGTTCCTCGTACCGTCGACCAAGGAGCGCTCAGCCGGACGGCCCGATGTGCTCGGCAGCCTCATGCTGGCGGGTGGGCTCGTCGCGATCGTGCTGCCGCTGGTGCAGGGGCACAGCAACGGCTGGCCGGTGTGGGGCTGGATCTGCCTCGCCTGCGGAGCACTCGCCGTCGCCGGGCTCGCGGTCGCCGAGGCACGCCGCCGCGCCACGCCCGTGCCGCTGCTGCCGGCACGCGCCTTCCGGCTCCCCGCGTTCTCCGTCGGCATCGCCGTACAACTGCTGTTCGCGCTCGGCATGCAGGGCTTCTTCCTGGTCTTCGCGATCTGGCTGCAGGGCGGCCAGGGCTACACGCCGATGCAGGCGGGCGTCGTCACCGTCGCGTTCTCGGCGGGCGGGTTCCTGACCGCGCCGGTCGCCGACACCCTGGCCGTGAAGGCCGGGCGGCTGGTCCTGAGCGCGGGCGCGCTGATGATGGCGGGCGGCTTCGGCTGGGTCTGGTACGCCGTCAGCGGCTCCGACGCGACGCACACAGGGGCCTGGCCACTCGTCCCCGGCCTGCTGATCGCCGGCGCCGGGCTCGGTTTCCTCGTCGTGCCGCTGGTGAACGTCGTCCTGTCGGCGGTGCCCGCCGATCTCGCCGGCGGGGCGTCCGGGATCTTCTCCACGGCCCAGCAGTTCGGCGGCGCGCTCGGCGCGGCCGTGATCGGCACGGTCTTCTTCGAGCACACCGCCGACGGCCTCACGCCCGCGCTGACCACGGCGATGCCCTGGGTGACGGCCGGCTTCCTGCTCTGCGCGGCGCTGTGCCTGGCGCTGCCGGGGAAGGCGGTGGCCGCGGGGGAGCAGTGACGGCTGGCGCCCGCAATGGCATGAGGGCCGCGGAACCGGAAGGTTTCGCGGCCCCTACAGCAGTCCTCAGGTGTCGCACTCCACCACCGTGCGGCACAGCGCACACCGCGCGCGGACGCGCCCCCGCACCGGCACCCTGATCCGCTGATGGCACGTCGGACACGGGAAGGACACCCGCAGCGGCGTCCGCCCGTCGAACGAGTACGGCCCCGGATCCAGACCCGGCGGGGGCACCGGCACCTGATGGTCCTGCGCGAACCGGCGGTCCTTCGCATACCGCCGCCGCCCCGCCCACCCCGCCGCCGTCAGCGGCGGCTGCTGCTCGTCACGCCGGGCCTGCGCCATGCCCTTCGTGTACGCCGTGTACGCCTGCGGACTGGTGAACCACACCGACGGGTCCTCGCCGAACACGAGCGCCCGCTTGGCCAGCACGTACCCGAACTCCTCCGGCGTCAGATAGCCGAGCTTCTGCGACGACGCGGCGTCCTCCCGGTAGGCGTCGAGCAGCAGCCAGCCCGCGCCCAGATACGCAGCGGCGGTGTCGGTCAGGATCTCGTTGTCGCGGGTGCCGGGAAACGACAGGTCCAGGCGGTGCAGATAGACGTGCATCACCTCGTGCGCGAGGGCCGCGCCGATATCCCTGCGATGGTTTCGGAACCGGTCGTTCAGCTCGATGAAGTACTCGGGGCCCGCGGCGAGTTCGACGTTCGCCGCGTGCTCCATCTCGCGGAAGCTGATGACCATGCGGGCGTCCGGCAGCCGGTAGTGCTGCACGATCTCGCGGGCCACACGCTGCACACCCAGGTGGAGATCATCCTGGTCGCAGAACGCCACGTCGGCCGGGACGACGCTGGTCTCGAAGCTGTTGACGGTGTGGTACGAGAGCCTTCTGTACAGCGCGGTGATGGCCGACCGCACCGTGTCCAAATGCGGATAGCCGTGCTCGACCGGTCCGCCGTCCGCCACGCCCGCACCCCCTTCAGACGCCTGAACAGAGCTCCGCGCTGCGGCCTCCCTGCTGCCCCCACTGTAAGCGGGACGGGCGTCGACGGTCCTGGCGACGGACGTTGAAACGAGGCACCGACGGTCCTGGCGAGCCCCTCCGTCCACCGGCCACGTAGGGTGTCGCCCCATGACCACCAGCAACATCAACGAGCCTGGTACGCCGAACGGGCCCGGCACGGCCGACGACATCGACCCCTCCGTCCGCGCCGAGCTGGCCCGGCTGCGCGACAGCATCGACAACATCGACGCGGCCGTCGTACACATGCTCGCCGAGCGTTTCAAGTGCACCCAGCAGGTCGGCCACCTCAAGGCCGCCCACCAGCTTCCCCCGGCCGACCCCGCCCGCGAGGCCAGTCAGATCGCCCGGCTCCGCCGCCTCGCGGAGAGCGCCAAACTCGACCCGGCCTTCGCCGAGAAGCTCCTGAACTTCATCATCGCGGAGGTCATCCGCCACCACGAGACGATCGCGAACGACTCGGCGGGCGCGGACGGATCCGCACCAGAAGGAACATGACAGACGGCACACGCGCGGGCGCTCACAGTCGCGTGAGCCCCGCACTGCCTGACAGCTGAGCCCTGCACAGCCGGACAGCCGAGCCCCGCACAACCGGACAGCTGAGCCCCGCACAGCCCCGACAGTCGAGTGCCCTCGCGCGTCGTCCCCGCAGGGGCCCGCCCGGGGAGAAAGGCCCTGTCGCGCCGCCCCGCTCATCAGGCAGCATGGCCCTCATGTCCGTACTGACGCGCGCCGAAGCGCAGACCCGAGCCGAGCTCCTCGATGTCCGGCGATACACCATCGACCTCGATCTGACCCGGGGCGAGGAGACCTTCGACTCCCTCACCGTCATCCACTTCACGGCGCGTGGGGACCTCAAAGCCGCGGACACCTTCGTCGAGCTGAAGCCCGCCGAGCTGCGCTCCGCAATCCTCGACGGACAGCCCCTCGACCCCGCCACCCTCGACGGCAACCGCCTCCCGCTCACCGGCCTGACCTCCGGCGAACACGAACTGCGGATCGACGCCTCGATGCGGTACTCGCACACCGGCGAGGGCATGCACCGCTTCACCGACCCCACCGACGGCGAGACCTACGCCTACACCCAGCTGTTCATGGACGACGTGCAGCGCGTCTTCGCTGCCTTCGACCAGCCCGACCTCAAGGCCGTCTTCGAGCTGACCGTCACCGCACCCGACGGCTGGACCGTCCTCGCCAACGGCGTCACCGAACACACCGGGGGTGGCGTCTGGAAGGCCGCACCGACCCCGCTCATCTCCACCTACCTCGTCGCCGTCGCCGCCGGCCCCTGGCACTCCGTACGCACCGAGCACCGCGGCCTGCCCTTCGGCATCCACTGCCGCCGCTCCCTCGCCCCCCACCTCGACGCCGACGCCGACGAGATCATCGACGTCACGCGCGCGTGCTTCGACCGCTACCACGAGAAGTTCGAAGAGCCCTACCCCTTCGACTCCTACGACCAGGCGTTCGTCCCCGAGTTCAACGCGGGCGCCATGGAGAACCCGGGCCTCGTCACCTTCCGCGACGAGTTCGTCTACCGCTCCGCCGTCACCGACACCGAGCGGCAGACCCGCGCGATGGTCATCGCCCACGAGATGGCCCACATGTGGTTCGGCGACCTCGTCACCCTCAAGTGGTGGGACGACATCTGGCTCAACGAGTCCTTCGCCGAGTACATGGGCTACCAGACCCTCACCGAAGCCACCCGCTTCACGGACACCTGGGTGGACTTCGGCGTCGCCCGCAAGGCCTGGGGCTACGACGCCGACCAGCGGCCCTCCACCCACCCCGTAGCCCCCGAAGCCGTCGAGGACACCGCCTCCGCACTCCTCAACTTCGACGGCATCTCCTACGCCAAGGGCGCCTCCGCACTCCGCCAGCTCGTCGCCTGGCTCGGCGAGAAGGACTTCCTCGCCGGCATCAACACCCACTTCGCCCGCCACAAATTCGCCAACGCCACACTCGCCGACTTCATCGACTCCCTCGCGGACTCGACCGAACGCGACGTGCACGCCTGGGCCGACGCCTGGCTGCGCACCACCGGCGTCGACACCCTCGTGCCCCGCACAGCCGGCCACAACAGCAGCCACACCCTCACCGTCGACCACCACGGCAGCCGCCCCCACCGCATCGCCGTCGGCCTCTACGACCAGGACCTCAGCGACCACGGCCGGCTCACCCTGCGCGAACGGTTCGAACTCGACGTACCGCACAACGGGACCGCGCGCCCCATCGGCAGCCGCCCCGCCCTCATCGTCCTCAACGACGGCGACCTCAGCTACGCCAAGATCCGCTTCGACGACCTGTCCTTCACCACCGTCCAGGAAGCCCTCTCCGGCATTCCCGAGCCGCTCACCCGCGCCGTCGTGTGGAACGCGCTGCGCGATGCCGTCCGCGACGGCGAACTGCCGCCCGCCGACTACCTCAAGGCCGCCCGCACCCACCTCCCGCACGAGACCGACCTCGCCGTCGTGCAGGGCGTCCTCGCCTTCGCCACCAGCCACGTCGCAGGCCGGTACGTCGCCGACGAGGACCGGCCCGACGCCCTCGCCACCCTCACCGACCTCTGCCGCGACCTCATCCGACGCACCGAGGACGGCGACAACCCCGGCCTCCGCCTCACGGCCGTACGCCACCGCATCGACACCGCCACCCGGCCCGACACCATCAGCGCCTGGCTCTCCGAAGGCACCGTCCCCGGCGGGCCCGAACTCGACCCCGAACTGCGCTGGCGCATCCTCGGACGCCTCGCCGTCCTCGGCGCCATCGACGACGCCGTCATCGAGGCCGAGCTCGTCCAGGACCCCAGCGCCAGCGGCCAGGAGGGCGCCGCCCGCTGCCGGGCCGCGCTGCCCGACCCCGAGACGAAGCGCAAGGCGTGGGACGAGATGTTCGCCGCGGACGATCTCTCCAACTACCTGTTCACCGCCACGGCCCAGGGCTTCTGGCAGCCCGAACAGGCCGCGCTCGTACGCGAGTACGTGCCGCGCTACTACACCGACGCGGTCGCCGTCGCCGAGCGCCGCGGCCCCGCCATCGCCGACGCCGCCGGCCGCTACGCCTTCCCCGTCTACGCCGTCGACACCGAAACCCTCCACCTCGGCGAGACCTGCCTACGCGACGCCACCCCCATCCCGGCGTTGCGCCGCCGCCTGGCCGACCAACTGGACGACTTGGCACGGGCATTGCGGGTACGCGCCTGAGTACCGTTGTGGGCAATCGTTCCGCAGGGCGATGGGGGTCCCCCTGCTCTGGGGGTACCTCCCAGGCCCTTAAGGCACTGGGGGAGAAGCCGAGAGCTTGGGGGAGGGTGGGCACAACCCACGACGGCGGGTGCGTCACGTATTGCCCGGCCCCGGCGAGGGGTGGGCGCAACCCACGACGGCGGATGCCCCGGCGTGGAACCTGCACCCCGGGTGGGGTAGGCCCCCCGGCAGGGGCAGGGTGGCCCCGGCCACAACACGGGTAACGCCAGTACCACTTGCGTGTCCCGATCGTTGAGGCTGGTGCCCCTGCCACACGCCCACCTGAAGGACACCCCATGAGGACCCCGCCGCAAGAGGAGGGGACGCCCCCGCCGTCAGAGGGGCCTTCGGCGCCGCCCCTGTCCGGCGGCCCAGAAGGCCCCACCGCCCTCCGCCCCCTGCTGACCACCGTCCTCGACGCCCTCCACGACGGAGCCGCCGCCCGCCGCGGCCCCCTCCCGGCGGGCGGACCGGCGGCCGTCGCCACCCGCGTACGCGAAACCGTCGGCACCGCCCTCCCCCCACACGGCACCGGCCCCGACGAGGCCCTCCACACCCTCGTCCGCCTCCTCACCGAAGGCGCCGCCGACCCCGCCGAACCCCTGTGCGCAGCACACCTCCACTGCCCACCCCTCGCCGTCGCGACCGCCGCCGACCTCGCCGTCTCCGCGCTCAACCCGTCCCTGGACTCCTGGGACCAGGCCCCCGCGGCCTCCGCACTCGAAGCCCTCGTCACGGCGGCCCTCGCGGCCGAGGTGTACCCACACACCCGTACCGCCGACGCCGTCGTCACCACCGGCGGCACCGAGTCCAACCAGCTCGCCCTCCTCCTCGCCCGCGAACGCCACGGCACCGTCCAGCTCGTATGCGGCGAGAACGCCCACCACTCCCTGCACCGCGCCGCGTGGCTCCTCGGACTCCCCGAACCCGTCACCGTGCCCGCACCCGCGGGGACCCTGAACCCCACCGCCCTCGCGGACACCCTCATCCGTCTGGACGGCCCCCTCCTCGTGGCCGCCACCGCCGGCACCACCGACGCCGGACTCATCGACCCCATCCCCGAGATCGCCGACCTGTGCGCCACCCACGGCGCACGACTGCACATCGACGCCGCATACGGCGGCGGACTCCTCTTCAGCGACCGGCACCGCACCAAACTCGACGACCTCGACCGCGCCCACACCGTCACGCTCGACCTGCACAAACTCGGCTGGCAACCCGTCGCCGCCGGCCTTCTCGCCGTACGCGACCGCCGCGACCTCGACGCACTGGCCCACCGCGCCGACTACCTCAACGCCGACGACGACACCGAAGCCGGCCTGCCCGACCTCCTCGGCCGCTCACTGCGCACCACACGCCGCGCCGACATACTCAAGATCGCCGTCACCCTCAGAGCCCTCGGCCGCACCGGCCTCGGCGCGCTCGTCGACCAGGTCTGCGCGGCCGCCCACGACTTCGCGCACCTCATCGACGCCCACCCCGGCTTCGAGCTCTACGACACCCCCACGATCAGCACCGTCCTGTTCCGGCCCACCGGCGCCGACGACGCCGCTCTCGCCCGCGTACGACGACAGCTGCTCACCGAAGGCCGCGCCGTCCTCGGCCGCGCCCGGCTCGACGGCCGGCTCTGGCTCAAAGCCACCTTGCTCAACCCGCACACCCGGCCCGGCGACCTCGCCGGCCTGCTGAAACTGGTGGAAGGAAACACCGCCCGATGAGCCCGATGCCCCCCGACCCCGGCCGGCACGCCGACCGTCCGGCCCCCCGGCCCCCCCACCGCCGCGGCCCCGCCACTCACCGAGAGTGCACCCACCCCACACCCCAAGCCCCCCGCGACCTCGTCGGCATCGGCATCGGCCCCTTCAACCTCTCCCTGGCAGCCCTCGCCCACCCCCTCGCCGAACTCGACACCGCCTTCTACGACCGGCGGCCCGCCTTCCACTGGCACCCAGGACTGCTCATCGACGGCGCCACGCTCCAGGTGCCCTTCCTCGCCGACCTCGTCACCCTCGCCGACCCCGCCAGCCCCTGGTCGTTCCTCAACTACCTGCGCCACCGCGAACGGCTGTTCCCCTTCTACTTCGCCGAGCGCTTCCACATCCAGCGCGCCGAATACGACGCCTACTGCCGCTGGGTCAGCGACAACCTCCCCGGCCTGCACTTCGGCCACCAGATCGACACCGTCCGCTGGGACCCCGAACGCTCCCTGTTCGAGATCGACTTCGCCCAGCTCGACGCCGACGGAGCAGCCGAGGCCCTCGGCCGCACCCACGCCAGAAACATCGTCCTCGGCATCGGCACCGCCCCCCACATCCCCGAACCCCTCCGAGCACTCGCCGACGCACCTGCCGTACCCGTCGTCCACTCCGCCGACTACCTCCGGCACCGCGAACGCATCCTCGCCGCCGAGCACGTCACCGTCGTCGGCTCCGGCCAGTCCGGCGCCGAGGTCTTCCTCGACCTCCTCCGCCACCGCCCCGCCGGCCGCGAACGACTCCACTGGCTGACCCGCACCGAGGCCTTCGCCCCCATGGAGTACTCAAAGCTCGGCCTCGAACACTTCACACCCGACTACACCCGCTACTTCCACGGCCTGCCCCAGCCCGTACGCGACCGCCTCGTGCCCCGCCAGTGGCAACTCCACAAAGGCATCGACACCGACACCATCGCCGCCATCCACGACGAGCTCTACCAGCGCACCCTCCACGGCGGCTGGCCCGACACCGTCCTCACCCCCGGCGTCAGCGTCCGCGCCGCGACCCGCACCGGGCAGACCACGATCGAACTCGACCTGGCACACCCCCAGCAGGGCACCCGCTCCCGCCTCGTCACCGAAGCCGTCGTCCTCGCCACCGGCTACCGCGAACGCCCCCTCGACCAACTCCTCGCCGGCCTCGCCCCCCACATCCGCCGCGACACCGCCGGCCGCCCCCGCATCGACGAGCAGTACCGCATCGACCTCGACCCCACCATCACGGCAACCGGCAGCAACATCTACGTCCAGAACGCCGAACGCCACACCCACGGCGTCGGCGCCCCCGACCTCGGACTCGCCGCCTGGCGCAGCGCCACCATCCTCAACGCCGTCACCGGCAAGGACCCCTACCCGCTGCCCCGCCGCACCGCGTTCACCACCTTCGGCCTGGACGAACAACCGACGCCGGCCCCGCCCGGATGGGCGAGGCCGGCGTCGGCAGGTCACACGATCAGCCGCTAGAAGACGGGCACCCCTAGAAGACCGGCACCCCGTCCCGCGTCAGCTTCCAGTCCACCGACGCGAACTCCGCCGGGTCGATCGACCCCTTCTCCTTCACCCACGCGATCATCGTGTTCCGGATCTCGTCGGAATTCGCCCACAGCTGCTTGGCGGCGGCCACAAACGGGAAATTGCCGCCGCCATTGGCCCGATAGTTGTTCACCGCCAGCACGAACTGCGCGTCATCGGCCAGCGGCGCACCCTCGAACTGCACATTCGTCACCCGCGACCCCGCCGCCTTCGCAATGTCGATCTCATACGTGAGACCGCTCACCACGTCGTAGTTGTAGTCCGGCGTACCGCTCGCATTCGTCAGCTTCGCCGGGTCGACATCCGCACCCGCAGCCGTCTGGACGTAGTAATTCGCCGAGAACTCCAGATACGCCCTGATCTGCGCACCCGTCATCAGCCGCGCCTCCAGCGTGTTCTCGAAGACATACAGACCCGCAACATCGCGAATCGTCACCTCACCCGCCGGAATCACCGCACTCCGCGAGAAACACGCCGCCTGCGACAGCACCGGCAGCGACGCATACTCCGTGCCCGCCAGCGCGTCCTTCACCGTCGCCGCCTGAATATGGTTGATCAGATCGATGATCGGCACATCCTTGTACGGAGCCTCCACCGACGTCATCTCCGCGGCGTTCGTACCGATCACCTGATTGACGTACGCCACGACCTTCTCGTGCTCGTCCCGCAGAATCTTCGTGATCTCCGGGTCCTCATCCACCGTGTTCGAGTTGAGGACCTGCGCGCCCACGGACTCCACCGTCCAGCGGCCCTTCTCCCACACCAGACCGAAGTCGAACAGCGTCAGCCGCTGCCCCCACTTCAGCGGCTCCGACAGCACCACCTGCTTGCCGGTCTCCTTGTTCGCCACGAAATACTCGGGAATCTCCGTGTGCGCATGCCCGACCAGAATCGCGTCGATCCCCGGCACCTGCTCCGCCACCAGACCCGCCGCATTCTCGATGTACGGCAACTGATCACCATACGACGACGTGCCCGACGAACCCGAATGCGCCGACACGATCACCACGTCCGCACCCATCGACCGCAGCTTCGGCACCCACTTCGCCGCCTGCTCCTCCAGACCCGGGAACGTCATCTTGCCCTGCACGTTCGCCTTGTCCCAGATCGCGATCCCCGGATTGGTCAGACCCAGGATCGCCACCCGCACATCATGGCCGTACGGAGTACGCAGCCTCTTGATCACATACGGCGGGAAAGCCGGCTTCAGCGTCTTCGCGTCCAGCGCGTTCGCGCCAAGCAGCGGAAAACGGCACTGCTGCTCGAACTTCCGCAGCACCGGTATGCCGTAATTGAACTCGTGATTTCCCAGCGCCGCCGCGTCGTAGCCGATCGCATTCATCGCCTGCGCCATCGGATGCACCGGACCGTTCTCCGCGGTGATCGGATCGACCTTGGCGTAGTAGTACGACAGCTGCGTGCCCTGGATCGTGTCACCCGCGTCGATCAGCAGCGTGTTCCGCCGGCCCTTCTCCCTGCGGACCTGGTCCACCAGCGTGGAGATCTTCGCCAGACCCACATCGTTGTGGGCCTTGTCGTCGAACTCCTTGTCCGTGAAGTAGTCCCAGTTGAAGACGTTGCCGTGCAGATCCGTCGTGCCCATCACCGTGAACGCATACCGCTTCGGAGCCTGCCCGGCCGTCGGCCCGGCCGAGGCGGCGGAGGCGGGCACGGCGGCCGCACCCGCGAGCGCGACACCCGCACCCGTGGCAGCAGACCGGCCCAGGAACGACCTTCTGTCGAACGGCATTTCGTCTCCTAGCTTGACGCAACGACGGGATCTACGCGCGATGACACAACGCGCGTAGAAGTCTGGCGCAACCACCCCACCGACAACACCCCTTCAGCGTTTCGATCTGATGACCACGGCCCCAGGACGACGGTGCCACAGTGGGCCCATGACCGCAGAAACCCCCCAGCCGCCCACCCCGCACCCTCCCTACGGCACCCCCGACGCCCCCCGCATCGCCGTCCGCGGCGAAGCACACCTCGAAGCCGACCCCGAAATCGCCCGCATCGGCATCACCGTCAGCGCCCGCGGCACCAGCCGCCGAGAAGCCCTCGACGACCTCACCCGCCGCAACACCACCGTCCTCGACCTCGTCAAAACCTACGGAGAAGCCGTCGAAAAACTCGAAACCGGCGCCTTCTCCATCGCCCCCGAACTCACCAGACACGGCCGCGGCGAACGCATCCGCGCCTACCACGGCCGCGTCCACATCACCGCCGAACTCACCGACTTCACCGCCCTCGGCGAACTCGCCACCCGCCTCGCCGACCTCGACCTCACCCGCATCGACGGCCCCTGGTGGGCCCTCCGCCCCGACTCACCAGCCCACCGCGAAGCCCGCCAGCAAGCCGTACACGACGCCGTCCAACGCGCCCGCGAATACGCCGCCGCCCTCGGCACCACCCTCGCCTCCCTCGTCGAACTCGCCGACATCGGCGCCGAGGCAACCCCCTACAGCGCCATGGAGCCCACCGCCACACGCAGCATGCGCACCGCCGCCTACACCGCCGCAGCCGCAGAGGAGGCCCCACCTCTCGACCTAGAACCCCAACGCCAGCACGTCTACGCCCAGGTCAACGCCCGATTCACCATGACGCCACCCCGGCTCGAGCCCTAGCGGAAACGAGATGGAAAAACCACAGGAATACCCAGACGGGGGGCACCTCGAATGCTCATCGGAGCACCCCTGCGCACAATTCAACCCTTGTCAAGAGACCTTCACGCAAAGGTTGTTGAGTAGTCATGCGCAGCCAATTCCCTACCCGCCGGTAAGGCATACGCTCAAACCATGCGCCGAGCAAAGATCGTCTGTACTCTGGGCCCCGCCACCGACTCGTACGACCAGATCAAAGCCCTGGTCGAAGCAGGAATGGACGTCGCCCGCTTCAACCTCAGCCACGGCACCTACGCCGAACACGAGGAGCGCTACCAGCGCGTACGAAAGGCATCCGACGAGGCCGGCCGCAGCGTCGGAATCCTCGCCGACCTTCAAGGCCCGAAGATCCGCCTCGGCCGCTTCAGCGAAGGCCCCGTACTCCTTGAACGCGGCGACGAATTCACCATCACCGTCGAAGAAGGCATCGAAGGCGACCGCCAAACCTGCGGCACCACCTACGGCGGCCTCGCCACCGACGTCACCCCCGGCGAACGCATCCTCGTCGACGACGGCAAAGTCTGCCTCGAAGTCACCGCCGTCGACGGCCCCCGCGTCCACACCACCGTCGTCGAAGGCGGCATGGTCTCCGACCACAAGGGCCTCAACCTCCCCGGCGTCGCCGTCTCCGTCCCCGCACTGTCCGAAAAGGACGAATCCGACCTCCGCTGGGCTCTGAACATCGGAGCCGACGTCATCGCCCTCTCCTTCGTCCGCAGCGGCCGCGACATCGTCGACGTCCACCGCATCATGCGAGAAGAAGGCCGCCGCCTCCCCGTCATCGCCAAAGTCGAAAAACCCCAGGCCGTCGAGAACATCGACGACATCGTCGCCGCATTCGACGGCATCATGGTCGCCCGCGGCGACCTCGGCGTCGAAATGCCCCTCGAACAAGTCCCCATCGTCCAAAAACGCGCCATCAAACTCGCCAAGCGCAATGCAAAGCCGGTCATCGTCGCCACCCAGATGCTCGACTCGATGATCGACAATTCCCGGCCCACCCGCGCCGAGGCCTCCGATGTCGCCAACGCCGTCATCGACGGAACCGACGCCGTCATGCTCTCCGGCGAAACCAGCGTCGGCAAATACCCCATCGAGACCGTCAAGACCATGTCGCGGATCGTCGAAGCCGCCGAGGAAGACATCCTCGCCAAGGGCCTCCCGCCCCTGACCGACCGCAACAAACCCCGCACCCAAGGCGGCGCCGTCGCCCGCGCAGCCGCCGAAATCGGCGACTTCCTCGGCGCCAAATACCTCGTCGCCTTCACCCAGTCCGGCGACACCGCCCGCCGCCTCAGCCGCTACCGCTCACCCATCCCCCTCCTCGCCTTCACCCCCGACGCAGCCACCCGCTCCCAGCTCAACCTCACCTGGGGCATCGAAACCTTCCTCGGCCCCCACGTCGACTCCACCGACGCCATGGTCGACCAGGTCGACGAGCAGCTCCTCAAGATCGGCCGCTGCGAGAAGGGCGACATCGTGGTGATCACCGCCGGCTCCCCGCCCGGCGTCCCCGGCTCCACGAACCTGGTCCGCGTCCACCACATCGGCGAGGACGACGCACCGAAGTAGGGGAGCGGCTGCTCTTACGGGTCTTACGCGGGCCGAAGTACTGGGGTCAGTACTTCGGCCCTACGTGTGCGTCCATGAGGGTTACGGAGGCGCGGCGGGCGACGGAGATGTTGTACGGGTTGCCGTTGCGGGTGCAGCGCGTCCACTCGATGCCGAGTTTGTCGAGTGTGTCGGTGTAGAGCTGCCTGATGTCGTCGGAGACATTGGTGAAGAAATACCGCGGGTACTCGTAGCGCTTACGCTCGCCGCCGACCAGACTAGTGGTCCAGTTGGTGATCCGGCAGCCGTCCGAGTGGATGAGCCCTCGGACGAACTCCCACGGGTGGGCGTCCACGATCTCCTGCTGCCAGGACTCGAGGGCTATGGTCCGCTCGTGCTTCTTGCCGGGGCCGTGCTGCGGGAACATGCAGGTCCAGTGCTTCGTGTACGACTTGACCTCGGCGCAGCCGGGCTTGTACCGCGTTCTGACGCTTGGGAGCGGCATCACCTTGCGCATCGCTTCTTCGGCGGCAGCGATCAGTCCTACCTGCGTCGCGTTGCAGAAGATCGACAGGTGGTGCTCGCTTGCGCTTCGAGATGATGTGTCCGTCCCCGAGATAGAGGCCCAGCAGGTACGCGTAGGCGCGCTGGTCGAAGTCGCGGCCCGTGCACTTGGGGCAGTCCATCGGCTGTTCGTACACCTCGCCCCGCAGTCTGCGGTCTTCGCTGCGCCACCAGCCCACTGTCCCGCGAGGGATGTTGAGACGTTCTGCGACGATGCGATTGGGGACGCCGCTTCGCATCAGAGCGACCGCTTGGGCACGAATGGAGGGGCTGTGCTGGTCCATGCGGCTACTGTGCGTCACGCAAAGTGGCCGTACGTATCAAAAAGCGGATGTTCACGAGAACGTGAACATCCGCTTTTCAGGGTGCCGGGTGCGGGATTCGAACCCGCAAGCCGTGAGGCGCGGTCTTTTGAGGACCGTGTGTATGCCGATTCCACCAACCCGGCCTGAGTGGCTGCACGGAAGTGTACCGGGTCACCACAGCTCGCCGCCGCTAGGTACTCTGCATAGGCAGCTGTACCATGCCCGACCTGCGCAACGAGGAGCCCACGTGACCGCCCCCGAGTCGCCCCAGCCCGTAGCCGATGACGATGACAAGTCGCACGTGCCTCCGCTGACGACGCGTGTCGTCATCGCCGAGGACGAGGCGCTGATCCGTATGGATCTCAAGGAGATGCTGGAGGAGGAGGGCTACACCGTCGTGGCTGAGGCCGGTGATGGTGAGGAGGCGGTGGAGCTGGCGCGGGAGCACAAGCCGGATCTGGTGATCTTGGATGTGAAGATGCCGAAGTTGGATGGCATCTCGGCGGCGGAGAAGATCGGTGAGGAGTCGATTGCTCCGGTGTTGATGCTGACGGCGTTCTCGCAGCGTGATCTGGTGGAGCGGGCGCGGGATGCGGGTGCGATGGCGTATCTGGTGAAGCCGTTCAGTAAGAGTGATGTGGTTCCGGCCATTGAGATGGCTGTGTCGCGGTACCAGCAGTTGAAGACGTTGGAGGAGGAGGTCGCGGACCTCTCTCAACGGTTGGAGACGCGGAAGCTGGTGGATCGGGCGAAGTCGATTCTGCAGACGGAGTATGGGCTGACGGAGCCGGCGGCGTTCCGTTGGATTCAGAAGACGTCGATGGATCGGCGTTTGTCGATGCAGCAGGTTGCTGAGGCGGTTATTCAGGATTCTGAGGAGAAGAAGGCGGCGAAGGGTCAGTAGTAGGCCCGGTTGTTTCTTTTCAGTGGCGAGGCCCGCCTCCCTTGTCTGGGAGGCGGGCCTCGTCGTGTGTGGGTGTCGGGTCAGTCTTCGCCGAGGTACGCCTTGCGTACGGATTCGTCGTGCAGGAGGTTCTGTCCTGTGCCGGAGAGGACGATCTTGCCGACTTCCATGACGTGGCCCTGGTCGGCGAGGGAGAGCGCCGCCTGGGCGTTCTGTTCGACGAGCAGGATGGTGGTGCCCTGGGACTTGAGTTCGGCGATGGTCGCCATGATCTTCTGCATCATGATCGGTGAGAGGCCCATGGAGGGTTCGTCGAGCATGAGGAGCTTCGGCTGGGACATGAGGGCGCGGCCCATGGCGAGCATTTGCTGTTCGCCGCCGGAGAGGGTGCCTGCGGCCTGTTTGCGGCGTTCGCCGAGGATGGGGAACAGCTCGTAGGCGCGCTGGATGTCCTTTTCGATTCCCGCTGTGTCTTTGCGGAGGAATGCTCCGAGTTGGAGGTTTTCCGCGATGGTGAGGCGGGGGAAGATGTGGCGGCCTTCGGGGGAGTGGGCGAGTCCGAGGGCGACGATCTTGTGGGCGGGGACTCCGCTCAGTGGTTTCCCGTCGAAGGTGATTTTGCCGCTGAGGGGCTTGAGGAGGCCCGAGAGCGTGCGCAGCGTGGTCGTCTTTCCGGCGCCGTTGGTGCCGATGAGGGTGACGACCTGGCCGGCTTCGACGCTGAAGGAGATGCCTTTGACGGCTTCGATTTTGCCGTAGGCGACCTTGAGGTCTTCGACCTCGAGGAGTGCGGTCACTTCTGCTCTCCTTCAACGCTGGTGGTGCTGGTGGCGCTGTGTGCCTCGGCGGCTTCGACTTCTTCGAGTGCGCTGTCTTCGGGGGCGCCTTCGAAGGGGGTGCCGAGGTAGGCGGCGACGACGCGTTCGTCGCTCTGGACGACGTCGGAGGTGCCTTCGACGAGTTTTTCGCCTTGGACGAGGCAGGCGACGCGGTCGCAGAGGTTGAAGACGAAGCGCATGTCGTGCTCGATGAGGAGGACGGCGATGCCTTTGTCGCGGATGGCGAAGACGAGTTCTTCGGTGGCGCGGGTTTCCTGGGGGTTCATGCCGGCGGTGGGCTCGTCGAGGAGGAGGAGTCCGGGTTCGCTGGCGAGGGCGCGGGCGATTTCGAGCTTGCGTTGTTCGCCGTAGGGGAGGTTGCGGGCGAGGTGGTCGCGTTTGGCGGCGAGGCCGATGAACTCGAGGAGTTCCATGGCGCGTTCTTCGCTCTCGCGTTCGGCTTTCCTGAAGCCGGGGCCGCGCAGCAGCGCCGACCAGAGGCCTTCCTTCGTCCGCGTGTGGCGGCCGACGAGCACGTTTTCCAGGACGGTCATGTTGGCGAAGAGCCGGATGTTCTGGAACGTGCGGGCGATGCCGGCCTTGGTGACGAGGTGCGGCTTGGGCGGGAGGACGGTGCCTTTGTAGGAGACGGTGCCTTCGGTGGGGACGTACAGGCCCGTGAGGCAGTTGAAGAAGGTTGTCTTGCCTGCGCCGTTGGGTCCGATGAGGCCGACGATTTCGCCGCTGTTGACGGTGAAGTCGACGGAGCGTACGGCGGTGAGGCCGCCGAAGCGCATCGTGACGTTGGTGGCTTCGAGTACCGGGGTGCCGGTCGTGGTGGAAGTGGTCATGGTGGTCATGCCCCCGCCTTGGTGACGCTGACGGCGGTGTCGTCGGTGTCGTCGGTTCGTTGTTCGGGTACGTCGAGTTGGCCGGTTTCGTGGAACTCGAGTTGCTGGCGGCGGTTGGCGATGATGCCTTCGGGCCGGAAGCGCATGAGCAGGATGAGGGCGATGCCGAAGGCGAGGAGCGACTTGTCCTGCAGGAAGACGAGCTTCTCGGGGAGCAGGTAGAGGAGTGCCGCGCCGAGGAGGGGGCCTGCGACGGTGCCCATGCCGCCGAGGACGACGGCGGCGAGGAGGAAGGCCGAGTTGGGCGGGGTGGAGCCGGCGAACTGGTATGGCGTGGGGACGACGCTGTAGGTGACGTGGGCGCTGACGGTGCCGGCGAGGCCGGCGAGGGCGGCGCCGAGTGCGAAGGCGATGAGCTTGACCCGGAAGCCGTTGATGCCCATGGCGGTGGCGGCGGTCTCGTCCTCGCGGATGGCGATCCAGGAGCGGCCGATGCGGGAGTCGGCGGCGCGGGTGTATACGAGGACGACGATGGCCATGATGAGGACCATCAGCAGGTAGTAGTTGGCGAAGCGGCCGAGGGTGAACCCGCCGAGGTCGTGCGCCTTGCCGAAGTTGAATCCGAAGAAGTTCAGGTCCGGGATGGACGGGATGCCGTTCGGGCCGTTGGTGATGTCGGGGCCGGAGTCGCCGTCCATGTTGTTGACGGCGATGCGGAAGATCTCTCCGAAGCCGAGGGTGACGATGGCGAGGTAGTCGCCGCGGAGCCGCAGGGTGGGGGCGCCGATGAGGACGCCGAAGATCAGGGATGCGGCGGCGCCGGCGAGGGCGGAGGCCCAGAAGGGGAACTGGACGCCGGAGAAGCGGGAGAACTCGGAGCCGGAGACGAGGGCGGCGGTGTAGGCGCCGACGCCGAGGAAGGCGACGTATCCGAGGTCGAGGAGGCCTGCGAGGCCGACGACGATGTTCAGACCGAGTGCGACGGTTCCGAAGATCAGGATGTTGACGCCGATGTTGGCGTAGTGGTCGTCGGTCTGGGTGAAGGGGAACGCGATGGCGGCGACGAAGCCCATGGCGAGCGTGAAGCTGCGGTTGTGGGCGACGAGGCGGGAGAACCGGTCGAGGAGGCCCCCGGTGTGCAGGGCCCAGATGGCGAAGGCGACGACGATGAGGTAGCCGATGAAGAGTTCGCCGTATTCGGTGTCGATGCCGTAGGTGAAGACGCCGAGGCCGACCGCGGTGACGACGGTGATGATGAGCCGTTCGATCCAGGGGGAGACGGCTTGGGGGGCGGGGATGTGTTCGGCCTTGGCGATGGAGGCCTTGAGGGTCTCCCTGGTGTCGCCGGTGCTCTCCTGGGGGAGGGCGAGGGCGCCGAGGAGGGGGAGTACGGCGGCGATGGCCGCGACCCAGCCGCCGGGTTCGAGGTTGGCGAGGCCGCCGAGTTCGACGCTGATCGCGATGATCGTGAACCAGGTGGTGGCGAAGCCGCCGATTGCGGTGAGCACGAGCGGTGCGTTGTTGCGGGCGGGCAGGAGCCAGCCGAGGCCGCGGATGCCGCTCGACGCCAGGGTGAACAGGACGGTGAGGATGCCGGCTACGAAGGTGAGCCACTGGAGGCCGCCGGGGTAGCCGTTGATGGTGAGGTCGCCGGGGAAGTCGGAGGTCCAGGTCCAGGCGAGGAAGGCGGAGGCGGCGGTGGCGATGCCGCCGACGAGGAGGAGTGCGCGGGCGGCTGCGGTGGGCAGCGGCAGGAGGCCGCGCGTGGTGGGGGCGGGGGTGACCGGGGTGGTCTTGGTCTCGGTCATGTGATCACGCCCTGTCCGCGACGCGTTCGCCGAGCAGGCCTTGGGGCCTGACGAGGAGCACGATGATGAGGAGGCAGAAGGCCCAGACGTTGGCCCAGCTCTGGCCGCCGAGCTGGTGCATGCCGGGGATCTCGTCGATGTAGGCGGAGGCGAGGGTTTCCGCGATGCCGAGGACGATGCCGCCGAGCATGGCGCCGTAGATGTTCCCGATGCCGCCGAGGACGGCGGCGGTGAAGGCCTTGAGGCCCATGAGGAAGCCCATGCGGTAGTCGATGTTGCCGTACTTGAGGCCGTAGGCGACGGCGGCGACTGCGGCGAAGAAGCCGCCGATGGCGAAGGCGATGACGATGATGCGGTTGGTGTCGATGCCCATGAGCTGTGCGGTGTCCGGGTCCTGGGCGGTGGCCTGCATGGCCCGGCCGGTGCGGCTCTTGCGGACGAAGTAGGCGAGGGCGGACATGCAGATGATGGCGGCGCCGATCAGGAAGATGTCGGCGTCCTTGATGGTGATGGAGCCCAGGTCGTGGGTGGCGTCGAGGCCGGGGAAGGCGCGGGCGCGGTCGGCGCCGGGGTAGAAGTTGCGGACGACTTCCTGGAGGGCCAGGGAGAGGCCGATGGCGGTGATGAGCGGTGCCAGGCGTGGTGCTCCGCGCAGGGGTCGATAGGCGAATCGTTCCGCTCCGACCGCGATGAGGATGGCGACGATTCCGCCGCCTATCAGCATCAGGGGGACGGCGACAGCCATGGGGGTGCCGTCGGGCAGGATGTAGAAGTAGACCGTGAGGGCGCCGAACGCTCCGGTCATGAAGATCTCGCCGTGCGCGAAGTTGATGAGCTGGACGATGCCGTACACCATCGTGTAGCCGATGGCGATCAGCCCGTACATCGAGCCTAGGAGCAGCCCGTTGGCCAGCTGCTGCGGCAGGGTGTTCACCGCGTGGCCTCCATGTCGCTGGTGGTCGTGAGCACTGGTCGCGTGCTGGGTCTGGGTGTGGAAACGGGCCGCGCGGTCGGGGTCCTCCTTCCGCGCGGCCCGTGTGTGGCGTGCTGGGGGGCCTGGACTACTTGGCGGTGCCGGTCTTTACGGCCTTCCACTCGCCCTTTTCGACCTGGTACACCGTCAGCTGCTTGTTCGTGGTGTCGCCGTACTCGTCGAAGGAGACCTTGCCGGAGATGCCTTCGAAGTCGGACTTCTGGACCTCGTCGACCACCTTGGAGCGCAGGTCGTTGATGTCGGTGGGCACCTTGCCGCCGTTGGCGTCCACGGCGGCCTTCACGGCGTTGATGATCGCGGTCGCGGCGTCGTAGGAGTAGGCGCCGTAGGCACCGTAGTCGCCCTTGTAGCCCTTGGCCTTGTAGGTCTCGATGAACTGCTTGGCGGCGGGCAGGGTGTCGGCGGGGACGCCGATGGCGGTGGCGAGGTCGCCCTCGGCGGACTTGCCGGCGGTCTCGATGTAGGTGGAGGCGAACATGCCGTCGCCGCCGAACAGCGGGATCTTGACGCCGGCGTCCTTGAGCTGCTTGGTGATCAGCGAGGACTCGTCGTACTGGCCGCCGTAGTAGAGCAGGTCGGCGCCCGAGTTCTTGATCTTGGTGACGAGGGAACCGAAGTCCTTGTCGCCGGTGTTGACGTGGTCGGTGGCGACGACCTTGCCGCCGAACTCCTTGAACTTCTCGTTGAAGATCTTCGCCAGGCCGGCGCCGTAGGTCTGCTTGTCGTCGACGACGAAGGCCTTCTTCTTCTTGAGGCCGCTGTAGGCGTACTCGGCGGCGAAGCTGCCCTGGAGCTCGTCGGTGGTGGCGGTGCGGAAGTACGTCTTGAACGGACGCTTCTTGTCCGTCTGCCAGTTCTTGCCCTGGGTCAGCTCGGGGGCGGTGTTCGACGGGGAGATCTGGACCATGTTGGCCGAGGCGAACACCTGCTGCATCGTCTGGGCGACGCCGGAGTTCAGCGGGCCGACGGCGCCGACGGAGGTCTTGTCGCCGGTGATGGCGGTGGCGTTCGACTGGCCGGTGGCGGGCTGGGCCTTGTCGTCGTAGGCCTTGAGCTTGAAGGTCACCCCGGGCACGAGCTTCTTCTTGTTGGCGTCGTCGACGGCGATCTGGGCGCCGTACTGGATGCCGAGGCCGGTGGTGGAGTTCTCACCCGAGAGCGGGGCGTCGACGCTGATGGTGAGGGTGGTGCTGCTGCCGTTGTCCTTGGAGTCGCCGCTGCCTTCGTCACGGGAGCCGCAAGCGGTGAGGGTCAGAGCTCCGGTGGTCAGCACGGAGGTAAGTATCACCAGAGAACGCTGTCGCACAATCAGTCCTTTCGGCAGGCAGGATCGTCCCCCTTCTGGGACGATCTGTGCCGCGCTGGTACCGAACTCCCGATGGAGCGGTGACTGGGCGTGACTCTAAGCCCGGTGCCTGGCCAGAGGCATCTACGCGGGCTGGCTTGTGACTTTCTTGTTATGACGTGCCGGAATCCTCCCTTCCGCAAAGGTGACTCTCGGCCGGTTTGGTGGAGTTCCCAAAAGTCCACATTTTGAGAATCTGCACTTCCCCTTGCGGATGGGCCGGACCTGGGGGAAATGCCGTCGCGGGCGCTGCGGAGCAGCTCGGAAAGATCGCGGGAGTGCGCTCCGCCGAAGATGAAACCGCGCTGCTGTATTGCGCGCGTGTTACGCAGCGTTACATTCAGGAGGGGAGACCGGCGTCCCGCGTGGCGAGTTGACGGAGCCGGTGATGATGTTGTGGCCCGGCCGGGGTGCGGCTTCGGGCGGCGGCCTGGCGGGAAAGAGCCGTCCCGCCAGGCCGCCCGCTGCCGGGGTAGTGGCGGGTGCTAGGGCAGCTTCACGTAAGGCGCGAGGAAGGCCCGCGCGCCGGGAGTGTCCAGCCGGTACGACACGTTCGTCGCGTAGCACGGGGTGTCGCCCGTGATGGTCGTGGCCGCGAGGACGTTCTTGCCGCCGATGACCGCGAAGTTGGGACCGCCAGAATCGCCGTAGCAGGCGCCGCCGTTGCCCTGGGGCGCGGTCATGCCGAGGCGCACCCAGGCGTCGTTGAGGGCGTTGAAGGTCACGGGGGCCTTCATGCGGACGCCGCCGCCGGGGTGGGTCTGGCCGCCGGGGCCGTTGACGGCCTCCTGGGTGCCGTAACCGGCGACGAACCAGTCGGTGGAGTTCAGCCCCTGCGGGCCGAGCGCGCCCAGCTGGTTCGCGGCCGGCAGGGTGGCAGGCGTGAAGGACCAGCGCGACTTGACCTTCGCGGCGGGCAGTTCGATCACCGAGATGTCGTGCGGGTCCGACGCGGGGCCCGGGTAGTCGGGGTGGGTGTGGGCGGTGCCCTGGACGGCGACGGCGCCGGCCTGGGCGGCGGGGTCGCCCGGGTACTTCTTCGCGGCGGCGTCCAGCCCGGCCTGCACGTCCTGGTCGAGCGAGACGTAGAACTTCACGTTGTCCGGCCAGTCGGTGGTGCAGTGCGCGGCGGTCAGGAACGTGTCCGCGTCGATCATGGTGCCGGAGCAGACCCAGTCGACCCGGTCCGGGGTCGCCGGGTCGTCGTCGTTGTCCCAGGTGGCGACGAGCGCGCCGACCTCGGTGCGTTCGGGCGCGGGCGTCGCGTTGTAGGAGTTGATCGCGGCGGAGGGCAGCGCGGTGGCGAGCACGGCGGCACAGGCCGCTGCGGTGACGGCGGTGGCGCGTACGGCGGTCAAGTAGAGCCCCTTCGATCGCAGTGCGTGTGGAACGGGTGTTCTCCTGCGGGAGGTGCTCGCCAGTGAAGCGCCTGGGGCGGGCCGCAACAAGAGCGCGGCCCGCCCCGGAACGGAGCCTCTGTGTCAGCCCGCGGCGCGGACGCGCTCCTCGTCGCTGGGGCCGACATCCCGCAGCAGGCACGTCAGCCGCGCCGTGCAGACGCGCTTGTCCTGCTCGTCCGTGATGACGATCTCGTACGTGGCCGTGGAGCGGCCCCGGTGCAGCGGCGTCGCGACGCCGGTCACCAGGCCCGAGCGCACCCCGCGATGGTGCGTGCAGTTGAGGTCGACGCCGACGGCGATCTTCGTGCTGCCGCCGTGCAGCATCGAGCCGACCGAGCCGAGGGTCTCGGCGAGCACGGCGGAGGCGCCGCCGTGCAGCAGTCCGTACGGCTGGGTGTTGCCCTCGACGGGCATGGTGCCGACGACGCGGTCCGCCGACGCCTCCTTGATCTCGATGCCCATACGGGTGCCGAGGTGCCCCGCGGAGAAGAGCGCGGGCAGATCGACGCCGAGCGAGGCGTACTCGTCGATGACCTTTTGCGGGAACTTCACGGTGTGCTGTTCGCCCATGGGGTGGCCGGGCTCCGTTCGTTGTCTCGCCGCCGTTGCCGTACGGCGGTGCATGGCAGGTGCACCGTTTTATCAGGACAGCTGAGCGAACGCTTAGGCCGGGTCTTCTGTTCCCGACTCTGTTCCCGACTTCTGTGCAGTGGTGCCCGTCGTCAGGCCCCGCGCCGTCCAGCCGTACCGCGACCGGCTTGCTCTCGTCAGCGCTCCCGTCGTACGACGGGTCCGCTCATCGGCGCTCCAGGCGTATGACGACGGACTTGCTCACGGGCGTGTTGCTGGTGTCGGCGGTCGCGTCGAGCGGGACCAGGACGTTCGTCTCCGGGTAGTACGCCGCGGCGCAGCCGCGCGTGGTGGGGTAGTGCACCACGCGGAAGCCGGGTGCCCGCCGCTCCACGCCGTCCTCCCACTCGCTGACCAGGTCCGTGTACGCTCCGTCGGCCAGGCCGAGCGCGGCAGCGTCGTCCGGGTTGACCAGGACGACCCGGCGGCCGTTCTTGATGCCGCGGTAGCGGTCGTCGAGGCCGTAGATCGTGGTGTTGTACTGGTCGTGCGAGCGCAGTGTCTGCAGCAGCAGACGGCCTTCGGGAACCGTCGGGTACTCGACGGGGGCGGCCGTGAAGTTGGCCTTGCCGGTGGCCGTCGGAAAGCGGCGCTCGTCGCGCGGGCCGTGGGGCAGGACGAATCCGCCGGGTCGGGCCACGCGCGCGTTGAAGTCCTCGAAGCCGGGGATGACGCGCGCGATGCGGTCGCGGATCGTCGCGTAGTCCTTCTCGAACTCCTCCCACGGGGTGCGGCTGTCCTCGCCCAGCACGCGCCGCGCGAGACGGCACACGATGGCCGGCTCGGACAGCAGCTGCGGGCTCGCCGGCTCCAGGCGGCCGCGCGAGGCGTGCACCATGCTCATGGAGTCCTCGACGGTCACGAACTGCTCGCCGCTGCCCTGCAGGTCCCGCTCGGTGCGGCCCAGCGTGGGCAGGATCAGGGCGCGCGCGCCCGTGACGACGTGCGAGCGGTTGAGCTTCGTCGACACGTGCACCGTCAGGCGTGCGCGGCGCATCGCCGCCTCGGTCACGTCGGTGTCGGGCGAGGCCGACACGAAGTTGCCGCCCATCGCGAAGAAGACCTTCGCCTCGCCGTCCCGCAGCGCGCGGATGGCCCGTACGACGTCGTAGCCGTGCTCGCGCGGGGGAGCGAAGCCGAACTCCTTCTCCAGGGCGTCGAGGAAGGCGGGCGCGGGGCGCTCGAAGATGCCCATCGTGCGGTCGCCCTGCACGTTGGAATGGCCGCGGACCGGGCACACGCCCGCGCCCGGGCGGCCGATGTTGCCGCGCAGCAGCAGGAAGTTGACCACCTCGCGGATGGTCGGCACCGAGTGCTTGTGCTGGGTCAGGCCCATGGCCCAGCACACGACGGTGCGCTTCGAGGCCAGCACCATGCGCAGCGCTTCCTCGATCTCTTCGCGCGTGAGGCCGGTCGCGGTCAGCGTCTCGTCCCAGTCGGCCGCCCGCGCGGCCTCCGCGAACTCCTCGTAGCCATGGGTGTGTTCGCGGACGAACTCCTCGTCGACCGCGCCGGACCCCGCGCCGGAGGCGCTGTCGTGCTCAGCGAGGATCAGCTTGTTGAGGAGCCGGAACAGGGCCTGGTCGCCGCCGATGCGGATCTGCAGGAACAGGTCGGTGAGCGCCGCGCCCGTGGCGAGGCCCTTGGGGGTCTGCGGGTTCTTGAACCGCTCCAGGCCCGCCTCGGGCAGCGGGTTGACCGAGATGATCCGCGCGCCGTTCGCCTTGGCCTTCTCCAGGGCGGAGAGCATCCGCGGGTGGTTCGTGCCCGGGTTCTGCCCGGCGACGATGATCAGGTCCGACTGGTAGAGGTCCTCCAGCAGGACGCTGCCCTTGCCGATGCCGATCGTCTCGGTGAGCGCGGAGCCCGAGGACTCGTGGCACATGTTGGAGCAGTCCGGCAGGTTGTTCGTACCGAGCTCGCGGGCGAACAGCTGGTAGAGGAACGCGGCTTCGTTGCTGGTGCGGCCCGAGGTGTAGAAGACGGCCTCGTCCGGCGAGGAGAGGGCCGCCATCTCCTCGGCGATGATGTCGAAGGCACGCTCCCACGGCACCGCCTCGTAGTGATCGGCGCCCTCCGCCAGATACATGGGGTGGGTGAGCCGGCCCTGCTGGCCCAGCCAGTAGCCGCTGCGGTTCGCGAGGTCCGCCACGGAGTGCGCGGCGAAGAAGTCGGGCGTGACGCGGCGCAGCGTCGCCTCCTCGGCGACCGCCTTCGCGCCGTTCTCACAGAACTCCGCCGTGTGCCGGTGCTCCGGCTCGGGCCAGGCGCAGCCGGGGCAGTCGAAGCCGTCCTTCTGGTTCACGCGCAGCAGCGTGAGCGTCGTGCGGCGCACGCCCATTTGCTGCTGCGCCATGCGCAGCGAGTGGCCGATCGCGGGCAGGCCCGCGGCAGCGTGCTTGGGGGCCGCGACCTGCGGCGCGTCCTGGACCGGGTCACCGGCGGGCGGCTTGGTGGCCATCGCTGCTCCTCTTCGGCACGATCTTCGGTCCCCTGCGACCGCGTGTGTGGCATACGTCGCAGATCCTGCCACGGCGCACTGACAACCGGCGCGGGTGGGCCGCCACGGCCCTGCAAGCATTGGTTGGCCCGGCTGCGGTGGCGGGCTCGGTTGTCAGTGGGCCGTGGCAGGATCGGGGGCGTGGCAGAGACAGCATCGAAGAAGACCGAGAAGACGACCGCCGGGGACCGGCCGCGCCTGATGCTCATGGACGGGCACTCGCTGGCGTACCGCGCGTTCTTCGCGCTGCCCGCGGAGAACTTCACCACCGCGACCGGCCAGCCGACCAACGCGATCTACGGCTTCGCGTCGATGCTGGCGAACACGCTGCGCGACGAGGCGCCCACGCACTTCGCGGTGGCGTTCGACGTGTCCCGCAAGACCTGGCGGGCCGAGCAGTTCGCGGAGTACAAGGCGAACCGCTCCAAGACCCCGGACGAGTTCAAGGGCCAGGTCGAGCTGATCGGCGAGCTGCTCGACGCCATGCACGCCGAGCGGTTCGCGGTGGACGGCTTCGAGGCGGACGACGTCATCGCCACGCTCGCGACGCAGGCCGAGGCGCAGGGCTTCGAGGTGCTGATCGTCACGGGCGACCGCGACTCGTTCCAGCTGGTCAGCGACCACACCACGGTGCTGTACCCGACGAAGGGCGTCTCCGAGCTCACGCGGTTCACGCCGGAGAAGGTCGAGGAGAAGTACGGCCTCACCCCCCAGCAGTACCCGGACTTCGCGGCGCTGCGCGGTGACCCGTCGGACAACCTTCCGGGTATTCCGGGCGTCGGTGAGAAGACTGCGACGAAGTGGATCACTCAGTTCGGTTCGTTCGCCGAGCTGGTGGAGCGCGTCGACGAGGTCAAGGGCAAGGCCGGGCAGAACCTCCGCGACCACCTGGAGGCGGTGAAGATGAACCGCGTCCTCACGGAGATGGTGCGGGACGTCGAGCTGCCCAAGACCGTCGACGACCTGGCCCGCGCCCCGTACGACCGCAAGGCCGTCGCCCTGTTCCTCGACACCCTGGAGATCCGCAACCCGTCGCTGCGCGAGCGGCTGCTCGCCGTCGACCCCGGCGCCGAGGAGCCCGAGGAGGCGCCCGTCGGGGAGGGCGTCCAGCTGGACGGCACCGTGCTGGGCGGGGGCGAGGTGGCGCCCTGGCTCGCCGAGCACGGCAAGGCGGTCCTGGGCCTGGCCACGGTCGACTCCTGGAAGCTCGGCAGCGGCGCAGTCGCTGAGATCGCGCTCGCCGCCGCCGGGGGAGCGGCCGCCTGGTTCGACCCGACGCAGCTGGACGAGGCCGACGAGACCGCGTTCGCGCAGTGGCTCGCCGACCCCGCGAAGCCCAAGGTGGTGCACAACGCCAAGGGCGCGATGCGGGTCTTCGCCGAGCACGGCTGGAGCATCGAGGGCGTGAGCATGGACACGGCCCTCGCCGCGTATCTGGTCAAGCCCGGCCGCCGCTCCTTCGCACTGGACGCGCTGTCCCTGGAGTACCTGGGCCGTGAGCTGGCACCGGCCGCCGCGGCCGACGGACAGCTCGCCTTCGGCACCGACGAGCAGGCCGAGGCCGAGGCGCTCATGGTGCAGGCCCGCACCATCCTCGACCTGGGCACCGCCTTCGGCGACAGGCTGCGGGACGTGGGCGCCGCCGAGCTGCTGCGCGACATGGAACTGCCCACGTCGGAGCTCCTTGCCCGCATGGAGCGGCACGGCATCGCCGCCGACCGCGCGCACCTCGAGGCCATGGAGCAGATGTTCGCGGGCGCCGTGCAGCAGGCCATAAAGGAGGCGCACGCCTCCGTCGGCCACGAGTTCAACCTCGGCTCGCCCAAGCAGCTCCAGGAAGTCCTCTTCGGCGAACTCGCCCTGCCCAAGACCAAGAAGACGAAGACGGGCTACACGACGGACGCGGACGCGCTCGCCTGGCTGGCGGCGCAGACCGACCACGAACTGCCCGTGATCATGCTGCGCCACCGTGAGCAGGCGAAGCTGCGCGTCACCGTCGAAGGCCTGATCAAGACGATCGCCGAGGACGGCCGCATCCACACCACCTTCAACCAGACGGTGGCGGCGACGGGCCGGCTGTCCTCCACCGACCCCAACCTGCAGAACATCCCGGTGCGCACGGACGAGGGCCGCGCCATCCGTCGCGGCTTCGTCGTCGGCGAGGGCTTCGAGTCCCTCATGACCGCCGACTACAGCCAGATCGAGCTGCGCGTGATGGCGCACCTGTCCGAGGACGAGGGCCTCATCGAGGCGTTCACCTCCGGCGAGGACCTGCACACCACCGTCGCCTCGCAGGTGTTCTCCGTGGAGCGGTCCGCGGTCGACGCCGAGATGCGCCGCAAGATCAAGGCCATGTCCTACGGCCTCGCGTACGGCCTTTCGGCCTTCGGCCTCTCGCAGCAGCTGAACATCGAGGCCGCCGAGGCGCGCGGGCTGATGGAGACGTACTTCGAGCGGTTCGGCGGCGTACGCGACTATCTGCGCCGCGTCGTCGACGAGGCCCGAGCCACGGGATATACGGAGACGCTGTTCGGCCGTCGCCGCTATCTGCCCGACCTCAACAGCGACAACCGGCAGCGCCGCGAGATGGCCGAGCGGATGGCGCTCAACGCACCCATCCAGGGCACTGCGGCCGACATCGTCAAGCTCGCCATGCTGAAGGTGGACCAGGCACTGACCGAGGCGCAGCTGAAGTCGCGGATGCTGCTCCAGGTCCACGACGAGATCGTGCTCGAGATCGCCCCCGGCGAGCGGGAGGCGGCCGAGGAGATCGTCCGCCGCGAGATGGCGTCGGCCGTGCAGCTGCGGGCGCCGCTGGATGTTTCTGTGGGGGTGGGGGCGGACTGGGAGTCGGCAGCGCACTAGCGCTGCCGCCGTTGTGGGCAGGCGTTCCGCCCCGCCTGCCCACAACGGTGAGGCGCGGCCGTGTCAACGCGGCGTCGCGGGCCCCGCGTCCGTGCGCGCTGAGGCCTCCGCTGCCGCGGAGGCGGAGTCGGCGGCAGTGGCCGGCCCCGCTGCCCGCAACCCCCGCACCCCCACTCCGTACAAGACAAACCCCACGGCCAGTCCTGCCCCCGCGCCGAAGCACAGCGTCGGGATCAGTTCCCACGCCTTGGCGGTCGCGCCCCAGTACGCCCACCAGCGGAGCGCCCGGTGCGCGGCACCCACCGCCGCGCATCCGCCGATCAGGACAGCCGCCAACCACCGCCCGCGGACGGACATTTCAGGCACACGAACAGGCTCGGCGGACGGTGACGGCAGCCGGCGCAGCGCCGAGCCGATGAACAGCGCGATCACCACCAGAGCCAGAGCCGAACCGCCGTACTGCGCGTACCAGTACAGCGGCGAGCCCGCGACCTCCTCGCCGAGCACGGGGAACACCCGCATCCCCCACCGGTCGAGATGCGTGAACGCATCCCATACGACATGCGTGGCCGCCCCGAGCACCACCGAGACGTACCCCCACACGATCAACGCCCCCGGGGACCACCGCCCCCGCTGCCCTGCTCCTTCGCCCCCGCGCAGCAGCGCATACGTACGGCCCTGCCAAGTACGCGGCAGCAGCGCCACCAACGGCTCGCGCAGCACCCTCCACACGCCGACGAGCGCCGCCGCGATAAGGGCGTCGACCGTGAACACACCCAGGGCGGAGTGCGTGTAATCCCCGAACTCCATGGCTCCGGGCAGCACACTCGCCGCGAAGTACGTCATGTCGGGCGTAAAAGAGCCCGCGACGAGCGCCGACGGAATCAGCAGCCCCCGCCCCGTGCCGTCACGGCGGATCACCGGCAGTACTGCGGCCGCATGGCTGAGCGTGAACGGCAAGAGTCCCCCTCGGACAGTTCCCCCTTGGACAGTGCCCCTTGGACAGTGCCCACTGATCGCGCCGCCCCGACCGTGCGCCCCGTAACCGTGTCGCGATCAATGCCGCCCAGTATGCGGGACGCGCCGATCGGGCCGATGCGGGTGCCCGGACGTGGAGGATGGCTGAAATCAGGAGTGGCCAACCGGTGAATATCGGGCACGAACAGGTGTCTAGGCGCCCCAAGTTGTCGTAGTGTCACGTGGGTCGCGCGCTGGGGAGCGCGGACGGTCCCGCACGATCGTCAATGGGAGGGGTTCTCGGAATGGCGGCGCACTTCGGCAGGAGGCTGCGCAAGGGGATGGCAACCGCCGCCCTGGCGGCGGCCACGGTCGCGGCACTGTCCGCGTCCCAGGCCCCCGGCCTGACCGACAGCGACACCGGTCGGCAGCGCACGGACAGCCCCGCGGCCGACACCGACACCGACCCCGGCGCGACCGGCAACTCCCCTTACTACATGGATCTGCCGCCCCTCAACAGCCCCACCGAGACGCCCAGCGACGGCGACGATGACGGTAGCGGCAACAGTGGTGAGACCGAAGCCGGCATACCCGCCACCGTCCTCGACGCGTACAAGAAGGCCGAGGCCGCCCTCGCGGAGTCCAAGCCCGGCTGCAACCTCCCCTGGCAACTGCTCGCGGCCATCGGCAAGGTCGAGTCGGGCCAGGCCCGCGGCGGACGCGTGGACGCGAATGGCACCACGACCGGCATCCTCGGACCGCCCCTCAACGGCAACGGCTTCGCGAAGATCACCGACACCGACGGCGGCGCGTACGACGGCGACACGGTGCACGACCGTGCTGTCGGCCCCATGCAGTTCATCCCCTCGACGTGGGAGAGCTGGGGCTCGGACGGCAACGGCGACGGCAAGAAGGACCCCAACAACATCTACGACGCGGCGCTCGCCGCCGGCCGCTATCTGTGTGCGGGCGACCGCGACCTGTCGGTCACCTCGCAGCTGCACGCGGCCATCCTCAGCTACAACCACTCGCAGGACTACCTGAACACGGTCCTGAAGTGGCTCGAGTACTACCGCAAGGGCACCCACGAGGTCCCGGACGGCACGGGCGTCCTGCCGACCGACCGCAGCGACGACAGCGACGGTCCGAGCCCCAGCCCGTCCCCGACCACTCCCGGGACGACCAAGCCCAGTACGCAGAAGCCGGGCACCACGAAGCCGGGCGGCGGTACGACGAGCCCCGCCCCGACCGATCCCGGAACCGGCTCGGCCACGCCCAGCCCTTCGCCCACCCCCACCGACACCGTGGCGCGCCTGGAGGACGCGGGCACCGGGGGCCTGACGGCGATGGCGGGCGACGCGTTCGGCGAGCGGGTGTCCGTGCGGGCCGAGTCCGCGTCGGGCGTGGGCGTGCCCAAGGTCAGGGTGCGGTTCACGATCGTCGGCGACACGGACGCGACCTTCACCGGCGGAGAGACCATCGCCACGGTCACCACGTCGGCGACCGGCACGGCCACGGCTCCGACGCTCCAGGCGGGCGAGAAGACGGGCGACTTCACCGTTCGCGCAGCCGTCGTGGGCCGCACCCTCTCCGGTCTCGACTACACGGCGACGGTCACCGAGCGCCAGGCCGACACCCTCGTACGCACCAGCGACACCGCGCTGACCTGCACGCCCGGCGGCCAGTTCGCGGACGCCGTCGAGGTCAAGGCCACCTACAAGGGCGCCGCCGCGGACGGTGTCGCGGCCACCGCGACCCTGATCAAGTCGGCGGACGACACCACGCAGAACGACAATGGCCCCTACTTCAAGGACGCCGACGGCAACCCCGTTCGCACCCTCACGGGCCTCGAGACGGACGCGAACGGTCTGCTGAAGCTGCCGCAGCTGTACGCGGACGACACCACCGGCACGTTCCTGCTCCGCATCAACACCACGGGCGGCGCGACGCTCACGGTCGAATTGAACGTGGAGGCGGCCACCGCCTCGTAAGCACGGCAGCTCGCACACAGCGGCGCCCCTCTGCCACCGCCGGCAGAGGGGCGCCGTTCTGCATGTGCAACGTGTTCTCATCTCGCGCGGCCGTTGCTACGGTGCCCCAGCCCTGACGCTGCATCAGATCACTGTCATCAGACCGCCGGGAGGCCCTCTGTGCGTGCCCTCATCGCCGCTGCCACCGGTCTCGCCGTCGCGTTCGCCCTGGTGCTCACGCTCACCGCCGTCGGCTCACCACCGGGCGAGACCTCACCGAACCCGCTGCTCACCACCGTCCCCGCACACCCCTGACCCGTAGGAGGGCCGTCGAGATGCGCCGCAAGGCCAGCCTGGTCCTGCTCGCCCTCGCCGTGTTCTGCACGGCGCTGTCCCCGCTCATGCGCTGGTACGGCTTCCCCCGGCTGGCGAAGATCCCGGCGAACCACTACCAGACCATGGTGCTGGAGGCGACGCCCGCGACCTTCCTCGATTACGGCACCATGCAGGCCAAGAAGGTTGGCAAGATCACCATCGTGCAGACCCTCAAGGGCAACGTGGAGGAGTCCGAAAAGATCGAGAAGAGCGCCGGCCGCGACGTCGTGGTCTGGGACGGGCTCTCCTACGTCCAGGGCCCGGACGGCAGCATGGTCTCCAAGATCCCCGAACGGTACATCTTTGACGCGCACACCCAGGAGCCCGTCCACGCACCCGGCGAGATGGTCGACGGGGACCCGGTCAAACGGGAGGGCATCGAGTTCAAGTGGCCCTTCCTGACCGAGAAGCGGGACTACGAGTACTTCGACGCCCAGGCCCGCATCACCACACCCATCCACTACAAGGGCACGCAGAACTTCCGCGGCGTCGAGGTCTACTACTTCGAGCAGACCATCCCCTGGACCAAGGTCAGCATGCCGAAGACGATGCCGGTCGAGGGCATCACCCCCGAGTCGGTCGCCAAGACGGGCACCACCCGCTGGTACACGACCGTGCGGAGGTTCTGGGTGGAACCCGTCACCGGCGCCCCGGTCTACGGCGAGGAGATCCACAAGGAGGAACTGCGCGGCGGAACGCTGCTCGGCGACCGCGACAAGGTCACGGTGTTCGCCGGACACGTCAAGATGCGCGAGGACTACATCAGGTCGACGGTCGCCCTGGTCAAGTCCCAGCGCACGCTCGTCCTGCTGCTGACGTCGTATCTGCCCTGGGGTTTCCTCGGCCTCGGCGTCGCCCTGCTCACGCTGTCGCTCGTACTGGAGGCGCGCGGCCGCAGGCCGGGGGACCCGGCGGCGGCGGGGGAGCGCCAGCCGGAGCCGCAACCGGTCAACGCCTGAGCCGCGCGTTCGTGTGGCGGGTGGGCTCGGCGGTGGCCGGGTCCTCGGGCCATGGGTGCTTGGGGTAACGGCCGCGCAGTTCGGCGCGCACGGACCGGTAGCCGTCGCGCCAGAAGGAGGCCAGGTCGGCGGTGACGGCGGCCGGGCGGCCGGCGGGCGAGAGCAGGTGTACGAGCAGCGGAACTCCGGCCACGCGCGGCGTCTCGGCAAGGCCGAACATCTCCTGCAGCTTCACGGCCAGTACGGGCTGTTCGGGGTCGCCGTAGTCGATCCGGATCCTGGACCCGCTCGGCACCTCGACGCGCTCGGGCGCCAGCTCGTCCAGTCGGACCGCCTCACCGGACGCCCACGGCAGCAGCCGCGTGAGCGCCTGGCCCGCGTCGATGCGCTCCAGATCGGTCCGCCTGTGGGCACGGCTCAGCTCGGGCTCCAGCCACTCGCCCACGCGCGCGTGCAGGGCATCGTCCGATACGTCCGGCCAGGGGGCGCCCTTGTGCCGGTACAGGAAGGCGAGCCGCTGCCGCAGCGCTTCGGCGTCCCGCGACCAGCGCAGCAGCCCCAGCCCCTCGCGCCGCAACCCCTCCATCAGCGCCTCGCGTACGAGGCCGGGGTCGGCGTCCTTGAGCGGGCTCACGACCAGCTCCACGGCCCCCAGCCGCTCGACACGCCGGGCGACGACGTCGCCGTCCGCCCAGCCGACCTCCTCGCCCTCGGCGTACAGGGAAGCGGCCGCCCGGCGCGCGGTCGCCTCGTCGATCACGGCGCCGAGCCGCACGCGCGCGTGCCCGGCCCCCACGGGCCGGTCGGCCACGGCCACCGCGATCCACGGTGTCCCGCGCAACGCGGAACCCTCGCCGAGTTCGGCACCGGTCCCGGACACCATGCGGTACACCCCTCCGCCCCGCACCTGCGCCACCCGCTCGGGAAACGCCAGCGCGGCAACGAGCCCGGCGACAAGGTCGTCGGTGTGCCGGGCGTACGCACCGCCGCCTGCGGACAGGGCCTGCGGAGCAGCACGGTTGTGCGCGCCCCTGCCGGGCGCGGCACCCCTGGCACGCCCGGCACCGTCGTCCGCCGGCCCGCGATCCGGGCGCTCGCCACCCGCGGGCACGGCGTGAATGGTGCCCGCGGCGTCCGAGCCGGACGCCGCGGCCCCGACGGCCTCGACAGACCGGGCGTCCGCTCCGCTCCCGTCGCGCGCGGCACCGACACGCGGGGCACCGTCGTCCGAGCGCTCGCGGTCCGGGGTCCTGCTGCCCGCGTGCCCGCTGTCCGCGGGCACGGCGTGAGTCGCATCCTCGGCGGCTGGGCCCGGCCCCGCGGCTTCGGCAGGCCGGGCGTCCGCTCCGCTCCCGTCGCGCGCGGCACCGACACGCGGGGCACCGTCGTCCGAGCGCTCGCGGTCCGGGATCCCGCTGTCCGCGTGCCCGCCGTTCGCGGGCACGGCGCGAGCCGCGTCGTCGGCGTCCGAGCCAGGCCCCGAGGCCTCGGCGGGCTCGGTGGACCGGGCGTCCGCCGCGCCCCCGCCCGGTGCGACAGCGGACTCCAGCCGCCGTGCCTCCGTCCGCCAGCGCGCCCCGTAGGCGTCACGGCCGCGGCGAGCGGTCCGCCAGGCCGCGGCCAGGTCGTCGCCGTACTCGCGCGGCGGCTCCTCGCTGAGTAGGGCGACCACCTCCGCGGCCCGCCGCGCTCCCACCTCGCCGGCCCCGTCGAGCAGGGCGCGCGCCAGCCGCGGATGGAGCCCGAGCCGTGCCATGCGGGTGCCCCGCTCGGTGGCCCGGCCGGCCGGGTCGACGGCACCGATGGCGTGGAGGACCTCCCGCGCCGCGGCCATCGCCCCGCCCGGCGGCGGATCGAGCAGCGCCAGACCCGACGCGTCCGGGTCGCCCCAGCACGCAGCCTGCAGAGCGAACGAGGCCAGGTCCGCCACCTTGATCTCCGGCGCCGGGAACCGCGGCAACCGCCCGTCCTCCGCCTCCGACCAGCACCGGTACACGGCACCCGGTGCCTCACGCCCGGCCCGTCCCGCCCGCTGCCGTCCCGCCGCCTGTGAGGCCCGCACCGTGGTCAGGGCGCTGAGCCCGCGCGCATGGTCCACGCGAGGCTCCCGCGCCAGCCCGGAGTCGACGACCACCCGCACCCCCGGCACCGTCAGACTCGACTCCGCGACCGACGTCGCCAGCACCACCCTGCGCGTACCGTCCGGCGAGCCCGCCAGCACCGCGTCCTGCACCGCTGTCGGCGCCCGGCCGTGCACCTGAAGCACCTCGACCCCGCCCAGCCCCGCCAGATGACCGGCCACCCGGGCGATCTCCCCGACCCCCGGCAGGAAACACAGGACATCCCCGCCCCGCTCCGCCAGCGCCCGCCGCACCACCGCCGCCACATGCGTCAGCAGCGCCGGATCCACCCGCATCCCGTGCGGCGGCCGCACCGGCTGCGCGGGCGGCGCCCACACCACGTCCACCGGATACGAGACGCCCTCCGCCTCCACCACCGGCGCACCGCCCAGCAGCCGCGCCCACCCCTCCGCATCGGTCGTCGCCGAGGCCGCCAGCAACCGCAGCTCCGGCCGCAGCGCCGCCCGTACGTCCAGCAGGAACGCCGCGACCGTGTCCGCGTCCAGATGCCGCTCATGGCACTCGTCGATGACCACCGCATCGACACCCGCCAACTCGGGATCCCGCTGCAGCCGCTGCAGCAGAACACCCGTCGTGACGACCTCCACGCGCGCGTGCCGCCCCACCACGCGCTCACCGCGCACCGTGTAACCCACCCGCTGCCCGGTCTTCTCGCCCAGCAGCCACGCCATCCGCCGGGCGGCGGCACGCGCGGCGATGCGCCTCGGCTCGGCGACGACGACGCGCCGCACCGCATCCCCTGCGCCCGCCGGAGAGTCGCCCAGCAGACCGGCCAGCGCCAGCGGCACGAACGTCGTCTTGCCCGTCCCGGGCGGCGCGCACAGCACCGCGGTGCCGTGTTCATCCAGCGCCTCCCGCAGCGCGGACACGGCGGTACGGACGGGCAGCCGCTCGAGGGCGTCGGTACGGATCACGCCCCCAGTCTCCAGCCCCGTGCGCACGTCACCTGACCGGTCCCGTAAGCAGTCACCGGTCCCGTACGCAGACGAAGATCGCCGTACCCGGGATCAGATTCCCGCGCAGCGGCGACCACCCGCCCCACTCCTGGCTGTTCCAGGCCGGCCACTCCGGCTCGACGAGGTCGACGAGCCGGAAACCCGCCGCGACCACGTCCCGGACGCGGTCACCGAGCGTCCTGTGGTGCTCGACGTACACGGCACGCCCCTGCTCGTCCTGTTCCACGTACGGCGTGCGGTCGAAGTATGAGGCGGCCACCGACAGGCCCTCCGGGCCCGGTTCGTCCGGGAACGCCCACCGGATGGGATGCGTGACGGAGAAGACGAACCTGCCACCGGGACGCAGCACACGGCGCACCTCCCGAAGGACCCGCACCGGGTCCGCGACGAACGGCAGCGCCCCGTACGCCGAGCAGGCCAGGTCGAAGGAGCCGTCCGCGAACGGCAGGGCCCCCGCATCGGCCTGCACCAACCCGACCCCGTCGGCGCCGATCCGCAGCGCGTGCTGCAGCTGCCGGTGCGAGAGGTCGAGTGCGACAGGCCGGGCGCCCTGCGCGGCCAGCCACCGCGAGCATTGCGCCGCGCCCGCACCGATCTCCAGGACGTGCTTGCCCTTCAGCTCGGCCGCGGGGCCCAGCAGCGCCGCCTGCGCCTCGTCGAGCCCTTCCGGGCCCCAGACGAAACGGTCGTCGCCGAGAAAGGCGCCGTGATCGCGCTGGTACTCGTCCGCGTTCCGGTCCCACCAGCCGCGACTCGCGCGACTGCTCTCCGTGACATCGGTCTCACGTCGAGTGGCTTCCGGTTCCGGCAGCTCAGGCTCTTGGATGGTCGGCTCCCTCGTCGTACTCTTCGGTCACCTGCTGCAGATCTGTCGTGACGGGTCTCGACGGCGTCGTGCCGCGGGGCTGCGCTGCCGCGCCGGTCGTGACGCTGCGTGCGTGTCGCGACGGAGTGCGGTGCGGCCCCTGTGGCCTCAGACAACAGGTCTTGTGCCGGGAATGCGGCGATCCGCCCCGGGTGTGCGCGTTCGCGCATTGACCCTGCCCCGCTGCCCCCGTATGCTACAAGTTGCGCTGCGGGCCTGCGCACCTCAGACATAGCAGGCTGCGCTCGCATCTGTTGTATGTCCCCTCGGTTGTCGAGGCGCTTTCCGTTTCAATGGAAAACCGGAAAACGTGCCTCCTAAGCTGTCCGGCTTCTGCAGAGCGAAACGGGCTCCCGGCGTAAGCAGTACCTACGACTCAATGTCCGTACCGGAGCCCTTTCCCACATGACGAGCAGCACCGAGACCACCGCCACCACCCCGCAGGTTGCGGTCAACGACATCGGTAACGAGGAAGCCTTCCTCGCCGCGATCGACGAGACGATCAAGTACTTCAACGACGGCGACATCGTCGACGGCGTCATCGTGAAGGTCGACCGGGACGAGGTCCTGCTCGACATCGGTTACAAGACCGAAGGTGTCATCCCGAGCCGCGAGCTCTCGATCAAGCACGACGTCGACCCGAACGAGGTCGTCGCCGTCGGCGACGAGATCGAGGCCCTGGTCCTCCAGAAGGAGGACAAGGAAGGGCGCCTGATCCTCTCGAAGAAGCGCGCCCAGTACGAGCGTGCCTGGGGCACGATCGAGAAGATCAAGGAAGAAGACGGCATCGTCACCGGTACCGTCATCGAGGTCGTCAAGGGTGGTCTCATCCTCGACATCGGCCTCCGCGGCTTCCTCCCGGCCTCTCTCGTCGAGATGCGCCGCGTCCGCGACCTCCAGCCGTACGTCGGCAAGGAGCTCGAGGCGAAGATCATCGAGCTGGACAAGAACCGCAACAACGTGGTCCTGTCCCGCCGTGCCTGGCTGGAGCAGACCCAGTCCGAGGTCCGCCAGACCTTCCTCACCACCCTCCAGAAGGGTCAGGTGCGGTCCGGTGTGGTCTCCTCGATCGTCAACTTCGGTGCCTTCGTGGACCTGGGTGGCGTCGACGGTCTGGTCCACGTCTCCGAGCTGTCCTGGAAGCACATCGACCACCCCTCCGAGGTTGTCGAGGTCGGCCAGGAGGTCACCGTCGAGGTCCTCGACGTCGACATGGACCGCGAGCGCGTCTCCCTGTCGCTGAAGGCGACCCAGGAGGACCCGTGGCAGCAGTTCGCCCGGACCCACCAGATCGGTCAGGTCGTCCCGGGTAAGGTCACCAAGCTCGTTCCGTTCGGTGCGTTCGTCCGCGTCGACGAGGGCATCGAGGGCCTGGTCCACATCTCCGAGCTGGCCGAGCGCCACGTGGAGATCCCGGAGCAGGTCGTCCAGGTCAACGACGAGATCTTCGTCAAGGTCATCGACATCGACCTCGAGCGCCGCCGCATCAGCCTCTCGCTGAAGCAGGCCAACGAGGCCTTCGGTGCCGACCCGGCCTCGGTCGAGTTCGACCCGACGCTGTACGGCATGGCCGCGTCGTACGACGACCAGGGCAACTACATCTACCCCGAGGGCTTCGACCCCGAGACCAACGACTGGCTCGAGGGCTACGAGACCCAGCGCGAGGCGTGGGAGCACCAGTACGCCGAGGCGCAGGCTCGCTTCGAGCAGCACCAGGCGCAGGTCATCAAGTCCCGCGAGGCCGACGCCCAGGCTGCGGCCGAGGGCGGCGACGCGGCGGGTGCGGCTCCGGCCGCGACCGGTGGGTCGTACTCCTCGGAGTCCGCGGACAACTCCGGGGCGCTTGCCTCGGATGAGGCGCTGGCTGCGCTGCGCGAGAAGCTCGCCGGTGGTCAGAGCTGAACTCGCCCAACCTTCGGCCGGGGGGACCCCCAGCCGCTAGGGCTTAGCCGGTAACACTGGGGCCCGCACCCTTTGGGTGCGGGCCCCAGTGCGTTGCCTGGGTAGCCCCGGCGCCCTAGTTTTCCGGTTGCCGGCCGTCGTGGGCTGTGCCCACCCTCCCCCAAGCTCTCGGCTTCGTTCGAGCAGGGGGGACCCCCGTCGCCCTGCGGAACGCCTGCCCACAGCGGTCGGGCGCTCCGCCCACAGCGGTACAGCGTCGGCGTTGCGCGAGATTGCTGCCCATGGCGGGAACGGCGCGTGCGCTCATAGCAGCGCAGCCGTGCCACAGCGTGAGAAATGTGGTGGATACATGAATCCCGTCGGGTTGTAACAGGTTCTTGTCAGGATCCCTTCATCAGTCATGATCGATTAGGGGAGCCGAACACATGGCACAGCCTCAGGCCGGTACGGGCACCAGCCGACGAGCGTTTCTCCGCAATGTGGGTCTCACGGGTGGTGCGGGCGCGATGTTCGCCACCATGGGTGCCCTGGGTCTTGCCCCCACCGCGCAGGCGGCGCAGCGTGAACAGCCCTTCCGTGCCCCGCAGTCCGGGGACTTCACGCTCAGCGGTCGTGGCGCGGCCAAGGTGGTCGTCATCGGCGGCGGCATCGCCGGGCTCGCCTCCGCGTACGAACTCGGCAAGGCGGGCTACGACTGTACGGTCCTGGAAGCCAGAGACCGCACCGGTGGACGCAACTTCACGGTGCGCGGAGGCGATTCCACCACCGACCTCAACGGCAACAAGCAGACTGCGCGTTTCAGCGACGGCCAGTACATGAACGCGGGCCCCGCGCGCCTCCCGCAGTGGATGGTCACCCTCGACTACTGCCGTGAACTCGGCGTACCGGTCGAGGTATTCACCAACGTCAACGCCGACGCCTACATCTTCAACGAGTCCGCCGGCATGACCAAGCCGATGCGCTACCGCACGGCCAAGGCCGATGTATACGGCTACGTCTCCGAGTTCCTGGCCAAGGCGACCGACAAGGGCGCCCTGAACGCGCAGTTGACCACCGCCGATCAGGAGCGGCTGATTGAGTTCCTGAAGGACTTCGGCGAGCTCGGTGACAAGCTGCAGTACGAGGGCGGTCCGCGCCGGGGGTACACCACCGTCCCGGCCGCGGCGGGCACCCCCGGTGTGCTCCTCGGCGACGTTCCGTCCGCGTCCGAGGTCTTCGCGACCGGCGTCGGGCGCTACTTCTCCTTCGAGTTCGAGTTCGACCAGGCGATGCTGATGTTCCAGCCGGTCGGCGGCATGGACCAGATACCGAAGGCGCTGACCAAGGCGATCGGCGAGCACCGGGTCCGTACCGGCGCCGCCGTCACGAAGATCACCGACAAGGGAGACGGCGTCACCGTCACCTACACACAGGGCGGCCGCACCTACACCGTCGACGCCGACTACTGCATCGCGGCCACGCCGCCCAACATCCTCGCCAAGGTCCCGAATAACCTCGGATCCGGCGTGCAGACGGCCCTCGAGGCCATCACGCCGCAGTCCGCCGGCAAGATCGGCCTCGAGTACAAGTCCCGTTGGTGGGAGCTCGACCACAACATCTACGGCGGCATCACCGAGACCGACCTCGACGTCACCCACATCTGGCACCCCTCGTACGGCTACAACGGTGAGCGAGGCGTGATGGTCGGCTACTACAACTACGACGAGGACGCGGACTCGTATGCCGCACTCACCCCGAAGGAGCGTGAGAAGCGCGCCGTGGGCGCCGGAGTGAAGATCTACGGCGAGAAGTACCGCACCGAGCTCGCCTCCTCCTTCTCGCACCACTGGCGGCAGACCCCGTATCTCGAGGCGGCCTGGCACGACACCCCCGACGGTCCCGACCACCCGCGGTACAAGCCCCTGAACGAGCCCACCGGGCGCGTGTACTTCGCGGGCGACTGGCTGAGCTACACCGACGCGTGGCAGCACGGCGCTTTCACGTCGGCGCGCAAGGCTGTTACGGCGCTCCACGCGCGCGTACTGGCGTCGTGAGGCACGCAACGCACTGCTGAGAGCAGGTGTGCAGGGGCGCGGGCGGGAATGCCCGCGCCCCGTCGCGCGTTCTGCTGTACGAACACGAGGAGGAGCGGTCACAGTGCTTGATCCGCAGGGTTTGTACGCATGGGAGCCCAAGGGGCTCACCGCCGTCGACATGGCGCTCGCACAGGAGTCGGCGGGACTGGTCATGCTCTACCACTTCGACGGTTACATCGACGCGGGCGACACCGGCGACCAGATCGTCGAACGTCTCCTCGATTCCTTGCCCCACCAGGTCGTGGCGCGCTTCGACCACGACCGCCTCGTCGACTATCGCGCCCGACGCCCGCTGTTGACGTTCAAGCGCGACCGCTGGACCGATTATGAGGTGCCCACACTGGAGGTACTTCTCGTCCAGGACGCCACGGGGGCGCCCTTCCTGCTGCTGTCCGGCCCCGAACCCGACGTCGAGTGGGAGCGCTTCGCGGCCGCCGTCCGGCAGATCGTCGAACGGCTCGGCGTGCGGCTGTCGGTGAACTTCCATGGCATTCCGATGGGCGTTCCGCACACACGTCCGGTCGGACTCACCCCGCACGGCAATCGCACCGACCTCGTCCCGGGCCACCGCAGCCCCTTCGAAGAGGCCCAGGTGCCCGGAAGTGCCGAGTCGCTCATCGAGTACCGGCTCATCGACTCCGGACACGATGTGCTCGGTGTCGCCGCACACGTTCCGCACTACGTCGCTCGCTCCCCGTATCCCGACGCCGCGCTGACCGTCCTGGAGGCGATCACCGCTGCGACCGGTCTCGTACTGCCCGGCGTCGCGCACTCCCTGCGCACCGACGCGCAGCGCACGCAGACCGAGATCGACCGGCAGATCCGGGAGGGCGACGAGGAGCTCGTCGCGCTGGTCCAGGGTCTCGAGCACCAGTACGACGCCGCGGCGGGCGCCGAGACCCGCGGCAACATGCTGGCGGAACCCGCCGACATCCCGTCCGCCGACGAGATCGGCCGGGAGTTCGAAAAGTTCCTCGCGGAGCGGGAGGGCGACCTCTAGCGCCTGGCGGCACGGGCACCGGAGCGGTGCGTGACGCGAGGGCCTAAGCTTCCGGACATGCTGAGAGTGGGCCTGACCGGGGGCATCGGTGCCGGCAAGAGCGAGGTGTCGCGGCTGCTCGTCGAGTGCGGCGCGGTGCTGATCGACGCGGACAAGATCGCACGTGAGGTGGTGGAGCCCGGAACTCCGGGGCTCGCCACGATCGTTGAGGCCTTCGGCGAGGAGGTCCTGCACGCGGACGGCTCCCTGGACCGTCCGAAGCTGGGCACGATCGTCTTCGCCGACGCAGACCGGCTGGCCCTGCTCAACTCGATCGTGCATCCGCTGGTGCGCGCGCGCTCCGCCGAACTGGAGGCCGCCGCTCCCGACGACGCCGTCGTCATCCACGATGTGCCGCTGCTCGCCGAGAACACCCTGGCCCCCCTGTACGACGTGGTGGTCGTCGTCGACGCGAGCCCGGAGACCCAGCTGGACCGGTTGGTCCGCCTGCGCCGCATGACCGAGGAGGACGCACGGGCGCGCATGGCCGCGCAGGCGACCAGGGAGAGGCGCCTGGAGATCGCGGACATCGTGATCGACAACGACGTGCCGCTCGCCGAGCTGCGGGAACAGGTCCACGCCGTGTGGCGGGATCTGGCGCACAGGGCTTCGCGGCCGGCCCCGGAATAGCAGGGGCTGGGGCGGGCGTTGAAGACGTGCAGTCAGGGAAGGACTCAGTCGTGCCCGAACACGCCGAACGTACGCCGGAAACCGATGTCATCGACTTCCGTGCGGCCGAGCAGTTGCTGGCCGCCCGTGACCCGCGCGGTGCGGTGAAGCTTCTCGACCGGGTCATCGCCGCCCACCCGGAGAACACCGCGGCGCGGTTGCTGCGTGCGCGCGCGTTCTTTGCCGCGGCACAACTGCGCCCTGCCGAGCTCGAGTTCACGATCGTCCTGGAGCGCGAGCCCGACAACGCGTTCGCCCACTTCGCACTCGCCCGCACCTATGAGCGCTCGGGCAAGCCCGACCAGGCGCTGCGGCACTTCCGGCTCGCCGCGGCGCTCGACCCGCGACCCCAGTACGTCAAGGCCGCGCGGTTCGATTCCTGACGCAGCCGCCGGCACCGACGATGAGCGGCCGCCATCACCACCGGTCATCGGTCGGGCGGGTAGGGCGGAACGTCCCGTCCTGGCTGGTAATGCGGACCCTCGCGGATGTGCTTGAGGATCACCGCCATGTCGATGATGGTGATCAGCCACACGGCTGCGCACGCCGCCGCCCACCCCGGACGACCCGCCAGGGCGAACGCCACCGTGCCCGCGACCGTGACGATCACGCCCCAGACGCTCAGCCAGAAGCGCATCCGCAGGGGACTGCGCGCTGTCAACGGTTCACTGCCTGTACGCATCGCCACCACTGCTCCCTGCCCCCGGAGTACCCCTGACGGGGTGCGGCGAACGCGGGAGCGAGCGGCGAAGGAATGCGAAGGGGGAGAGCGGAACTGGTACGCGGCCGTGGCTGGTTTCCGCCGCGGTACCGGGGGCGAGGGAACGCACGGAGACAGGGGTTCGTTGGCGGGCCATGAGCGGTGGGATGCGTAAGGGATACGAAGGGACGGGGCCCGGCGCGATCACGCCGGACGGCTGCGCGGTCGATCTGTATGCGCGGCTGCCCGTGGGCGCCGAGCCGGACGTCATCGCCGGGGCCGTGCCGGCGGGGGCGCACATCCTGGAGCTGGGCAGCGGTGTGGGGCGGGTGACGCATCCGCTGCTTGAGCGGGGTTTCATGGTCACGGCGGTGGACGAGTCGGCCGAGATGCTGGAGCGGGTCCGCGGCGCGCGCACGGTGTGCACGCCCATCGAGGACCTGGACCTCGCCGAGACGTTCGACGCGGTGGTGCTCGGCTCCTTCCTGGTGCACGCAGGCGACGTGGACGTGCAGAGCGGCCTGCTGAACACCTGTCGGCGCCATGTCGCCGACGGCGGCTGCGTGTTGATCCAGCGCGAAGGCGAGGACTACCACACGAATCTGCCGAGGGAGAGGGTCGACCCGAGCGGCTTCACCGTACGCATCGTGTCCGCGGAGCCGGTCGGGGACCGCGTGAACTCGGTGCACGCGGAATACGTCTTCCCGGACGCCACGTGGACCCAGACGTTCCTGTCCCGCCCTCTCACGAAGGAGGCCTTCGAGGAGGCGCTCGCGGGAGCAGGCCTGACGGTCGACCGGTATCTGACGGACGACGGGACGTGGGTGCGGGCGCTGCCGGTCCGCTAGCCCTCTTCGGGAAATCCGGGCCTGGCCGATGAGTTCGGGGGCACGGGCCGGTCTGTCTTGGTGACTGCCGAACGGCACCTGATCACCGAGGAGAGCCCGATGTCCGAGACCACCAACCCCGCCACCGCAGACACCTCCGCCGCTGGAGCCACCGAGAGCGCCGCCGCCGGGCAGCTTGGCCGCCGTGCCCATCTCGCGCTGCTCACCCTCCAGGTGCTGCTCGCCCTGTTCTTCGCGGCCGCGAGCGCTCTGCCCAAACTCATCGCGCATCCGTCGGCGGCCGAGTCCTTCGACAAGCTCGGGTGGGGCGCCGGTGGCATGTACACCATCGGCGCCCTGGAGCTGGCCGGAGCCGTCGCCCTGTTGATCCCGGTGCTGTCATCGGTGGCGTCCGTGGCCTTCATCGGGCTGATGATCGGGGCGTTCATCACGCAGATCGCGGTCTTCGACGGCCAGTACGCGGCCACACCGGTGATCTTCATCGTGCCGTTCGCTCTCATCGCCTGGGCACGCCGTCGGCAGAACGCCGAGCTGCTGCGGCTCATCCGGCGACGAGCGTGAATCGACCTACTGCTCGGCCGGCGGCCCGCCAGGGCCGCCGAGGCCGCGCAGCCGCTCCATCTCGCGGCGGTCGCGCTTGGTCGGACGGCCGGTGCCCCGGTCTCGTACGCCTGCCGGGGCGACGGCCTCGCGGGGCGGAGGCGGCGGGCTGTTGTCGACGTAGCACTCGACGGCGACCGGCGCGCCGACGCGCTTGCGGATGATGCGCTTCACCACGACGATCCGCTCCTGGCCCTCGTGCCGGAGCCGCACCTCGTCGCCGACGCGCACACCGTGGGCGGGCTTCACGCGCTCGCCGTTGACCCGCACATGCCCGCCGCGGCATGCGGCGGCCCCCAACGACCGGGTCTTGACCAGCCGTACGGACCAGATCCAGCTGTCGACGCGCGCGGATCCCTCACCCGCGGCGCCCGCCGTGCCGTCCGGGTCCCCTGAAGCCATGTCTCGACCAGCCATGCCTCGACCTTAGTGCCCCGCTGCGGCCGCCCCGGACGTCTTTTTCTCCGCTTTTTCTCCGCGCGCTTACGGTGGAGGCGTGCGCAACCTCGCCGAGCTCGACGCCGCCCTCACCGACTGCCGTGCCTGCCCACGGCTCGTCGAGTGGCGCGAGCAGGTCGCGGAGACCAGGCGCGCGTCCTTCGCGGACTGGACGTACTGGGGCCGCCCGGTCCCCGGTTTCGGCCCGCCCACCGCGCCGCTGCTGGTCATCGGCCTGGCGCCGGCCGCGCACGGCGGGAACCGCACCGGTCGGATGTTCACCGGAGACCGCTCGGGCGATGTGCTGTACGCGGCGCTGTACGACCTGGGCCTGGCATCACAGCCCGACGCCGTCTCGCGCGACGACGGCCTCACCCTGCGCGGCGTCCGCGTCACCGCGCCCGTGCACTGCGCGCCCCCCGCCAACAAGCCCACGCCTGAGGAACGCGACACCTGCCGGCCCTGGCTGGTGCGCGAGCTCGAACTGCTGCGCCCCCATCTGCGCGCCGCCGTCGCCCTCGGTGCCTTCGGCTGGGACGCCGCGCTTCCGGCGTTCGGCGCGGCCGGCTGGGCCGTTCCCCGGCCCCGCCCGGCCTTCGCGCACGGCGCCCGCCTGACGCTGCCCGCCACGGACGGCGGTTCACCGCTCGAGGTCTTCGGCTGCTTCCACGTGAGCCAGCGCAACACGTTCACGGGGAGGCTCACCCCCGCCATGCTGCGGGACGTGCTCGGGACGGCAGCCCGGGCGGCAGGGCTGCTTCCGGAGGTTCCGGAAGGGCCGCAGCCCATGGAGCAGCAGGCGGGCGCCCCTCGTATGGAGCAGTAGATCGGGCCTCCCCGGACGGCTGTTCCTAGCGTGGGGGCGTGAAAGACACGAAGACGGCCCCCTCGGTCGCTGAGGGCGGACCGGCGACTGCCCCCTCCGCGGCCGCGTACCGGAATCTGATCATGGCCACGATCGGGTTCGGGCTCACGTTCTGGGCCTGGAACCTGATCTCGCCGCTCAGCGGGGACTTCAAGGAGAGTCTGGGCCTGAGCTCCTTCCAGCAGTCGCTGCTGGTCGCGATCCCGGTGCTCGTCGGCTCGCTGGGCCGCATCCCGGCGGGCGCGCTCACCGACCGCTATGGCGCGAAACTGATGTTCCCGCTGGTCACGGCGCTCACCATCATTCCGGTGCTGCTGGTCATCCCCGCCCGGGGCAGCTACGGGGCGATGCTCGTCGTGGGATTCCTGCTCGGCCTCGGCGGCACGACCTTCGCGATCGGCGTTCCGCTGGTCAACTCGTGGTTTCCACCGGCCCACCGGGGCTTCGCACTCGGCGTTTTCGGAATGGGCATGGGCGGTGTGGCGCTGTCCGGATTCTTCACGCCGCGCATCGCCAAGCAGGGCGAGAACCTGCCATTCATCGTCGTCGCCATCGCGCTCGCCGTCTTCGCCGTGCTCGCCGCGCTTCTCATCACCGACCGGCCGGGCCGGCCGATCCCGTCCACCTCGCTCGGCACCCGGCTCGGGCAGGCGGGCCGGCTCCGGGTGACGTGGGAGCTGTCCGCGCTGTACGCGATCGGGTTCGGCGGCATCGTCGCGTTCGGCGTGTACCTGCCGACGTATCTGAAGACCTGGTACGGCCTGAGCGCCACCGAATCCGGCACCAAGGCGGCCGGATTCGCCCTGGTCACCGTCATCTTCCGGCCGATCGGCGGATGGCTCTCGGACCACATCCACCCCGCGATCGTCACCTGCGTCGCGCTCGGCGTCGTCGCGCTGTTCGCCATCGTCCAGTCCTTCGACCCGGCGCTTGCCCCCGTCGGCACGCTCTGCTTCCTGCTGATGGCGGCCGGCCTCGGCACCACCAGCGGCAGCGTGTTCGCGCTCGTCTCCAGGGTCACGCCACAGCCGCAGGTCGGCTCCGTCACCGGCATCGTCGGCGCGATGGGCGGCCTCGGCGGTTTCGTGCCGCCTCTCGTCATGGGCGCGATCTACAGCGCCAAGGACTCCTACTCGATCGGCTTCATGCTGCTGTCCGACCTGGCGCTCGCGGGCTGCGTGTACGCGTACGGACGGATGAGAAATGTGCAGGCGACGCAGCCGTAGCGCGGGCTAGATTGCCCGGATGGGCCTCTATCCGGACATAGAACCGCACGACCACGGCATGCTCGACGTCGGTGACGGCAACCACGTGTACTGGGAGGTCTGCGGCAATCCGCGCGGCAAGCCCGCCGTGGTGCTGCACGGCGGGCCGGGCTCCGGCTGCACGCCGTACTTCCGCCGCCTGTTCGACCCGGCCGCGTACCGCATCGTCCTCCTCGACCAGCGTGGCTGCGGCCGTTCCACTCCGCACGCGAGCGCGTACGACACGGACATGAGCGTCAACACGACGGCTCATGTGATCGCCGACCTGGAGCTGCTGCGCCGCCATCTCGGCATCGAGCGGTGGCTGGTGTGGGGGGTCTCGTGGGGCTCGGTGCTGGGGCTGCGGTACGCGCAGACGCACCCGGGCAGTGTGTCGGAGCTGGTCCTCACGGGTGTGGCCACGGGCTCGAGTCCCGAGGTGGCGCTGCTGACGCGCGGCCTCGGGCAGATCTTCCCCGAGGAGTTCGCCCGGTTCCGCGACCATGTGCCCGAGGACGAGCGCGACGGCGATCTCGCGGCCGCGTACAACCGGCTGCTGGAGTCGCCGGACGCCGAGGTACGGGAGAGCACCGCCCGGGCCTGGACGGACTGGGAGACGGCGATGGCGCCCGCGCCGCCGCGCTCCATCCCGCGCTACGAGGACCCCGTCTTCCGCGCCGCCTTTGCCCGCATCGTCACGCACTACTTCGGCAATGACCACTTCCTCGGCGATGGCAACGAGGAGGGCGTCGTCCTGCGCGACGCCCCGCTGCTCAAGGGCATCCCCGGCACGCTGGTCCAGGGCAGCCTCGACTTCGGCAACCTGCTGGGCATCGTGTGGCGGCTGCACCACGCCTGGCCGGGCAGCGAGTTGGTGATCGTGGACGACGTCGGGCACAACGCGGGGGCGCCGGGCATGAAGGAAGCGCTGGTGGCGGCCACGGACAAGTACGCGGTCGCGCACGAGGGCGAGGGCGAGGGCGACAGGGCCTGACCGGCCAGGGCGGCTGAAGACATGACCGGGCTGCGCCGCGCGGTCGGCGACAAGCTGGGCCTGCCCGTGGTGGACGGGGTCGCGGCGGCCGTGAAAGCTCGCGGATTCGCTGGTTGCGCTGGGGCTCGCGACCAGTCGCGCGGGCAGCTACGCCCGGCCACGGCCGAAGCGGCGCACCTGGGGATCACCGGGGGCCTCGGCCGGGCCGACGAGGGGATGATCCGACCCGGACCCGGACCCGGACCCGGACCATGGTGCTGCGGCCAGCTCGTCCCCCGTCCCAGGCGTAGGCGCAGGCGCCGTGGCGGCGGACACCGTCAGAACGCGAGCGCCTCCGCATCCGGGTTTCCGGGCGCAGGAGCCAGAACGGAACACGGGTCGGTCTCGACGTGCACGACCGTGGTGCGGCTGCCGGCCTTCGCCTTCTCGACCGCCGTGCGGAACTCGTCCACCGTCGCGGCGTGCAGGACGTCCGCGCCGAGCGACGCGGCGTTGGCGGCCAGGTCGACGGGGCGCCTGCCGCCGGCGGGCAGCGCCTGCTCCCCGTCGCGGAAACGATACTGTGCACCGGACCACTGCGGGCCGGGCAGCTCCGCCGGCGCCTCGACCGACGCGAACCCGCGGTTCTGGACCAGGACGATGACTACCTTCATGCCCTCGGACACCATGCCGGCGATCTCCTGAGCCATCATCAGATACGAGGCGTCGCCGACCAGCAGGACGACCTCGCGCGAGGGATCGGCCAGCTTCGCGCCGACGCCGGCCGCGACCTCGTAACCCAGGCACGAGTACGCGTACTCGACGTGGTAGGCCTTCGGGTCGCGGGCCCGCCACAGCTGCTGCAGGTCGCCCGGTACGGACCCGGCCGCGTTGATCACGACGTCGCGGTCGTCGAGTATCTCGTTGAGCGTGCGCAGGATGTCGGCCGTGGCGGGCAGCGGGCCGTGGCCGCCTCGGAAGCTCTCGTCCTCGAGCCGCCGGGCCTCGGCGACGAGTTCACGGGTGCGCCGGCGGTACGCCTCGCCGACCTCCCAGTCCGTGAGCGCGCCCACGAGCGCCTGGATGCCGAGCCGGGCGTCGGCGACCAGCGGTTCGGCGGACTGCCCGACCGAGTCGAGCCGGGCGACGTTGAGGTTGACGAACGTGACGTCCGGGTTTCCGAAGACGGCGTGGCCGGCGGTCGCGAGGTCGCTGTAGCGGGTGCCGATGCCGAGGACCACGTCGGCCTCCCTCGCCACCTCCTGCGCCGCGTACGAACCCGTCGGGCCGATGCCGCCCACCGCGTACGGGTGGTCCCACGCCACCGCGCCCTTGCCGGCGCCTGTCTCGGCGACCGGGATGCCGGTGGCCTCGGAGAACGCGCGCAGCAGCGTCTCGGCGCCGGAGTACACGACACCGCCGCCCGCGACGATCAGCGGCCTCTTCGCCTCCCGCAGCAGATGGGAGGCCCGCGCCAGCGCGGCCGGCTCCGGCACCGGGCGGCCCACGCGCCAGACCCGGCGCCGGAAGAACGTCACCGGCCAGTCGGAGGCCTCCGCCTGCACGTCCTGCGGCAGCACGAGCGTGACCGCGCCCGTCTCCACCGGGTCCGTCAGCACCCGCATCGCGGCCGTCGCGGCGGGGATGAGCTGCTCGGGACGCGTGATCCGGTCGAAGAACTTCGACACCGAGCGGAACGCGTCGCTGACCGTTATGTCCCCGGCCCCGGTTGCCTCCAGGTGCAGCACCGGGTTGGGGCCCCGGGTCGCGACCATTTCGCCGGGGAGGAGGAGTACGGGGAGACGGTTGGCGGTGGCGAGCGCCGCACCCGCGATCATGTTCGTCGAACCAGGCCCTGTCGACGCCGTGCAGGCGAAGGCGGCCAGCCGGTCCCGCATCCTGGCGAAGGCCACGGCGGCGTGCACCATGCCCTGCTCGTTGCGGGCCACGTAGTACGGCAGATCGGCCTCGCCCGTGAGGGCCGCCTGGAGGAGTGCCTGACCGATGCCGGAGGCGTTGCCGTGCCCGAAGACGCCCCACGCCCCCGGGATCAGCCGCTGCTCCAGGCCGTCGCGCTCGCTGTACTGACTGGCGAGGAAGCGGACGAGGGCCTGCGCAGTGGTGAGCCGTATCGTCTCGGTCATCGGTTCCCCTGTCATCGATCCCCATCCGGGGCGAGTTGGCCCTCAGGCACACCCGGTGCTGCTCCGCTCCGCTAGCGCGCTCTAGCGGCGAGTAACGATGACTGCCGTTCGAATGTCATGTCAATAGGCTCCTGTGGGGCTGCTCATCGGCACGTCCAGGAGGGCTCGAATTACTCCAATACACAGATCCACGAATACGCGAAGGTCGGACCTCCGAACGGACAGGAAGGTCAGACCTCTGATGCGTGCACCGGGCAGGCGGCGCCCCACGATGGCGCACGTCGCCGAGAGGGCGGGCGTGTCCAGGGCGCTGGTCTCCATCGTCTTCCGCAACCAGCCGGGGGCGAGCCAGGAGACCCGCGAACGCGTGCTGCGCGTCGCCGAAGAGCTCGGCTACCGGCCCGACAGCGCGGCACGCCTCCTCGCGCGGGGCCGCAGCCGCACGCTCGGCGTGATGCTGACCCTGCACCAGCCCTTCCAGGCGGACCTCGTCGAGGCCATCTACCGCGAGGCCGAACGCCTCGGCTACGACGTCCTGCTTTCGGCCGACGCCCCGGGCCGCGACGAACGCAAGGCGATCGAGGCCCTGCTGAGCCACCGCTGCGAGGCACTGATCCTGCTCGGCCCGCGCTCGACCGCCGCCGACCTGGACGCACTCGGCCATCGCACGGTCGCCGTCGCGGTCGCGCGCCGGGTGCGCGGCGCCCGCGTCGACAGCGTCCGCACCGCCGAGGCGAAGGGGGTACGGCAGGCCCTGGACCACCTCGTCGAACTGGGCCACCGCCGCATCGCGCACGTCGACGGCGGCCGCGGGCCCGGCTCGGCCGAGCGCCGCCGCGCCTACCGCTACTCCATGCGCCGGCACGGCCTGGCCGACGAGATCCGCGTCATCCCCGGAGCGCACGACGAGGACGCCGGCATCGAGGCGGGCCGCATCCTGGCGGCGCAGGACGAGCTGCCGACGGCGGTCCTGGCGGCCAACGACCGCTGTGCGATGGGCCTGCTGATGTCCTTAGGCCGCGCGGGCATCGACGTCCCCGGCGAGGTCTCGGTCGTCGGCTACGACGACAGCCATCTCTCCCACCTCATGCCCATGGGCCTGACGACGGTCCGCCAGGACTTCCTCCTGATGGCCGAGCGCGCGGTGCGGTTCGCCGTGGAGCGGCTGGAGGGGGAGGGCGTCGAGCCGCGGGAGGCGGTGGTGGACCCCGAGCTGGTGGTACGGGGGACGAGCGGGCCGGTGCGGTGACCACGGACTCTTCGCGGCGGCGGACGCGGCCGCCGTACCGCTGGAGGCAGCCGCCGTACCGGTGGAGACTCAGCCCTCCACGACCCGGTCGTCCTTGTGGGCCCCGTAGAAGCTGCTCTGGCGGGCCATGATGTCGCGCAGGGGTGTGCCGCGGGGGACGCCGTAGACGGTGCCGGGGAAGTCCAGGGTCTGCTGCACCTCCCACAGTTCGTCGTGCCGGTCGGGCGAGAAGAGCCGGGCCGGGTTGCCGACGGCGATCCACCCGATGGGGACGGTGGTTCCGGGCGGCAGGACCGAGTTGACCTGCAGCACGCTGTTGATCCGCAGCTCCGACCCGGCGCCGGCGACCGCACCCGGGAAGACGGAGGCGCCGGTGGCGACGAAGACCTCGTCCTCGATGGTGGCCCCGTTGACGTGCGCGTGCGGCCCTACGAGAACGGCGTCCCCGATGACGGCCGGATGCCGCGCCCGCCCCCGCACGAGCGCGTTCTCCATGACGACGACGTCAGCCCCGACCCGTACCTCGCCGTCTTCGGCCGTGAGCACGGCCCCGTGCAGCACACGGGCACCTTCACCCAGCACGACGGCGCCGCAGAGGGTGGCGGTGGGGGAGACGTAGGCGGAGGCGGGGACCGTGGGGCGGTGACCGCGGTGTTCGATCAGCATGGGTTGCTTACTCCGGGATCTGTTCGGGCGCGGGCCGGGCGCCGGGGGCCGGCTGGTCGGTACCGGCGGTGGGGCCCTACCGGCCGATCATGTGGTGCCAAGCGCTGCGTACGCACCTGAATTGCGGACATGGAGCCACCGAAGGGCCCGCGAGTGCGACCGCCGGAAGGGGGACGCGCCCGAGGCTTGGGCGGACTTCGGTTGGCGCGTGGCCTCGGGTTACGTGCGCCACGAGCGGCACTCATCGTGCGCGGTCGGATACGTCACGTTAGTCACCGGGATACCGTGGGGGCGTCCGGCCGGAGCGGCGACGAGCGACAAAGGGGGCTCGGTGGACGCGGAGTTGAGTGCACTGGCGGCAGCGGGGGCGACGGCGCTCGTGCAGCAGATGGTGACCGAAGGATGGGTGCAGGCACGCGGCCGCGCGGTCGCGTTCTTCTCGCGGCGGCGGGGCGGCGACGAGACGGTGGTCGAGGGCGAACTCGAGGCCTCGCGGGCCCAACTCGTCGCCGCACGCGGCGCCGAGGATCAGGATGCCGAGGCCGGCGTACAGGCGGAATGGCGCAACCGGTTGCGCCGCACCCTGCGATCGGACCCGACCGCGGCAGCCGAACTGCGCGCACTCCTGGCCGAGTTGGGCCCCGAGCCATCCGCACGGCGGCGAGGGAGCGCGCCCGACAAGGTCAGTGGCGGCGTGCAGCACGGCACGGTGATCCGGGCCCGGTCGGTCGGTAATGTGACCATCGGGTCCACCCGACCACCCACCAGGTGATGAACGACGAAACCTTTCTCGACCACGTGGCCGACCATCTTGCGGCCCTCCCCACCGTCCGCGCGGTCGCCCTCGGCGGCTCCCGCGCCCAGGGCACCCACCGGCCCGACAGCGACTGGGACCTCGCGGTCTACTACCGCGGAGACTTCGACCCCGCGGGCCTGCGGGCCCTGGGCGCCATCGGCTGGGAGGGCGAGGTATCCGAGATCGGCGGATGGGGCGGTGGCATCTTCAACGGCGGCGCCTGGCTGACGATCGACGGGCGGCGCACCGACGTGCACTACCGCGACCTCGACGTCGTCGAGCACGAACTGGCCGAGGCGGAGGCCGGGCGCTTCCACGTCGAGCCGCTGCTGTTCCATCTCGCGGGAATCCCCAGCTACCTGCTCGTCGCCGAGCTCGCCGTGAACCGGGTACTGCGGGGCGAACTGCCCCGCCCCTCGGCCTACCCGGAGAAGCTGCGCGGCACCGCCCCCGAGCGCTGGTACGGCACCGCACGGTCCACCCTCGCGTACGCGAAGGCCAACCACGCGCCCGCCGGCCGCCGTACGGAGGTCGCGGGTTCCCTCGCGATCGCCGCGATGCAGACGGCGCACGCAATCCTCGCGGCGCGCGGGGAATGGGTGACGAACGAGAAGCGGCTGCTGGAGCGGGCGGGGCTGCGGGCGGTTGACGACATCGTCGCGTCGCTGGGAGAGCGTCCCGAGGCGATCGCCCTGGCGGTCGACGAGGCACAGGCGCTCTTCGAACGGGCAGTGGAGAACGCTGTGAAGGGCTGACGGCGGCTCCGATCGGGGGTCCGTTTCGGCTCCGCAGTGCGCTGTCCTGCGGCCGACCGGTCGACCGTTCGGCAGGCCGGTGTTTCGGCCGTGCTCTGGATCCGGCCGTTTCGGTCGTTCTCAGGATCCGGGACACATCGGGATCCGGGAACACACACGAGCCGCCAGGGGCTGTCACATTACGGAAATGGTCACGTCCCGATCCCTTCAAATCCATCCCCTATCGTCGGACTGACAGCCCTGGCCGAAGTCGTCCGAAGGCGCACCCCGCCCCCGCCCGACAGGAGCCCCGTGCACGTCCCCGCCCGTTTCTCCTCCGCCATACCGCCCTGGCTGGCCCATGCCCTGCGTGCCCAGCGCGGACCCGTGGCCTGGAGCGCCGTCGTCCGCGGCGCGCTGGCCGCCGGGCCCCTGTTGCTGGCGGCGGTGTTGTGGGGGCGGCCGTCCGTCGGTGTCGTCGCCGCGCTCGGGGCCATGCTGGCGGGGATCAACGACCGTCGGGGTAGCCGGCGTTCCGCCGTGCAGCGGCTGGGCGTGCCGGCCGTCGCCGGGGCGTGCGGGCTGCTTCTCGGGTCGTACACCGCGGGGTATGCGGCGGATGCCGAAGGCCGGACGGGCGCCGTCGCGCTGATCGCGGGGCTCGCCGTGCTCGGACTCGTCGCCGGTGCCGTCAGTGCCGTGGGGCCCGTCGCCTCCGCGGTGGGGACGCAACTGCTGGTGGGCGCGGCGATCGGCGCAGGGATGCAGCTGCCCGAGCCCGGATGGCAGCGCGCCCTGTGCTACCTCGCCGGCGCGGGCTGGCTGATCGCGTTGCGCCTCCTGCTGCCGTCGCCAGGCGCCCCGGGCGCCGCCGGGTCCTTCCGGTTCGACGGTGAGCGTACGGCTGTCGGGGACGTCTACGCCGCCATCGCCGGCCTGCTCGACGCGGTCGGAGGGCCCGACGCCCTCGCCCGTCGCGCCGCGCTCACCGCCGCGCTCGACCATGCGCAGGATGCCCTGTCCGGTCCGCGGCTGCGGGCCAGGCCCAGCTCCTCGGCCGAGCGGCGGCTGCATGCGCAGTACCTCGCCGCGCTGCCGCTCGCCGAGGCCGCGACCGCGCTCGCCTGGGCGGGCCGGACCCTCCCCGCCGAGGCCTCGGAAGGCCCGCGCAGGCTCGCGGGCGCCGTCCGCAGCGGGGAGGCGCCCGGTCCGCTCCCCGCGCCGGCCCGCTACGACGCCGGCCTGCGCGCCCTCGACGACGCCCTGCTGCACGCGGCCGAAGCCTTCGACAGCGGCACGGGACACCTGCCGCGGCGCAAGAGCCGGCTGCTGCCCGCCGCCCGCCGGGCCCTGGGATCCGGCGGCCGCGAGTACGGCGTGCGGGTCGCGCTCTGCCTCGGTGCCAGCGCCGCTGTGGCGCAGGCCCTGCACCACGTGCACTGGTACTGGCTGCCCGCCACCGCCGTCTTCCTGGTCAAGCCCGACCTCGGACCGCTCGTGTCGCGCGTGCTGTGCCGGGCCCTCGGCACCGTGCTGGGCGCCGCGCTCTTCGCCGCCTTCGCAGCGCTGCTGCCCTCGCCGTACGGGCTGGTCGGCCTGGTGGCCCTCAGCGGTGCCCTGATCCCCGTCGCCACCCGGCACTTCGCCGCGCAGACCGCCGTCGTGACCGTCCTCGTGCTCGGCCTCGTGATGGTCGGCGGCGAACCGCAGGCGGCCTGGAGCCGGATCGGCGAGACGCTGCTGGCCTGCGCGATCGTGCTGATCGTCGGGCATCTGCCGCTGCCGGGGCACGGCGGGAGCGGCGTGCGGACCCGCCTGGCGGCAGCCATGCGGGCCGCGGACGCCTACCTCGGCCACGTGCTGAGCGGCTCCGATGACCGCGCGGCCCGCTGGGCGCTGCGCCGGGCGGCCTACCGCGCGCTCGCCCAGGCCCGAGCCGCCAGCGAGGTCTCAGCCGCCGAACTGCCCACACTCGCCCGGCACACGGCCGGCGCAGGAGAGGTCGCGGCCATGCTCGAACTGATCGTGGACACCGCGACGGCCTGCGCCGTGCACCTCGACGACACCGGCCGCATGCCCGAGCAGCATGCCCGGCACCTGACCGCACTCTGCGCTGACCTCGCGGAGCTCACCCGGCGCAAGGAGCTGGCGGAGCCTCGCACCCGGATCACGACGGCCTAACCTCCGAGCGGCAAGGCCGCTGCGATCCGTAGACCGTGGGCCGCGCCACTTCTGAGCACGGTGTGTGAGGGGAGGGCCACGGTACGAGAGTGAACCCTGAGTACATTTGGCGTTTCAACTAGGTTTCAGTACCGTCACGTCGCAGACCGAACAGGCTCGCGATGCGTTCTAGTTCCTGAACGGTCCTCGAAGGTGTGGGCCGGGCACGAGAACAGGAGAGTGCGGTGAACGGATGCGTGGTGCTGGAGCGCTTTCCGGCCGGTGGTCCGCGAGGGTCCTGGCCGGCGGAGGAGTTCGCGAACACACTCCGCTTGGAGGGGCAGCTCGCCGAGGTCGTGATGGACCTGGCGTCGGACGCGTTCCTGGTGGTCGTACGGCCGCGGGAGGCCTCGGACTAGCCGCGCCGGTGAACCGTCCGCGACCGGCTAACCGCTGACCGGGCGCGACCACGCGGGCCTCGCCCCCGTGATCTGGCACACGGCGAGATAGAGCGGGATCGGCGGGGTGTACGCCACGGACGTGCCATCCGGGCGGTGGACCAGCCCAGGCCGCGCGCAGGCATCCGGAACCACCGCTCCCGCGGCGTAGTGCGCGGGCGCGGGCCACTCCATGGCGACGTCGGAGTCGGACGGCACGAGCCACCACCAGTGCGCTCCGTCGCCGTAGACGCACCCCGCCCGCGGCAGCCGTGCCAGCAGCCGCCGCCCGTACGCCGCCGGCACCGCGACCGCGTCGCAGCCCAGGGGCGCCGACATCCCGGAGGGAACAGCCAGCCGTAGCGGCGGTAAGCGGAGCGGGCGCCGTCGGCGCGCCAGGCCGGCCAGCGTGTCGACGGTCAGGGCTCGCGGCCTTGTCACAGCCACGAGGTCCCCGTGCCGCGAACCCCGTCCGCCCCGGCCTCCGCCTCGCGGGCGTCGTCCCCCGCCCGCCGCAGGTCCGCCCACACGAGCAGGCCGGACCCGGCTTCCTGGGCGCCCCACGCGCTGCTCACGGCCTCGACGAGGAGCAATCCCCTCCCGTGCTCCTCCTCGGGCCGCCGCGGAGACGGGTGCGGCTCGCCGGGCGTACATCCCTCGTCGCGGACGGATATCCGGAGCCGACGGGCGTCGTCGCGCAGCTCGCACACGATCACCCGGGACGCGGTGTGGACCAGTGCGTTCGTGACCAGCTCGGAGATGACCAGGGCGGCCGTCTCGCAGGTGTCCTCGCCGACGGACCAGCCGCTCAACCGGGCGCGCGTCAGCCGCCGGGCCTGCCCTGCGGAGCGCGGATGCACCGCCAGTTCGAAGCTGAACCGGCGTCCGGCGGGCGCACCGACGTACACCCCGGCGGGCATGCCGGGGCCCGCCTCGGCGGCGTCTGCTCCTAACCGCGCGGAAGTAGTCACGGAAGCAACTATCTCCCCGTCCCGAACACTTGGCAAGAGCCACTCTGAAAAGTGCAGAGTGCAGTGTGCCCTGGTGAAGGGCCATGGCACACTGCTCGCAACGACCCGCTGTGCGGGCCGAGTTGGCGTGGTTTCGTGCGGCTTGGCGTAGTCGGTCGAGGGAACGGCCCGGCGGGGCCGGGGCTGTTGTCGGGCTACTTGGAACCGGACGGAGGTGGAGCGTGAGCGAACCGCGGTCCGCACCCACAGTCGGTCAGGTCGTCCTCGGCCGACGCCTCCAGGACCTGCGGGAGCGGGCCGGCCTCAAGCGCGAGGAGGCCGCCCGCGTCCTGCGCGTGGCCCCGGCCACCGTCCGCCGTATGGAGACGGCCGAGGTCGCGCTGAAGATCCCGTATCTGCAGCTGCTGCTGAAGTCCTACGGAGTCCCCGACGGCGAGGCCGACGCGTTCGTCACGCTCGCCGAGGAGGCCAACAGGCCGGGCTGGTGGCAGCGGTTCCACGACATCCTGCCGGGCTGGTTCAGCATGCACGTCAGCCTGGAGGGGGCCGCGAGCCTCATCCGCTCGTACGAACCGCACTTCGTCCCCGGGCTGCTGCAGACCGAGGACTACACCCGCGCCGTCATGGAGTCCGGCGCGATCGGCCAGACCCGGCCCGACGACATCGAACGCCATGTGGCCCTGCGGATGCAGCGCCAGCAGCTGCTCACCCGCGAGGACGCCCCGCGACTGTGGGTCGTGATGGAGGAGACGGCGCTGCGCCGTCCCGTCGGCGGGCCGAAGGTGATGCGGGCGCAGGCCGACCGGCTGCTCGAGGCCCTGCAGCTGCCCAATGTGACGCTGCAGATCGCCGAGTTCGCGTCCGGACCGCACCCGGGCACGTACGGGCCGTTCCTACTCTTCCGCTTCGCCATGCCGGAGCTCCCGGACATGGTCTACAGCGAGTACCTGACCGGTGCGGTCTATCTGGACGCGCGTGCCGAGGTCGCCACGCATCTCGAGGTCCTGGACCGCATGGCGGCGCAGGCCGCAACGGCACGACGCACGAAGGAAATCCTCCGGGAATTCCGCAAGGAGCTGTGAATGGACCGGATCAAGGCCCGGATACGCACCACCGACGGCATCCACCGTGCCGACGGCGGGCGGATCTACAACGGCATGCCCGCCCGCGAACTCGGCACCGAGGGCTGGCACAAGCCGTGGAGCGGCGGCAACGGCGGCAACTGCGTGGAGGCCATGAAGCTTTCGGACGGCAGGGTCGCGGTGCGCCACTCGGCCGACCCCGACGGACCTGCCCTGATCTACACGCCCGGCGAGATCAACGCGTTCATCGAGGGCGCAAAGGCCGGAGAAGCGGACTTCTTGCTGTCGTGACCAGCCATTTTCTCCACTCTCTCGATTCTCTCGATCCTTTCGGCACGCTGGACCGTGCTGGTCGTTCTTCCGACTTATGGAGTTACTCATGACGGGGCAAGACGCCGTGACTGGGCAAGACGCCGCTGCTGCGCCGGAATCCACGGCATCCCGGAAAGACCCGGTGATCGACACGAGCAAGCCCCATCCGGCGCGCATGTACGACTGGTTCCTGGGAGGCAAGGACAACTACCCCGTCGACGTGGAGATGGGTGAGCAGCTGCTGGCTCTCGAGCCGCGTGTTCCGGTCCTGGCGCGCATCAACCGATCCTTCATGCAGCGCGCCACGCACTGGCTGGCCCTGCAGGGCGTACGCCAGTTCCTGGACATCGGCACGGGCATACCCACCGAGCCGAACCTCCACCAGATCGCGCAGCGCATCGCGCCCGACGCACGCGTCGTGTACTGCGACAACGACCCCATCGTGCTGGCCCACGCCGAGGCGCTGCTGCGCAGCACGCCCGAGGGCGCCACAGAGTTCGTCCAGGCCGATGTGCGCGATCCGGGCACGATCCTCGACCAGGCGCGGAAGATCCTGGACCTCACGCAGCCCGTCGCCCTGTCGCTCGTCGCGCTGCTGCACTTCATCTCCGACGAGGACGGGGCGTACGAGCTGGTGGACCGGCTCATGGCGGATCTGCCCGCCGGGAGCTTTCTGATGCTGTCCCATGCGACGGCCGACTTCACGCCGGACACCGCGTCGGAGGCCGGTGACATGTACAAGGCCCGGGCGCTCACCATGGCGCTGCGCAGCCACGCCGAGGTCGCCCGCTTCTTCGACGGCCTGGACCTCGTGGAACCTGGAGTCGTGGTCCCGACCGTCTGGCACCCGGAGCTCGGCGAGCCTGTCCCGGGGCAGGACGACGGGCCTGTTCCGGGGTATGCGGGGGTGGCGCGCAAGAGGTAAAGGGTCAGCGGCAGGGGGCCGCGGCGGCGCGCACACGGGCTGGCGGACAGTCCTGAGGGGCGTGGGCCGTCGGGCGCGGGGCGCGGTGAGCGTTACGCGCGCAGCGGGCGGTCGTATGGACCTATCGGGGACGGGAGGCGGTCCGAGCCCGTCAGATGGCGGTCGACGGCCGCCGCCACCGCGCGGCCCTCGGCGATCGCCCAGACGATCAGTGACTGGCCGCGCGCCGCATCCCCGGCGGCAAAGACGCCCGGGACGTTGGTCGCGAAGCCCGCGTCCCGCGCGATGGTGCCGCGCTCGTCGAGGGCGAGCCCCAGCTGATCGACGAGCCCGTCCCCCCGGTCAGGTCCGGAGAACCCGAGCGCGAGCAGGACCAGGTCGGCGGGGAGCGTGCGCTCCGTGCCGGGCTTGGGCTTCCGCGCCGCGTCCACTTCAACGAGGTGCAGGGCCCGCACATGTCCGGTCTCGTCCCCTGTGAAGCGGAGCGTGGACGCCGCGAAGAGGCGTGCGTCCGCGTCCGCCGCGGGCGCGGTGACCAGGTCCCTGGCCTCCTCGTGCGCGGCCGACAGCCGGTAGATCTTCGGGTACGTCGGCCAGGGATCCGTCTCCGTCCGCTCGGTCGCCGGCTGCGGATAGATGTCCAGCTGGGTCACGGACGCCGCCTCTTCGCGTACCGCCGTGCCCAGGCAGTCCGCCCCGGTGTCGCCGCCGCCCACGATCACGACGTGCTTGCCCCTGGCGGACAGGGGCGAGACGTCGAGATCGCCCTCGCACACCCGGTTGGCCAGCGGCAGATACTCCATTGCCTGGTGTATGCCAGCCAACTCCCGCCCTGGTACGGGCAGTTCACGCCACGCCGTGGCGCCGACGGCCAGCACCACCGCGTCGTACCGCGCCCGCAGCTCCTCCGCCCCTATGTCCCGCCCGATGGCCGTGCTCGCCCGGAACTTGGTGCCCTCCGCCTCCATCTGCCCGATCCGCCGCTCCAGGTGGTGCTTCTCCATCTTGAACCCGGGGATCCCGTACCGCATCAGCCCCCCGATACGGTCGTCCCGCTCGTACACCGCGACGGTGTGCCCCACCCGCGTCAACTGCTGCGCCGCGGCGAGCCCGGCCGGGCCGGAGCCGACGACCGCGACCGTGCGACCCGACAGTCGGTCGGGGGGCCGCGGCGGTGTCAGCCCGTCGGCCCAGGCGCGGTCCGCGATGGCCGCCTCGACGTTCTTGATCGTGACCGCCGGCTGGTTGATCGCCAGCACACAGCCCGCCTCGCACGGGGCGGGACAGAGCCGCCCGGTGAACTCCGGGAAGTTGTTCGTGGCGTGCAGCCGCTCGCTCGCCGCCCGCCAGTCCTCACGCGAGACCAGGTCGTTCCACTCCGGGATCAGATTGCCCAGCGGACAGGCGTCATGGCAGAACGGTATGCCGCAGTCCATGCAGCGGTTGGCCTGCGCGCTGATGATCGGGAGCAGGGCGCCGGGGACGTAGACCTCGTCCCAGTCCCGGACCCGCTCCTCGACCGGGCGCCGCGGCCATTCCTGGCGGGAGGTGGTGAGGAAACCCTTGGGATCGGCCATGGCCGTCTCCCTTGCCTGCGGGGGACAGCGTCTTCCCGCCACCATACGTCGCGCCGCCACCATGCGTCGCGTCCGCGGTGCACGTCGTGGGGGCCAGCCTCGTCAGAGGGTGAGGGCCAGAACGAACGAGGCACTCGCGATGAGCGACGCGGCACTGCGTATGTGGTTCCACATGCTCCATTCGTCCACATATCTACGCCAGTACTCGGCGCTCTCCGGCGCCTCGGGGTCGAGCTTGGCGAGCGCCTCGTTCCGTGGGACGTTCGCCGCGACGGTCACCCCGAACGAGCCGACCAGATACAGCGCGCAACCCAGCAGCAGCTCGACCGTCCCCTTGTCCGGCCACAGCACGAAGGTCACCACGGCCAGCACGGCACACAACCCGGCCGCACCTATGAAGAGGGCCATGAAGGCGGGGCCGACCGCTGTCACGTTGATCGCGTTCATCGCGGCGATTCCCTGAGGGGCGGGGAGTGAGGCGAGTGCCTTCATCACGAAGGTGGAGAAGGCGACGAAGACTCCGGCCACCAGCGCGCAGGCGAGCGCCCCCAGCAGAGTGAGCACGAAGTAAGGTCCCTCGATCACGTCAACTCCCATACGCCTCACGCCTCGTATCCCTGGCCGTGCCCGGAGCCGTGGCAGTACCCGTAGCCGTGGCCATGCCCGCGTCCCCGCCCGTGCGCGTAGCCGTGGCCGCGCCGGCGCCGGCGCCCGTGCTCGTGGCCGTGGCCGTGCCCGCGCTCGTGCCCGTGTCCGCGCCCGCACGCCAGGCCCGCAGCGTCGCTTCCACCGTCGGTCCGATCCTGTGGCGTGCCTCCTGCCGGGGCACGCCGCTCATCAGCAGACCGTCGTACGGCGTGTCCGTGTGCCGCACCGCCGCCGAGACCGCAGCCGTCACCGCGGTCTCGGACAGAGCCCGGCCCGCGGCGCTACGGCCGACGCGGCCGCTGCCCCGCGCCGAGGCGTGAGCAGCGATCGCCCGTGCCCGGCCGGGTGGGCAGCCGGGAAAGAGGCGGCGTATCTCCTCTGCGAACGCCACGGTGAAGCGCACGTCCTCAGCCTCCCGCCGCTTCGCGTCACGCGCCCGGCGCCGCGCCCGGGCCTCGGCATCCGCCAGACACCGCTCCTCGGCCCGCGCGAGCGCGTCCTCCTCGACAAGGACGCCCTGCCGCTCGTACCGGCCGCGTCGCCGGTTGAAGCGGACGACGACCGCGGACAGCGTGCTGCCCTCCCGAGCCCGCCGCGTCAGCGCGGTGTCGCCGCGGGCGAGGAACACCAGATGGCCCAGGTCGGCACAGTCGAGACAGCGCGGCGCGCCGCCCTCGAGTACGAGCAGCGACAGCGGCCCGCCGCGGCACTGTGCACAGTGCCGCTGCCGCTTCACGGACTGGAACACGAGAGGCCCATCGGGGCCAGGGGCAGTGGGGGAGGTCGCCATACGCGTTTCATTCCCGCCGCGCACCATGGACCTGCCGTGGTCGGCGGGTGGAGGCCCGAATGCCCGAAGGGCCGTGTCCGGGGGCGCGGCATGATGGACCATGTGCGACTCGAAGCGATCACCTGGGAACGGCTCGGCGACTCGCTTGCCGACCGACTGCTCGACCTGAAGCCCCACGACGGGAGCTCCTGGCCGCGAATCGCCTTCGACGGGGCACCGGCCGCCCGCCCCGGCGACCTTGCCCAGCAGGTCGCCGAGGTCCTGCGCTCCCGGGGCCGCGCCGTGCTCGTCGTCGGCGCCGAAGGATTTCTGCGGCCCGCGTCGCTGCGGTTCGAGTACGGACGCGAGGACGTGGACTCCTACTACGCCGGCTGGTTCGACACGGGCGCGCTGTGGCGGGAGGTCTTCGGGCCTCTCGACCCCGGGGGCACCGGTCGTGTGCTGCCCGATCTCTGGGACGCTGCCGCCGACCGGGCCACACGCAGCACCTACGTACAACTCCCGCCCGGCGGCATCCTGTTGCTGCACGGCCCCCTCCTCCTGGGACGCTGGTTCCCCTTCGACCTGACCGTTCACGTGCGGCTGTCGACGGGCGCGCTCCGGCGGCGCACGCCCGAGAACGAGCACTGGACGCTGCCGGCCTTCGAGCGGTACGAGTCCGAGGTGGACCCGGGCTCGGCGGCCGACGTACTCGTACGAGCCGACGACCCACGGCATCCGGCCTGGAACGGCTGAAGTGATCGTCTGCTGAGCAGCGCTTCCGTCCCCGTCACAGCCAGCCGCTGCGCCGGAATCCGCGGTACAGGACGAGACAGGCCACCGCGGTCAGCACAAGGACGCCCGGGTAGCCGAGCCGCCAGTGGAGCTCCGGCATGTAGTCGAAGTTCATGCCGTACACCCCGCAGACCATCGTCGGCACCGCGATCACCGCCGCCCAGGCCGTGATCTTCCGCATGTCCTCGTTCTGAGCCACCGTCACCTGCGCGAGGTGCGCCTGCAGGATCGAGTTCAGCAGCTCGTCGAACGCGGCTATCTGCTCCGTGGCCCGCAGCAGATGGTCGGAGACATCCCGGAAGTACGCCTGTATCTCCGGGTCCACCACCCGCAGCGGCTCCGTGGCGAGCACCTGCACCGGCCGGCTGAGGGGGACCACGGCTCGCTTCAGCTCCAGCAGCTCACGCTTCAGCTGATAGATGCGACCGGGATCGGCACGCGCCCCGGTCTCGGTGAACACATCCGTCTCGACCTGGTCGATGTCGGCCTGCATTGCGTCCGTGCAGGCCAGATAGTCGTCCACCACATGGTCGGCGATCGCGTGCAGTACCGCGGCCGGGCCCTTGGCCAACTGCTCCGAGGTCGCCTCCAGTCCTTCGCGCACCGGGCCGAGCGAGCCGTGCCTTCCGTGACGGACCGTGATGACGAAGTCCCGGCCGACGAAGACCATGATCTCGCCGGTATCCACCACCTCGCTGGTCGGGGTCAGTTCGGCGTGATCCACGTAGCAGACGGTCTTGAACACGGCGAAGAGCGTGTCGCCGTACCGCTCGACCTTCGGGCGCTGGTGGGCGTCGATCGCGTCCTCCACCGCCAGCGGGTGCAGGTCGAACAGCTCCGCTATCCCCGCGAACTCCCGCTCGGTCGGCTCGTGCAGGCCCAGCCACACGAAGCCCTCCCTGGCTTTGCGGACGAGCTCGACCGCCTCGACCAGGTCGCGGCCTCCCGGCTGGCGGATGCCGTCCCGGTACGTCACGCAGTTCACCACCGCGGAGCCCAGGGGGGAGCGGGCGGGGTGACTCAGATCGACACGCGGGCGTCGCCTCCCCAGGCGCGCCACCTTCCGGAGGCCACCCACCTTGTGGAGACCGCCCACCTTCAACAGGTTCCCTGCCATCGACATGCGGAGCTCCTTGCGCTGGACTCGATGACTTGGCGAGCCAGTCTGCCAGCACGTGCCACACCCCCCGTGGCGGCCTGTGGGAACGGAGTAATCCGCTTCGGAACGCGATCGTCAACTGCATGGACGAACCAGAACTACACGGTTGAACAGGGCAAACTGGAATGATCAGGGCATGACGCGAACTGACAGTCGTCTCCTCAACAGCAGCCAGACGCAGAAGCAGACGCAGAACCAGACCGGGGCAGGGCGGCGATTCGACGCACTCGCCGCACTCTTCGACCCCACGACGTTCCGCCACATCGAAAGACTCGGCATCAGCCCGGGCCGGCGATGTTGGGAGGTCGGTGCCTACGGCGCCTCCGTGGCGACCTGGCTCGCCAAGAAGGTCGGGCCCACCGGGCGGGTCCTCGTGACCGACACCGACACCTCCCGGGTGGCATTGGCGGCCCGGCCGCCCATCGAGGTGCGCCGCCACGACGTGGGCACCGAGCCGTTGCCCGCCGAGCGCTTCGACATCGTGCACGCACGGCACGTCCTCGTTCATCTACCGGACCACGCACCGGCGCTGCAGTCCATGGTCAAGGCCCTGCGGCCTGGCGGACATCTGCTTGTCGAGGACACCGACCCCGCCTTGCAACCCCTTCTCTGCCCCGATGAGCACGGCCCCGCCCAGGAGCTGGCGAACCGGCTGCGCAAGGCATTCCGTGCCTTGCTTGCCGAGCGCGGCGCCGACCTCTCGTACGGCCGCAGTCTGCCCCGGCTCATGCGCGAGGCCGGGCTGCACAAGGTGGAGGCGGAGGTCCACTTCCCGCTCGCCTCACCCGCTTGCGCCGAGCTGGAGACCGCGACCGTCCAGGAGGTGCGCGCCCATCTCGTGGCCGCGGGGCTCGCCACCGACGAGGAGATCGACCGGCACCTCATGAACGTGGCCTCCGGCGAGATGGACCTCGCCACCGCACCGATGATCTCCGCGTGGGGTCGCAAGGAGTAGGGGCCGGGACGCCCTGTCGCAAGCCGTGAGGCTCGCGATGACAGGGGGGGCCGGTGGTCCGCCGGGCGGTGTCTACCGCCCGTGCGCCGGGAAACCCTGACCCGATACCGATCGCACCTGGGCGGAAGCCTCTGGAGCTGATGCTTCCCGAGCCGCCGAATCCGGAGCCGCCGAATCCGGAGCCGCCGAATCCGGAGCCGCCGAATCCGGAGTCGTCGTATCGGGCCTGGCGCCTACCAGCTGTACGGCGTGTGCCCCCGCCCGGCAGCCCTCGATGGCCGCCGCGTCCGCGTCCGAGCCCCTGAGCAGGGCGGCGAGGAAGGCGCCGGTGAAGGCGTCGCCGGCGCCCGTGGTGTCCCGTGCCGTTGCGGGCACCGCAGGAATCCGGGCCCGCACCGCTCCCGCGCGTGCCACCACCGCGCCCTCGGAGCCCCGCTTGACCACGACCAACGAGAAATGGCGGCTCAGCTCGGCCGCCGCGTCGACGTCATCCGGTACGCCGGTCAGCAACCGCGCCTCGTCCCCGCTGGGCAGTAGCACGTCGATGCCCTTCGTCAGTTCCAGAAACCGGTCCACGCCCAGCTCCCTGAGGAAGCCTGCAGAGGCGGGGTCCATGCTCACCGGCACGCCACGCGCGCGTGCCGACGCCACAGCCGCCCTCACCAGGGCGCGGCTCGGCTCTGAGAAGCACAGGTAGCCGGACAGATGCAGCCGTGCGACGCCGTCCAGCCCCGACGGCGACCAGTCGGCGGGGGAGAGCCGTAGGGACGCCCCGCTGTCCGTGAGGAAGGTTCGCTCCGCCGATGCGCCGGCATCGACGAGGCAGATCACCGTCCCCGTGGGCGCCTCCGGATCCACGACGAGGCGGGGGCGTACCCCCGAGTCGGTCAAGGCCCGCTCGTGCCACGCAACGGCTTCGGCGCCCACACGCCCCAGCAGCCGAACGTCCGCGCAGCCGCAGCGGGCCGCCCAGCAGGCGACGTTGGCGCCGGCGCCGCCAGGCAGCGTCCGGACAGTGGCCACCGTGTCCGTGCCCGGGGCCAGTGGCGTGTGGTGCCGGGCGACGACGTCCGTGATGACGTCACCGACGACCAGCAGGGCACCCGGCTCACTCGGCGTCCTCGGCACACCCCTCGTCTCCGACGCAGTAGGCGCCCCCGAAATCTCTGACAGCCCAGCCGCACCGGTGCCTGAAGCCGTCGGCGTCGCGCCCGACGCACAGTGATCGGTCGCAGTCACGCCGGGGACCAGGCCGCCGCGATGCGCGCCGCCAGCCGTACGTTGCCGCGCACCGCCGCCAGATTGGCGCGCAAGGACGCACCGTCGGTGTGCCGCACCAGGTAGTCCAGCAGAAACGGTGTGACCGCCTGCCCTGTGACGCGCTGCTCGTCGCAGGCCCGCAGCGCGTCGGCGAGCACGCGCGCGTGCAGCGCGGGATCGAGCTGCTCGGCTTCGGGCACGGGGTTGGCGACGATCAGCGCCGACTCGGGGGCGCCGAGCGCGTCCTGGGCCCGCATGACGTCCGCGACCTCGCCGGGCGAGTTCAGCGTCCACTCGACCGGATGTCCAGAGTCGGACAGATAGAAGCCGGGGAAGCGCGCCGTGCCGTACCCCGCCACCGCCACCCCCAGCGTCTCCAGGCGCTGGAGCGTCGCAGCCACGTCCAGGATCGACTTCACGCCTGCGCACACCACCGTGATGCGGGTACGGGCCAGCAGCCCCAGGTCGGCCGACTCGTCCTGTGTCACCGTCCACTCGCGGTGCACCCCGCCGAGCCCGCCCGTCGCGAACACCCGTACTCCCGCGCGCGCGGCGAGCAGCGCCGTCGCCGACACGGTCGTGGCCCCGCTCGCTCCCGCAGCGACCGCGAGGGCGAGATCCCGGTGGCCCAGTTTGCGGATCCCGTCCTCGTTGGCGACCCGCTCCAGCTGCTCCTTGTCCAGACCGACATGGGGCCGCCCGTCCAGCACGGCGATCGTCGCGGGAACGGCGCCCTCCGTGCGTACGACCGCCTCGAGCTCCAGCGCCACCTGCAGATTGTGCGGGCGCGGCAGCCCGTGAGCGATGATCGTGGACTCCAGCGCCACGACCGGCCGCCGCGCCCCGACCGCCTCCCGTACTTCCTCGGACACCATCAGCACGCGCCTGCCTCCTGCCTGTCGGTCTCCCCCTCATCCCTGGCAGCCGGGGCGCCCGGTCAAACCCTTGTGCGGCGCAGGAGACCGCAGCAGCCTGGGGGCATGACAGATATCGCGCGCCTCGACCACGTCGTCCTCTGGGTGAGCGATCCGCTCGCGTCGGCGGAGTTCTACGAGAAGGTGGTGGGACTGACGCCGCTGCGACTGACGGAGTTCGCCCAGGGAAAGGTCTCCTTCCCGTCCGTGAGGCTCAACGAGGAGACCATCTTCGACCTGGCGCCGCTGTCCCTGGCCGAGCGGATGGACGCAGTCCCCGGCGCGGCCGACAGCGCCGGGCACCCCGTGAACCATGTCTGCATCTCCCTGCCCGGAGAGGACTTCGACGCCTTGCACACCCGGCTGGAGGAGCGCAACACGCCCATTTCGGAGTTCTCCTACGACGCGTTCGGCGCCCGCGGGAACGCCCGGCGCAGTTTCTACTTCCGTGACCCGGACGGCAACATCTTCGAGGCCCGGCACTACGACCCGGCATGACGCCGCGCCGGCGTGACGCCTGACGATGTGCCATCACGTGCTACGGCACCGTTCAGCATCGGGCGGCCAGGGCACGGGAGCCGCCGGGGCGTCGGCTGCCTGGGCCGCCGTAAGGCGTCAGCGGCGAACGCGTCCGCGGTCGAGCAGTGCGATCCCCAGCGCCGCCAGGCCGATCTGGATCAGCCACTCGGCCCAGTCGACACCATCGGTGTCGGCCACTCCGATTCCTGCAGCGATCGCCGAGCCGAGCAGCGCGGCCACGATGCCCACCAGAATCGTCAACAGGATGCCGATCCGCTGTCGGCCGGGAAGCACGAGGCGCCCCAGGGCGCCGATGAGGATGCCGATCACTATCGCGCTGATGATGCCGGAGATCTCCATGCGTCCACGACTCCCTCTGCATACCGGCGAGCGGGCAGCGTCAGGCTTCTGTCCCTGCCCCCGCCACGCCTTCCCACGCCAGGTGGGTTCCCCAACCGCCTTCCCCGTGTGGCGGGTTCCAGTCCGGGCGTGCGGAAGCACAACGGCGCGCTTGCTGGTGAAACTGCGAACCATGCACCTCGGGGCGCCCGGTGCGTTGTGCACCGTCATGCACCTTGAACCGCTGCTCGCACCTTGAACCGCTCAGCGAGCGCGGGTGAACAGAGCGAGCGCGGCGAGCGGCAGGAGCAGGCCGGCGGCGATCAGGTTGAGCCAGCCGTAGCTCGCCTGCGCCACCACGAGTCCGGCCGCCGCGCCGCCGAGGCCCGCCGCCGTGTTCATCGTCAGGTCCGAGAGGCCCTGCGCAGCGGCCCGCGCGGGCCCCGGGACGGAGTCGGTGAGCAGCGCGGAACCAGAGACCAGCCCCGCTGACCAGCCCAGTCCCAGCAGAAAAAGGCCCGCCGCGCTCTGCCCATGGCTGCCTCCCGCAGTGCCCGCGAGCAGCGCCGCGCAGGCCAGAAGTCCGACGGACAGTCCGATCACGGAGAGCCGGCCGAACCGGTCCGAGAGCCTCCCCATCACTGGCGAGAACCCGTACATGCCCGCAATGTGCACACTGATCACCAGTCCGATGAGGTCGATGCTCGCGCCGTGATGGCCCAGGTCCACCGGGGTCATCGACATGACCGCGACCATCGCGGTGTGCGAGACGGCGACCGTCGCCAGCGCGAGCCGGGCGCGTGGCGAGGCACGGACCGCGGCGATGCCCGCCCGGATGGAGCGGCCTTCGGCGGACTGCTCATCGTCGGGGGAGAGGGCGCGAGCCGTCAGAAGTGGGTCGGGGCGCAGCAGGACCAGCACCAGCACCGCCGCGACGAGGAAGACGCCTGCGGCCCAGAGGAAGGGGCCAGCGGCCGCGGGTATGCCGAGTCCGGACGCGCCGGCGCCCGCGGGCGCCGCGATGTTCGGGCCCAGGACCGCCCCGATCGTTGTCGCCCACACGACGTTCGCAATGGCTCGGGCCCGCCGCTGGGGCTCCACCAGATCCGCGGCCGCGAACCGCGCCTGCAGATTGGCTGACGAGGCCGCACCGAACCCTGCCATGCCCACCAACAGGAGTGGAAAGCTCCCCATGACTGCGGCCGCGACGACGACCCCCGCGCCCAGCGCTCCGATCAGATAAGCCAGCACCAGACCGGGCCGGCGGCCGCGGGCGGTCATCAGCGCGGCCAGCGGCACCGACAGCAGCGCCGTGCCCGCGACGGTCGCCGTGGGCGCGAGCCCGGCCAGCGCCTCGGTGCCGCTGACCTGCTGGGCCAGTACGGCGGCCAGGGCGATGCCGGTGGCCACGCCCAGCCCGCCGAGTATCTGACTGGCGATCAGCACGACGGATATACGGCGTCGCAGGGCGGCCATCGCATGCGGTGCGACGGACGCGGCGGCAGGCCGTTTCTCGGTCGTGCTCATCGCGCGCACCCCTGGTCGCCCGCCGAGGCGCGTGCGGCCACGGAGACACCGGCGACGGGCGTCGGCGCGGGCAGCAGAAGCCGGTGCCGGACCGGCAGCCACCGGGCGTACGCACGCGGCTGGGGCACGAGGGATGTGGAGGAGGTCACCGGCGCAGTGTGTCAGCCCGCACTGACATCCGGACACGGGTTATCGCTCAGGGCTCATTTCGGCTCTGGGCTGGGCTGGACGTTCCCCGTAGCGGTCTTCAGCCCCGCGTTGGGCGTTCCTCTCTGCTTCCCGCAGCGGTCTGATCAGGAGCGGGAGCGGGAGGGATCGGTCATCGCATCCCGCTCAGAACAGCGGCTGCGGCAGCACCCCCTCCAGGGCGAGGAGGTGCCGCTTGGTCTCCAGGCCGCCGCCGAACCCACCGATGCCGCCGTCGCTTTCCACCACCCGGTGGCACGGCACGACGACCGGCAGGGGATTGGCACCCATGGCTGCCCCGACCGCCTGTGCCGCGCCGGGCTGGCCCACCCGGGCCGCAAGGTCGCCATAGCCCACGAGCGCGCCGTACGGGACGGCTGCTGCCAGTTCGCGCAGGACCTGGCGGTTGAAGCCGGAGACCAGGGTCCAGTCCAGCGGGAGCTCGAAATCGTGCCGCTCACCGGCGAAGTACGCGGCGAGCTGACGTATGGGCTCGGCCAGCAGCGGCGAGTCGGGTGCCTCGACCGGCTCGGTGCCCAGACGCGCTGCGAGCGCTTCGACCGCTTTGTCCCGCACCGCTTCGGACGCGTGGAAGACGACGTTGACCAGGCCGTCCTCGGTCGCGGCCAGCAGCAGCGGTCCGATGTCGGTGCGGACGACGGTCCACACGACCCGCTGCCCGGACTGCCCGTTCTGCTGTCCGTCCTGCCCATGGCTGTTCATGCGGACCACCGTACGACCCGGCACTGACAACGACCCGGCACCGGCCGTGGCGCCGGGGTGCGGACGGGCACCGCCTCCGCCCGCACCACCGGGACACCACCGGCCCCCGGCCCATCGGATGACGGCCGACGAGGCCGGATTCAGTCCTCGGTCACGGCGCTGCGTACGACGTCAGGGGCGTTCGTGATGATGCCGTCCACGCCGAAGCCTGCCGCCCGCCGTGCGTTCGCCGCGCTGTCGACGGTCCAGGTGGAGATCTCCAGCGGCTTGCCGTGCGGTCCCTTGAGGGCATGGATCGCGGACACGTAGTCGGCGGAGATCGAGGTGTGCGTCGCATTGATCTGGTCGGCGAACTCGGCGTACTTCGGCAGGTCTGCTGTCGCCGGTGTGCCGAGGAAGCCCGTCTTGATATCGGGCCGCAGAGCGTGCACCGTCTGCACGCTCTGCGCGCTGAAGCTCTGGATGACGAGCTTGCTGCTGACGTGGGCGCGGTCGAGCCAGCCCTCGTTGCGCAGCACATGCAGGGTCTGCTGCTCGATGCCCGGGTACAGCTCCGGCTTCTTGATCTCCAGGACGAGCTTCTGGTGGTTGTGCGAGAGCCGGTTCATGTACTGCTTGAGCGTCGGCACGCGCGCGCCGGCGTACTCGGGGCCGAACCAGCTGCCCGCGTCGAGCCGTGCGATCTCCGCCGTTGTGAAGTCCGCGACCTTCCACGGGGCGCGGTCCGGGAAGACCTCCTCGACGTTCGTCGTCCGCTTCAGATTGTCGTCGTGGATCACCACGAGCTCGCCGTCCTTGGTGCGCTGGACGTCGTTCTCGACCCACCGGAACCCCATGTCGGCCGCCAGGTCGACGGCTGCGAGAGTGTTCTCCGGGGCGTATGCGGAGGCCCCGCGGTGGGCGATGACCAGCGGTTCGTCGTGCTCGGCGGCGTGAGCGGAGGCTGTGGGGAGGATGAGTGCGATGCCCCCCAGGAGCGCGGCGGTGGTTGCTGCGGCAGGGCGTGCGTACACGTGTACTCCTCGCGTTCGTCAGATCACACACTGAGATCATGGACTGCTCGAGCGTGACAGCGGAGGAGCAACGGAAGACAGGTGCAGGATGGCCAGACGCTGAACAGAGGTGCGCGAGGCCGGTTGTGTGCCCGCACGCGCGCGATGGCTACGAATTCTTTGCAGGAAAATCGCTCGCCCGTTCCGGGCGGGCCATACTCTCTGCCTCGAGTACGCCCGCTCAGGCGACCATGAGTCATGGGCCCACAGAGATCGCAGGGCACAAAGGGTGGAAGGGTTGCGCATGCAGGGCACGGTCGACGGATTCAGCTATGGACTCGTCACCCCGGTGGTGGCGTATGTGATGGCCTGTCTTGGCGGCGCGCTCGGCCTGCGGTGCACGACCAGAGCGCTGCGCACGCCGTCCTGGCGGCCGGGCTGGCTGGCACTCGGCTCGGCGGCGATCGGGTCCGGAATCTGGACCATGCACTTCGTCGCGATGATGGGCTTCACCGTCAAAGGGGCCCCCATCCACTACGACAAGCCGATGACCTTCGCGTCCCTGGGGCTCGCGGTCGTCATGGTCGGCATCGGGATCTTCATCGTCGGCTACCGGGGCGCCAAAGGTGCGGCCCTCTTCACCGGAGGCACCATCACGGGGCTCGGGATCGCCTCCATGCACTACCTGGGAATGGCCGGAATGCGTCTGCCCGGGGAGCTGCAGTACAACACCCTGATGGTCGCCGTGTCGGTGGTGATCGCCATGGCGGCCGCCACCGCGTCGCTGTGGGCCGCCGGCCAGGTCAGGGGATTCCGGTGGAGCCTGGGCGCGAGTCTCGTCATGGGCCTTGCCGTCAGCGGCATGCACTACACAGGCATGGCGGCCCTCCGTGTCCAGCTGGACAGTCCGACCGGATCTCACGCAGACCACTCATCGGCCGAGATGCTTGCGCCCATGATGATCGGCCCGCTGGTCATCCTCGTCGTGGCCGGCGCCGTCGTGATACTCGACCCGCTGCTGGTGACGGGCAGGCCCGCCTGGCACGGGCACGGGCACGGCACCACCGACGCACCGGTCCCCCCGGCCCACTCGCCCGCGCGCGCCGGTCATCGTCCGCCGCGCTCCGGCCGCGCACGGACCCCTCAGAGCTGGTGACCAGGGCCTGACCTGCACAAACCCGGTGATGCGCCCGCGTTGTCAGTGGGGGGTCGTACGGTGGATTCCATGCGGCCCGTATCCAAGATCGAACGCACGGTGGCGCCCTTCGAGGTCGTCAGCCCCTACCAGCCCAGCGGTGACCAGCCGGCGGCCATCGCCGAGCTGGAGCGGCGCATCAGCGCAGGTGAGAAGGATGTCGTCCTGCTCGGTGCGACCGGCACCGGCAAGTCGGCGACCACCGCGTGGATGATCGAGAAGCTACAGCGTCCCACGCTCGTGATGGCGCCGAACAAGACGCTGGCCGCCCAGCTGGCGAACGAGTTCCGCGAGCTGCTCCCGAACAACGCCGTCGAGTACTTCGTCTCGTACTACGACTACTACCAGCCCGAGGCGTACGTCCCGCAGTCCGACACCTACATCGAGAAGGACTCCTCGATCAACGAGGAGGTCGAGCGCCTGCGCCACTCCGCGACGAACTCGCTGCTGACCCGTCGCGACGTCGTCGTGGTCGCCTCGGTCTCCTGCATCTACGGCCTCGGCACTCCGCAGGAGTACGTGGACCGCATGGTCCCGCTCAAGGTCGGCGACGAGATCGACCGTGACGACATGCTGCGCCGCTTCGTCGACATCCAGTACACACGCAACGACGTGGCGTTCACCCGGGGCACCTTCCGGGTCCGCGGCGACACCATCGAGATCTTCCCGGTCTACGAGGAACTGGCCGTCCGCATCGAGATGTTCGGCGACGAGATCGAGGCCCTCTCCACGCTGCATCCGCTGACCGGCGAGGTCATCAGCGACGACGAGCAGCTCTATGTCTTCCCGGCATCGCACTACGTGGCGGGCCCGGAGCGCATGGAGAAGGCCGTCAACGGCATCGAGAAGGAGCTCGAGGAGCGCCTCGCCGAGCTGGAGAAGCAGGGCAAGCTCCTGGAGGCCCAGCGGCTGCGCATGCGCACCACCTACGACCTGGAGATGCTCCGCCAGATCGGCTCCTGCTCCGGCGTCGAGAACTACTCGATGCACTTCGACGGCCGCGAGCCCGGCTCCCCGCCCAACACCCTCCTGGACTACTTCCCGGACGACTTCATGCTCGTCATCGACGAGTCGCACAACACGGTCCCGCAGATCGGCGCCATGTACGAGGGCGACGCCTCCCGTAAGCGCACCCTCGTCGAGCACGGCTTCCGGCTGCCGTCCGCCCTCGACAACCGGCCGCTGAAGTGGGAGGAGTTCCAGGAGCGCATCGGGCAGACCGTGTACCTGTCGGCGACCCCCGGCAAGTACGAGCTCTCGCGCGCTGACGGGTACGTCGAGCAGATCATCCGCCCCACCGGCCTGGTCGACCCGGAGGTCGTGGTCAAGCCCACCCAGGGGCAGATCGACGACCTGGTGCACGAGATCCGGAAGCGCACCGAGAAGGACGAGCGGGTCCTGGTCACCACGCTCACCAAGAAGATGGCCGAGGACCTCACGGACTACTTCCTGGAGCTGGGCATCCAGGTCCGCTATCTCCACAGCGACGTCGACACCCTGCGCCGCGTCGAGCTCCTTCGCGAGCTGCGGTCCGGCGAGTTCGACGTGCTGGTCGGCATCAACCTGCTGCGTGAGGGCCTCGACCTCCCCGAGGTCTCCCTGGTGTCGATCCTCGACGCCGACAAGGAGGGCTTCCTGCGCTCGGGCACTTCGCTGATCCAGACCATCGGCCGAGCGGCGCGCAATGTCTCCGGCCAGGTCCATATGTACGCCGACAAGATCACCCCGGCGATGGAGAAGGCCATCGAGGAGACCAACCGCCGCCGGGAGAAGCAGGTCGCGTACAACACGGCGAACGGTATCGATCCGCAGCCGCTCCGCAAGAAGATCAACGACATCGTGGCGACCATCGCGCGCGAGGAGGTCGACACCGAGCAGCTGCTGGGAACGGGATACCGCCAGACAAAGGACGGCAAGGGCGGCAAGGTGCCGGTGCCCTCGCGTGCCGGCGCCGCGGCCGCGGCCGGCAAGGGCGCCAAACCGGCCAAGTCCGCCAAGGGCAAGGTGAAGGAGACCGTGCCCACGGACCGTCCTGCGGCCGAACTGGCCGGGCAGATCGAGGAGTTGACCGAGCGGATGCGTGCCGCTGCCGCCGATCTGCAGTTCGAGATTGCGGCGCGGCTGCGCGACGAGGTGTCGGAGATGAAGAAGGAGCTGCGGCAGATGAAGGAGGCGGGCCTGGCCTGACAGCCGATCTCCGGGATCCGGCGCTCACCGAGTCCGGCCGGGCCGAAGCCGACGAGGTGCCCGAGGCGGCGAACTCCGATGTGTTGCAAGACCGACACAAAGTGCTGTCCGGCGGGCGGCACTGTCAGTGGCCGTGCATAGGGTGCTGAGCAACCGCACTGACTGCGGTTCAGGGGAGAGTTCGAGAGGGGAACAGCACGTGACGGTCAACATGACCAAGGGTCAGGCCATCAGTCTGCAGAAGAACGACGGGGGCACCCTGACCGCGGTGCGTATGGGTCTCGGCTGGCAGGCGGCCCCGAGGCGTGGACTGTTCGGTTCGCGCACTCGGGAGATCGACCTCGACGCCTCGGCCGTGCTGTTCGCGGACAAGCAGCCGGTGGACGTCGTGTTCTTCCGCCACCTCGTCAGCGACGACGGCTCCGTGCGGCACACCGGTGACAATCTCGTCGGCGGTGTGGGCCAGGGTGGGGACGACGAGGCGGTCCTCGTCGACCTGCAGCGCATCCCGGTCCACATCGACCAGATCGTCTTCACGGTGAACTCGTTCACCGGCCAGACGTTCCAGGAGGTGCAGAACGCGTTCTGCCGCCTGGTCGACGAGACCAACGGCCAGGAGCTCGCTCGCTACACGCTCAACGGTGGCGGCGCGTACACGGCACAGATCATGGCAAAGGTGCACCGCGCCGGCTCGGGCTGGCAGATGACCGCCCTGGGCACGCCGGCCAATGGCCGCACCTTCCAGGACCTGATGCCGGCGATCCTGCCGCACCTGTAGCCACGGCGGGCGGGCGCGGCCCGCCCGAGCGCACACGGCACGAACACGAGCACCGGCGGCACAGCAAGCTGCTCGAAGAGGGGGACGAAGGCGATGACGGCCGAGCTGGTCCGGGGGCAGAACCATGCCCTCACCCACACCCGTCTGGAAATACGGGTGTCGGCCGGCACGCCGGTCGTGGCGGGCGCCACGCTGAGCGACGAGCAGGGCAGCGTGCCCGGCGCGGAATGGGTGGTCCATCCCGGATCACCGATCCTGCCCGGGCTCGAGGTCTCCAAGCAGGCCGCGGCCGACCACCGTCTCGCGGTGGACCTGGGCGTGCTGCCGGAGACGGTGCACCGGGTCAGTGTGCTGCTCGCGCTGCCTGTGGGCGTCGGGGGCCCGGTCCGCTTCGGCGCCGTGGCCGCCCCCTTCGTGGCGGTCACCGGACTCGACGGCAGCGAGGTCGCCAGCTACACCATCACGGGGCTGGACGTCGAGTCCGCCGTGGTCGCTCTGGAGCTCTACCGCCGCCAGGGCGCCTGGAAGGTGCGCGCCATCGGCCAGGGATACGCGGGCGGCCTCGCCGCGCTGCTGACCGACCAGGGCCTGGCGGGAGCCGCGCCTCAACTTGCACAAGCAATCAACGACGCCGTGGCGCGAGGGCTCGCCCGCTCGGTCGCGCCGCCGCCACCGCGCACATCGGACGAGACACGGGTGCGTACGGCATCACCTGGGGCGGGTGCAACGGGCGCGGGGGGCGGGCCCGGCACGGCTCCGGCGGGCCCTTCGGATGCGGCGCCGCCCGCAGGGTCACCCAGCCCCATGGATCCCGTATCTGCAGCTTCCGGCGCCCAGACCGCCGCACCGGGTGGCAGCGCGGCGCCCTCTTCCGGCGGCTCCATCGACTACACGCATCCGCGCCGCCAGACCACCGCGCCTCCGCCGCCACCGCCCACCACGCCGCCCGCCGGGCCTGGGCAGGCGGCCCAGCCGGTCGCGGGCGACGCCACGGGCTGGTCCATGGAGGAGCGGCTCTACAACCAGGTGTGGGGCATGTTCGAGGACCTTGCCCGGACGGCCGCGGCCTACCGCAGCGCCGTCGACTTCGCCGACTCCCGCATGGAGCAGGAGCTCGACAAGGTCCTCTCCGACCCGCGCAGCCGCATCGGCGGCGCCGGTGACGCGGCGCGCGAAGCAGCCCGCGCCAGACACGCCCAACTCGTGGAGCAGGCACGGCAGGTACTCGACCGGGACCTCGCCCAGCTCCGTGCCGAGGCCGACGTCGTCGAGCCCGCCCTTCCCCCTGCCTACGCCCGCTGGGACAACCCGGTCTGGCATGCCTACCGGGCACCGACGGAGATACCGATGGCCCTGCGCCTGGGCGACCTCCATCTGCCCGAGCGCACCGATCTCCGGATTCCGATGCTCGTGCGGCTGCCGCTGGAGCGGGGCCTTTGGATCGACAGCGGCCGTTCCTCTTCGGGCTCCGCCTCGTTCGCCGACTCCGGGCAGCTGCGCCGCCTGGCCCTGGACGCGGCCGTCGCCCATGCCGCGCGCCTGCTCGCCGCCTACCCGGCGGGCGAGTTCACCGTGCACGTGATCGATGCCGCCGGTTCCGGTGCCGGTCCGCTCGGCCCACTCGTGGCGGCCGGTGTGCTGGCCGGGCCGCCGGCCGTCGGTCCGGCGGGCGTCTCGGGCGTGCTCGCCAAGCTCACCCAGCGCGTGGACCTGGTGCAGATGGCGATCCGCAGCGGCGCCACGGACGCACTGCCGCCCGACCTGGACACCGCGCAACAACTGCTGATCGTCAACGACTTCCCGCACGGCTTCGACGACCGCGCCGTGACACAGCTGCGCTATCTCGCGGACGAGGGTCCGGACGTCGGCGTACACCTGATGCTGGTGGCTGACCGCGAGGACGCCGCGGCGTACGGTCCGTTGCTCGACCCTCTGTGGCGGTCGATGCTGCGCCTGACGCCGGTCCCCGACGATCACCTGGCCGACCCGTGGGTCGGTCACGCGTGGACGTACGAGCCGCCGCTCGTCCCGCCTGGCAGCCAGGTTCTGCATCATGTGCTGAACCAGGTCGCTGCCGCACGCCGACCGTGGAACCGCTGAGGACGCCGAGGACTCCCTGGGAAGCCGCTGAGCGTTCCTGAGGACCCCTGAGCACCCCGCTGCGGGTCGGCTCGCCGCGTCAGCGGCGGTCCCTCCCTGCGTCAACCCGGCAACCGGGCCTGCATCCCAAGTGAGGTCGAAGAGCGCCTTTGACCTGCGGATTTGGGCTGTGCTTTACCTCACCCTTTACCTTTCCTTGGTAATTCAAGTAGTGTGTTCTCCGCGGAGGGGAGTACTCCTGCTGCGGCGTACCCGTCAATACGGACCAGGCCAGGTCCCGGGGCGCCGGCCCGAGGCGCACGCGCACATCATGCGCGACACATGCCTCCTGGGTGGAAGAGACCTCCGGCAGCGACGCGCTGAGAAATGACGTTACGTACTGCCGGAGGCGCAGTGGATGTTTCCCTGACCCTATGGGTCCTCACAATCCTGGGCCTGAGTGCCCTGATCGCGGTCGACTTCTTGATCGGCCGCAAACCCCATGACGTATCGATCAAGGAAGCCGGGATCTGGACGGTCGTCTGGATCGCCCTCGCGGCCCTGTTCGGGCTCGGGCTGCTGGTCTTCGGGGGCGGTCAGCCCGCCGGAGAGTTCTTCGCGGGCTTCATCACCGAGAAGTCGCTGAGCGTCGACAACCTCTTCGTCTTCGTTCTGATCATGGCGAAGTTCGCGGTGCCATCGCAGTACCAGCAGCGCGTACTGCTCGTCGGCGTGCTGATCGCCCTGGTCCTGCGCGCGGTGTTCATCGCGGCGGGTGCCGCGATCATCGCCAGCTTCTCGTGGGTCTTCTACATATTCGGCGCGTTCCTGATCTACACCGCCTGGAAGCTGATCCAGGAGGCCAGGGCCGACGATGAGGACGAGGAGTACGAGGAGAACCGGCTGCTCAAGGCCGCCGAGAAGCGCTTCGGGGTGGCCGACCGCTACCACGGCACCAAGCTGTGGATCCAGCAGAACGGCAAGCGCGTCATGACGCCGATGCTGGTCGTGATGCTGGCGATCGGCACCACGGACGTGCTCTTCGCGCTGGACTCGATTCCCGCGATCTTCGGTCTCACCGAGGACCCGTACATCGTCTTCACCGCCAACGCCTTTGCCCTGATGGGTCTGCGGCAGCTGTACTTCCTCATCGGCGGGCTGCTCAAGAAGCTGGTCCACCTCAGCTACGGGCTGTCGGTCATCCTCGGCTTCATCGGCGTCAAGCTGGTGCTGCACGCCCTGCACGAGTCGGGCGTGCATGTCCCGGAGATCTCCATACCGGTCTCGCTGGGCGTCATCTGTGCCGTCCTGATCGTCACGACCATCACCAGCCTGATGGCGTCCAGGAAGCAGGCCGAGGCCGAGTCCGCGGAGGCAGCGGAGGTTGCCGAGACCTCGAAGAACAGTGTCGGCAGCTGACGGCAGCTGCGGTTGACAGCGGGTGCGGGCGATTGAGCCCGGCACCGTCGGCGGCAGAGGAATCGGCCGCCGACGGTGGCCCCCGGCCGCGGCGGCGTGCGTGGCCGTGCCCATCGGCCATCGCGCTGTCGCCGGCTGCGGCCGCCGGCCGGGGTGCTGTCAGTCGACGGCGGAAGCCCCCCGTAGGCAGGAAGGCAGGAGGCATTCGGCGGCAGGCGCTCGGCAGCAGATCGCCCGCGGCTCGCCGTGCGTGCCTGGAATGCACCATCTGTACTCGTCTGAAAGCATCAGGATCATGATCGTACGGCTCCGGGAACTGGCGGCGCACTGGACGACCGTCATGCCTTTGTTCGCAGTGCTGCTGCTGGTCGCCACCTGGGGACGCTCCGTTCCCGGAGCCGTCGTCGTCCTCATGACGCTGGTGCTCGCGGCCGCGGTGCTCGCCGCGGTGCACCACGCCGAGGTGGTCGCACACCGCGTCGGCGAACCCTTCGGCTCGCTCGTCCTCGCCGTGGCGGTGACGGTCATCGAAGTCGCGCTGATCGTCGCGCTCATGGCGGACGGCGGCGCCAAGAGCGCCACGCTCGCCCGGGACACCGTCTTCGCCGCCGTGATGATCACCTGCAACGGCATCGTCGGCCTGACCCTGCTCGTGGCCGCGCTGCGCCATCGCGTGGCTGTGTTCAACCCGGAGGGAACGGGCGCCGCCCTCGCGACCGTGGCCACGCTGGCCACCCTCAGCCTGGCGCTGCCGACCTTCACGACCAGCAAGCCGGGGCCCGAGTTCTCCACGGCCCAGCTCGTCTTCGCCGCGCTGGCCTCAGTGGTGCTCTACGGCCTGTTCGTCGCCACGCAGACGATCCGGCACCGCGACTACTTCCTTCCGATGACCAGGAAGGGCGAGGTGATCGACGCGGACCAGCACGCGGAAGCCCCGTCCGCCCGGATCGCCCTCATCAGCCTTCTTCTCCTGGGATGTGCACTCGTCGGCGTCGTCGGCCTCGCGAAGGGCGTGTCACCGACGATCGAGTCCGGCGTGGAGGCGGCCGGAATGCCGCACTCGGTGGTCGGCGTCATCATCGCGCTGCTCGTGCTGCTGCCCGAGACCATCGCCGCGTTGCGTGCCGCCCGCCGCGACCGGGTGCAAACCAGTCTGAACCTGGCCCTGGGATCGGCGATGGCCAGCATCGGGCTGACCATTCCCGCAGTGGCGTTGGCCTCCTTGTGGCTGTCGGGGCCGCTCGTCCTTGGGCTCGGCTCCGTCCACCTGGTGCTGCTCGCCCTCACGATCGGGGTCAGCATCCTCACCGTTGTGCCGGGCCGCGCGACCCCGCTGCAGGGCGGTGTCCACTTGGTGCTGTTCGCGGCGTACTTGGAGCTGGCGATCACGCCTTAGCCAGCGGCGCTCCATCCCAGAGCGGCGGCCCGGAGCACCGTGATAGACCGGTCTCGACAGCACCGAACGCAGCCGCAGGACGCAGCCGCAGGCCCAGGCCGAACGCGGCTGCCGATCGACACAGGAGGACCCGTGCCCCGCACCTTCGCCAGCGCCCCCATCATGATCCTCAACGGGCCCAACCTGAACCTCCTCGGCCAGCGGCAGCCGGAGATCTACGGCTCCGACACCCTCGCCGACGTCGAGGCGCTGTGCGCCAAGGCGGCGGCCGCGCACGGCGGCGCCGTCGACTTCCGTCAGTCGAACCACGAGGGCGAGTTGGTCGACTGGATCCACGAGGCCCGCCAGAACCACGTCGGCATCGTGATCAACCCGGCCGCCTACTCCCACACCTCCGTGGCGATCCTGGATGCCCTCAACACCTGTGACGGTATGCCGGTGTTGGAGGTCCACATCTCCAACATCCACCAGCGCGAGGAGTTCCGGCACCACTCGTACGTCTCACTGCGTGCGGACGGCGTCATCGCGGGCTGCGGCGTCCAGGGGTACGCGTTCGCCGTTGAACGAGTGGCCGCGCTGGTCGCGCAGCGCACGGCGTAGCGACCACGCCCCGCGCGAGGGGCGACACACGCCCCGCGCGAGGGGTTACAGCCGCCCCGCCTCAACGATCCGCCGTAGGAACCGTCTCGTACGCTCCTGCTGCGGATCGCCGAAGACCTCGTCCGCCGTGCCCCGCTCCAGAACCACCCCACCGTCCAGAAAACAGACCTGGTCAGCGACGTCCCGTGCGAAGCCCATCTCATGGGTGGCGATGACCATGGTCATCCCGTCGTCCTTCAGATCCCGGACGACGCTCAGGACCTCACCCACCAGTTCGGGATCGAGGGCCGCGGTGATCTCGTCGAGCAGCAGCAGCCGGGGGCGGACCGCCAACGCCCGTACGATCGCGGCCCGCTGCTGCTGTCCGCCGCTCAGCCGGTCCGGATACTCACCGGCCTTCGCACCCAGACCCAGCCGTTCCAGCAGCTCACGCGCCTGCTCCTCCGCCGCCGCGCGGTCCACGCCGTGCACCCGGCGCGGGGCGAGCGTCACGTTGTCGAGCACTGTCATGTGCGGAAAGAGGTTGTAGGCCTGGAAGACCACACCGATGCGCCGGCGGACCGCGTCATGGTCGGTCCGGGGATCGGTGATCTCCTCGCCGTCCAGGAAGACGGCCCCGTCGTCGATCTCCTCCAGGAGGTTCGCGCAGCGCAGCAGCGTGGACTTCCCGGACCCGGAGGCGCCGATCAGCGCCGTCACGGTGTGCGGAGCGACCTCCAGGTCCACATCGCGCAGCACCACTGTGCGTCCGAAGGTCTTACGCACCGACTCCATGCGCAACACCGGTGTCCCGGCCGCGGGCACAGGCGTTCCCGCCGCCGACGCAGGCACTGCGCCCGCCGGCTCAGACTTCCCCGCCGTCATACGATCCCTCCCTGTGCCCGGCGCCGGTCCATGCGGGCCGTCACCCAGTCCGTGAAGCGCGTCATCGGGATCGTCAGCGCGACGAAGAGCAGGCCGGCGACGACGTACGGCGTGAAGTTCCAGTCCTTGCCGACGATGATCTGGGCCGCGTACACGGCGTCGACCGCGCCCCCGATCGAGACGAGGCCGGTGTCCTTCTGCAGGGACACCAGATCGTTCAGGAGGGGCGGCACCACGCGCCGCACCGCCTGCGGCAGCACCACGTACCGCAGTGCCTGCCCGTTGCTGAGCCCCAGCGAGCGGGCGGCGGCGCGCTGCGAGGGATGCACGGACTCGATCCCGGCGCGGAACACCTCGGCGACATACGCCGAATACGTCAGCACCAGCCCGATGCCGCCCAGCACCACCGGGTCATTGGGGGTGCCCTGCAGCCGCAGCGCCGGCAGACCGAAGATCACCATCAGCAGGCAGATGATGAGCGGCAGGCCGCGGAAGAAGTCCGTGTACGCGGCCGCCAGGACCCGTAGAGGGAAGAAGACCGGGCCGCGCAGCGTGCGCGCAACAGCCAGCAGCAAGCCGATGACCAGCACCGACGCGCCGCACACGACCAGCAGCCGCAGATTCAGCCACAGCCCCTCCAGCACCTGGGGGAGCGCCACGCGCGCGTAGTGGGCGCTGAAGAACGTCTCCTTCGTGGTCGGCCAGCCCGGCGAGTTGGTGACGACGAGATATAGCACGGTCGCGGAGGCCAGGGTGCTGAGCGCGGCGACGGCGGTCGCGCGGCGGGTCCGGGAGCGCTTGTAGCGCTCCCGCTCGATACGGCGCTGCGAGGGGACGTACCCATCGGTCACCGTCTCCTCGCCGGCCCGTCCGCCGCCGTCCCCGGTCCGGTCGCCATCGATTCCGACCCGGCCGCCACCAACCCCGGCCCGGTCGTCCCGAGTGCCGTCGTCCTTCGACAGCCCCTCGCTCACGGTCATTTGAGCACCGGTGCGTCGACGACGTCAGAGAGCCACTTCTGCTCCAGTGCCGCGAGCGTGCCGTCCTTGCGCAGGGCGTCCACCGCACCGGTCACGCACGAGGTGAGCGAGCTGCCCTTGGCCAGGACGAGCCCGAACTGCTCCGGCTCACCCCCGGCGTCCTCGAACTGCCCGACCACCTCGGCGTCCGTTACTTCGGCACTGGTGATGTAGAACGCGGTCGGCAGGTCGACGACGATGGCGTCGACCTGACCGTTCTTCAGCGCCGACTTGGCGAAGTCGTTCTTCTGGTAGACGGCCGGCTTCTGCTTGGGCTGCACGACGTCGTTGATGTAGTCCAGGCTCGTGGTGCCCACCTGGGCGCCGAGCTTGAAGCCCTTCAGGTCGGCCACGCTCTTCGCGTCCGCGGCCTTGGACGACTTCAGCGCGATGACCGCCTGGCGCACGGTGTAGTAGCCGGAGGAGAAATCGACGGCCTTCTTGCGGGCGTCGCTGATGGACACCTGGTTGATGTCGAAGTCGAACTTCTTCTCACCTGGCGCGAAGGAGCTGTTGAACGGCACGGTCTGCCAGACGACATCGCTCTTGCCGTAGCCGAGCTGCTTCGCCACGGCGTACGCCACAGCCGACTCGTAGCCCTTGCCATTGGCCGGATCGTCGTCCTGGAACCACGGCGCGTACGCGGGCTTGTCGGTGCCGACGGTCAGCTTCCCGGACGTCTGCGTGGGCAGTCCGCCCTTGGCGCAGGTCTCCTTGGCGGAGGGCTTGTCCGCGGCATTCTCCTCGGGCTGAGGCGCACAGCCCGCGGCCGCCGCGAGCAGAAGGACGGCGGAGCAGGCGTAAACGCGCAGGGCGCGGTGAGCGAGGTGCATGGCGGGAGAATTACCGTTTGCGCAGCGGTCTGTCGAGATCACACCGATAACGTTCCGCATACTGGGAACGGGCGTTGCGGCCGTGTGAACGCACCGTGTCAACGGGCTTCTTGGGCTCCTGCGCCCCCTGCCCGTCGAGCCGTCATCACATTTCTTCCGTTGGCCCGAAGACCTTGCCCTCGCGTGCGCTCCAAGTCGCAGACTCCCGTTCAAAGCCCGGGACTACGGGCCCGAACGGGAGGGGACCCCGTGAAGTACCGCACCATAGGCACCGATCCGAAAACCCGACGCGAGGTGAGCGTGCTTGCTCTCGGCGCGATGCTCTTCGGTTCGCAGACGGACGAGAAGACCTCCTTCGCCATCCTGGACCGCTATGTCGAGGCCGGCGGGACGTTCATCGACACCTCCGACAACTACGCCTTCTGGATCGACGGCAGTCAGGGCGGGCAGAGCGAGGAACTGCTCGGACGCTGGCGGCGCAGCCGGGGCGTCGGCGACGAGATCGTCATCGCCACAAAGCTGGGCGCGCGGCCGCTCGCGCCCGGCACCAGCTACGTCGACAATCCGGAGGGGCTGTCCCCGAAGGTGATCCGGGAGTCCGCCGAGCGCAGCCGGGAGCGGCTCGGGGTGGACAGGATCGACCTCCTCTACGCGCACGTCGAGGACCGGACCGTCCCCCTGCGCGACACCGTCGAGGGCTTCGCCGAACTGGTGGCCGAAGGGACGGTAGGGCTGCTCGGGGTGAGCAACCACGCGATCTGGCGGGTGGAGCGGGCCCGCGCTCTCGCCGCGGCGGCCGGGCTGCCGGGCTACGAGGTCCTGCAGTACCAGCACAGCCACCTCAGGCCGCGCACCGATGTGCCCGAGCCGATCTTCCCGGACGGCAGCCTCGGCCATGCCGGCGCCGAGCTGCTCAGCTACCTGCGGGCCGAGCCCGGCCTGACCCTGGTCGCCTACTCGCCCCTGCTCAAGGGCGCCTACGCCAGGGAGGACAGGCCGCTGCCGCCGGACTACGAACACCCGGGAACACCCACCCGGCTCGCGGTGCTGCGCGAGGTCGCCAAGGAGACCGGGGTGACCGTCAACCAGGTCGTGCTGGCCTGGCAGATCGGCGGCAGCCTGCCCGTGATCCCGCTGGCCGGGGCGTCGTCGGTGGCGCAGTTGGAGGAGAACCTGGCCGCGGTGGAACTGGAGTTGACGGAGGATCAGCGGGCCCGGCTGGACGCGGCGCACTAGCGCGCGGGGACACGCGCAGCACCAACGTGCAGGGACACACCCACGGCAGCGGGGGGTTCCTCCGGCGAGGCCGCGGATACGGGTGAGGACGGACCGACGGATCGCCTTCGCCGTGTCCGGCTACGAGCCCGCGGTGCACGCGCGCCGGGCAGGTGGCGCGCGTTACCAGCCCCGCGCGCGCCACTCCGGCAGATGCGGGCGCTCCGAGCCCAGCGACGTGTCGTTGCCGTGCCCCGGGTACACCCACGTCTCGTCCGGTAGCGGCTCGAAGATCTTCGTCTCCACGTCGTGCAGGAGGCTGGCGAAGGCCTTCGGGTCCTTGCGGGTGTTGCCGACGCCGCCCGGGAACAGGCAGTCGCCCGTGAACACGTGCGGGTGCCCGTGCGGGTCGTCGTAGACGAGGGCGATCGAGCCGGGGGTGTGGCCCACCAGGTGTCGGGCGGTGAGCTCGACGCGGCCCACGCGGATCGTGTCGCCGTCCTCGACCAGCACGTCGGTCGGGACGGGGATGCCCTCCGCGTCGTACCGCCCGGCATAGGTGCGTGCGCCCGTGGCCTCCACCACCTGCGCCAGCGCCTGCCAGTGGTCGCCGTGCCGGTGCGTGGTGACGACGGACGTGATGCCGTCGTCACCGATCAGCGTCAGCAATGTCTCCGGCTCGGCGGCCGCGTCGATCAGCAACTGCTCGTCCGTGGCCCGGCAGCGCAGCACATAGGCGTTGTTGTCCATGGGGCCGACCGCGACCTTGGAGATCATCAGGTCCTGCAACTCGTGCACGTCCGCAGGTCCGCCGACCTTCACCGCTCCGCTGTACGTCATGCCAGTCAGCCTACTCAGCGGATCACAGGGGTGGCAGTACGGGAAGGGGTCCGCCCGCGGCCGTGAGGCCCGAGCCGTCGCGGCGGCCCGCGAGCCAGCCGAGGAGGTCGGCCTGGCGGCCCGTCACGGTGATCGCGTCCCCGTCCTTGCGCGCGCGGCCCGTGGGGATCTCGCGGCCGTCGTCCTGCCGGATGAGGACGGCCGGTACGCCGGGGTGTCCGCGGAAGCGTTCCGTCAGGAAGTCGATCTCCCGCTGGACGAACTCCTCCGGCAGGTCCTCCAGCTCGTATCCGATGCCGAGGTCCACGTGGTGCAGCTCGACCTCGATCCACCGCCGGAACGGCACCCGGGACGCCGCATCCGTCACGCCGTTGCGCAGCTTCACCGTGCGGGACCAGTCGGCGGGGGTCGCGCCCGCCTCCTGGAAGCGGGCGGCGCTCTCGCGCAGGTCCGTGAGCTGTTCCCCGAGCCGGCGCGAGGCGTCCCGCTCGATGTCGGCCTCCCGCTGCTCGGGGGTCGCGTACATGGGGCGACCGGCGAGGACGTTCACGAGCGCGTCGGCGTTGCGGGCGAGGTGAGCGAGGATGTGGCCGCGGGTCCAGCCGGGAAGCCGTGACGGCTCGGCGACGGACGCGTTGTCCAGTTCGGCGGCTGCGTTCAGCAGCCGGTCGGTCGCGTCACGTACAGACGCCAGGTCGCGCACATGATCGTTCATGGGGCCGACGATAGCCCCGCCACACGTTCGGGTGAAGGTGGTGGAGCGCCGACCAAAATCGAATGCGCGTGCTATAAGCTCGAGCGCGGCGTCGGGCATGCTGGAAGGTCCGGAATTGTTACCAACCAGCGAAACCCATCCGGCGCTGTCGGTGGCTCCCCCTAGTCTGTGAGAGACGGGGGCCCCGCCCCTGTCGCTTCTCTCAAGAAAGGTGCGGACCGGCGTGGCCGACCGTCTCATCGTCCGTGGAGCGCGCGAGCACAACCTGAAGAACGTCTCGCTCGACCTCCCGCGCGACTCCCTCATCGTCTTCACGGGTCTGTCCGGGTCGGGCAAGTCGTCGCTCGCCTTCGACACGATCTTCGCCGAGGGCCAGCGGCGGTACGTCGAGTCGCTCTCCTCGTACGCCCGGCAGTTCCTCGGGCAGATGGACAAGCCGGACGTCGACTTCATCGAGGGCCTCTCCCCGGCCGTCTCGATCGACCAGAAGTCGACCTCGCGCAATCCGCGCTCGACGGTCGGCACCATCACCGAGGTCTACGACTACCTGCGCCTGCTCTTCGCGCGCATCGGCAAGCCGCACTGCCCCGAGTGCGGCCGCCCCATCTCGCGCCAGTCGCCGCAGGCGATCGTCGACAAGGTCCTCGAGCTGCCCGAGGGCAGCCGCTTCCAGGTCCTCTCGCCTCTCGTGCGCGAGCGCAAGGGCGAGTTCGTCGACCTCTTCAGCGACCTGCAGACGAAGGGCTACAGCCGGGCCCGCGTCGATGGCGAGACGATTCACCTCAGCGACCCACCGAAGCTGAAGAAGCAGGAGAAGCACACCATCGAGGTGGTCGTCGACCGCCTCACGGTGAAGGACGGCGCCAAGCGCCGCCTGACCGACTCCGTGGAGACGGCCCTCGGCCTCGCCGGCGGCATGGTCGTGCTCGACTTCGTCGACCTCCCCGAGGACGACCCCGAGCGCGAGCGCATGTACTCGGAGCACCTCTACTGCCCGTACGACGACCTGTCCTTCGAGGAGCTCGAGCCCCGCTCCTTCTCCTTCAACTCGCCCTTCGGCGCCTGCCCCGAGTGCACCGGCATCGGCACGCGCATGGAGGTCGACCCCGAGCTGATCGTCCCCGACGAGGAGAAGTCCCTCGACGAGGGGGCCATCCACCCCTGGTCGCACGGCCACACCAAGGACTACTTCGGGCGTCTGATCGGGGCGCTCGCCGACGCCCTCGGCTTCCGTACCGACATCCCGTGGGCAGGGCTGCCGCAGCGCGCCAAGAAGGCCCTGCTGTACGGGCACAAGACGCAGATCGAGGTGCGGTACCGCAACCGGTACGGCCGCGAGCGGCGGTACACGACCCCGTTCGAGGGCGCCGTCACGTTCGTGAAGCGGCGGCACAGCGAGGCCGAGAGCGACGCCAGCCGCGAGCGCTTCGAGGGCTACATGCGCGAGGTGCCCTGCCCCACCTGTGAGGGCACGCGCCTCAAGCCGATCGTGCTCGCTGTCACGATCATGGAGAAGTCCATCGCCGAGGTCTCGGCCATGTCGATCAGCGACTGCGCGGACTTCCTGGGCGAGCTGAAGCTCAGCGCCCGTGACAAGAAGATCGCCGAGCGGGTCCTGAAGGAGGTCAACGAGCGGCTGCGCTTCCTGGTCGACGTGGGCCTCGACTACCTGTCGCTGAACCGTGCGGCCGGCACGCTGTCCGGCGGCGAGGCCCAGCGCATCCGTCTGGCCACCCAGATCGGCTCCGGTCTCGTCGGCGTGCTCTACGTTCTCGACGAGCCGTCCATCGGCCTGCACCAGCGCGACAACCACCGGCTCATCGAGACCCTGGTCCGGCTGCGCGACATGGGCAACACGCTCATCGTCGTCGAGCACGACGAGGACACCATCAAGGTCGCGGACTGGGTCGTCGACATCGGCCCGGGCGCCGGTGAGCACGGCGGCAAGGTCGTGCACAGCGGCCCGCTCGCGGAGCTGCTGACCAACAGCGAGTCGATGACCGGCCAGTACCTGTCCGGCAAGAAGTCCATCGTCCTGCCCGACATCCGCCGGCCCGTCGACCCGAAGCGTCAGCTCACGGTGCACGGTGCCCGTGAGAACAACCTGCAGGACATCGATGTGTCGTTCCCGCTCGGCGTCCTCACGGCCGTCACGGGCGTCTCCGGCTCCGGCAAGTCCACGCTGGTCAACGACATCCTCTACACGCACCTCGCGCGAGAGCTGAACGGCGCCCGGAGCGTTCCGGGACGGCACACGCGCGTCGACGGCGACGACCTCGTCGACAAGGTGGTGCACGTCGACCAGTCGCCCATCGGCCGTACGCCGCGGTCGAACCCGGCGACGTACACCGGCGTCTTCGACCACGTCCGCAAGCTGTTCGCGGAGACGACGGAGGCGAAGGTGCGCGGCTATCTGCCGGGCCGCTTCTCCTTCAACGTCAAGGGCGGCCGCTGCGAGAACTGCTCCGGTGACGGCACCATCAAGATCGAGATGAACTTCCTGCCGGACGTGTACGTCCCGTGCGAGGTCTGCCACGGCGCGCGCTACAACCGGGAGACCCTGGAGGTGCACTACAAGGGCAAGTCCATCGCCGAGGTGCTGGACATGCCGATCGAGGAGGCCCTCGGCTTCTTCGAGGCAGTGCCCGCGATCGCCCGCCACCTGAGGACGCTCAACGACGTCGGTCTCGGATACGTCCGTCTCGGCCAGCCCGCGCCCACGCTCTCCGGCGGTGAGGCCCAGCGTGTGAAGCTCGCGAGCGAGCTGCAGAAGCGTTCCACGGGACGCACGGTGTATGTCCTGGACGAGCCGACCACGGGTCTGCACTTCGAGGACATCAGCAAGCTGATCTCGGTGCTGTCCGACCTGGTCGACAAGGGCAACACGGTCATCGTCATCGAGCACAACCTCGACGTGATCAAGACCGCCGACTGGGTCGTCGACATGGGCCCCGAGGGCGGCAACGGCGGCGGCCTCGTCGTCGCGGAGGGCACGCCGGAGCAGGTCGCCGGGGTTCCGGCGAGCCACACCGGCAAGTTCCTGCGCGAGATCCTTGGCGCCGACCGCATCAGCGACGCGTCGTCGACCACGGCGCCGCGCAAGACGGCGGCCAGGAAGACCGTCGCGGTCAACTCCACGCCGAGGAAGACGGCCACGGCCAAGACCGCGGCCAAGAAGGCGGCGGCGTCCCGGAAGGCCTGAGCCGCCCAGCGCGCGGCGCCGTCGGCGGACGCCCCGGATAGGCGCGCTCGAGACGTGCGCTCGCTACGTGGGCTCGATACGTGCTGTGCCCCACGGGAACTCCCCGTGGGGCACAGCACGTTGAAAGCACGCACCGTCAGCGGCTGACCTACAGGCCCAGTTCGGCGGCGTACGGCGGCTGCGCTCCCGGGCGGGAGCAGGTGATCGCCGCGGCGCGGGCCGCGAAGCCGACGATGTCGTGCCAGTCGTCCTCGCCGAGCGCCGCCACGGCTTCCACGGACAGCGCGTCGTGCGCGGCGAGCCGGTGCAGCAGCGCGGCGTTCACCGTGTCACCCGCGCCGATCGTGTCGACGACGTCGACGCGCACGCCCGGCACCGCGAACTCCCCGCCGTCCCTGGTCAGAACCGTGAGGCCGTCGCCCCCGTGGGTCAGCACGACCGCGGCGGGCCCGGCCGCCAGCCACTCCTTCGGCGCGCCGCCGAGCCACTCGGCGTCCTCCTCCGACAGCTTCACAAGGCCGGTGTGCGGCAGCCAGGAGCGGAACCGCGCACGATAGGCGTCCGCGTCCGGAATCAGCCCCGGCCGGATGTTCGGGTCCAGCGTCGTGAACACACCCTGCCCGGCAGCGGCCCGCATCAGCTCCGCGTACGCGGTCGCACCCGGCTCCAGGACCAGCGAACAGGTTCCGAACGACACCGCGCGCGTACCGGGCGGCAGTTGGTCCGGCACGGAGAACAGCCGGTCCGCCGTTCCCTCGACGTAGAACGAGTAGCCCGCCGAACCGTCAGCGCCGATCGAGGCGACGGCGAGCGTCGTCGGCTCCGGACCGCGCTCGACGTAAGACACATCCACACCGGCGGCACGCAGCCCGCCCAGCAGCGCCTCGCCGAACGCATCGGCCGACACCCGCGAGCAGAAGGCCGTGGGGGAGCCGAGGCGGCCCAGCGCCACAGCGGTGTTGTAGGGGCCGCCGCCCAGGCGCGGGGCGAGGTCCGGCAGCCCGCCGACGTTCGGTCCCGGCTGCGGAACGAGATCGATCAGGGCCTCACCGGCGACGACGATCACGAGACGGTTCCTTTCTCGCGCACCCTCACGAGGCGCAGTGATCGGTGTTCAGAGGTGGGCGCGGGCGCGGCCGGTCATCGCCAGGCACGCCCTCCCCGGTTGCGGTGCCCGCGGGAACGTATCTCATCTCCGCCCGAGCGTAAACGCCCGCGTGAACCCCATACACGGTGTTTCATCCATTACATAGGGATTTGATGCTGATCGTTCTTCCGTCGTCCATGCCGGACCCTCCACTCCGTCCCGGCGGGCGAGAGCTCCGCGGGCACGCCCCGCTGTCGGTCCCCGCAAGTAGGGTGTGAGACATGGCAGACCCCTCCAGCTACCGCCCCAAGCCGGGACAGATCCCCGACTCGCCGGGGGTCTACAGGTTCCGCGACGAGCACCGGCGCGTGATCTACGTCGGCAAGGCGAAGAGCCTGCGCCAGCGCCTGGCGAACTACTTCCAGGACCTCGCGGGCCTGCACCCGCGCACGCGCACCATGGTCACCACGGCCGCGTCCGTGGAGTGGACAGTGGTGTCGACGGAGGTCGAGGCGCTGCAGCTGGAGTACTCCTGGATCAAGGAGTTCGACCCCCGGTTCAACGTCAAGTACCGCGACGACAAGAGCTATCCGTATCTCGCGGTGACCATGAACGAGGAGTTTCCGCGGGTCCAGGTCATGCGCGGCCACAAGAAGAAGGGCGTGCGCTACTTCGGGCCGTACGCGCACGCGTGGGCGATCCGCGACACCGTGGACCTCCTGCTGCGCGTCTTCCCCGTACGGACCTGCTCCGCGGGCGTCTTCAAGAACGCGGCCCGCACCGGCCGCCCCTGCCTCCTCGGCTACATCGGCAAGTGCTCGGCCCCCTGCGTCGCCCGGGTCTCCCCCGACGAGCACCGCGAACTCGCCGAGGAGTTCTGCGACTTCATGGCCGGACGCACGGGCACGTACATCCGTCGTCTGGAGAAGCAGATGATGGACGCCGCCGAGGAGATGGAGTACGAGAAGGCGGCACGCCTGCGCGACGACATAGGCGCCCTGAAGAAGGCGATGGAGAAGAACGCGGTCGTGCTCGCGGACGCGACGGACGCCGATCTGATGGCGGTCGCCGAGGACGAGCTCGAGGCAGCCGTCCAGATCTTCCATGTCCGCGGCGGCCGGGTGCGCGGCCAGCGCGGCTGGGTCACCGACAAGGTGGAGGCCGTCACCACCGGTGATCTGGTGGAGCACGCGCTGCAACAGCTGTACGGCGAGGAGACCGGCGACTCCGTGCCCAAGGAGGTCCTGGTCCCGGCGCTGCCCGAACCCGCCGAACCGGTGCAGGAATGGCTCACCGGCCGCCGCGGGTCGAACGTGTCACTGCGCATCCCGCAGCGCGGCGACAAGAAGGCGCTCATGGAGACCGTGCAGCGCAACGCCCAGCAGGCCCTCGCGCTGCACAAGACCAAGCGTGCATCGGACCTCACCACGCGCTCGCGCGCCCTGGAGGAGATCGCCGAGGCCCTGGACCTCGACAGCGCCCCGCTGCGGATCGAGTGCTACGACATCTCGCATCTGCAGGGCGACGACGTCGTCGCGTCCATGGTCGTCTTCGAGGACGGCCTGGCTCGCAAGAGCGAGTACCGGCGGTTCCAGATCAGGGGCTTCGCAGGACAGGACGACGTCCGGTCCATGCACGAGGTGATCACGCGGCGCTTCAAGCGGTACCTGGCCGAGCAGGAGAAGACGGGGGAGTGGGCCGGCGACGGCTCCTCGCCGGAACTGGCCGAGGACTCCTCGACGGAACCCGCTGTGGACGGCTCTTTCGCGGAACCGACCGTGCACGGCTCTTCAGCGGAGCCGACCGTGGACGGCTCGCTCGCGGGCGCCGAGGACGACGACGCCCGCGCGCGTCTGGTCGACGACACCGGCCGCCCCAAGCGGTTCGCCTACCCTCCGCAGCTCGTCGTCGTCGACGGCGGCCAGCCGCAGGTCGCCGCAGCCAAGAAGGCCCTCGACGAGCTCGGCATCGACGACATCGCGGTGTGCGGGCTCGCCAAGCGCCTCGAAGAGGTGTGGGTGCCCGACGAGGGCGACCCGCTGGTCCTGCCGCGCACCAGCGAGGGCCTGTATCTCCTGCAGCGCGTACGCGACGAGGCGCACAGGTTTGCGATCACCTATCAGCGCACCAAGCGGGCCAAGCGCTTCAAGGCGGGCCCCCTGGACGAGGTGCCGGGCCTGGGCGACGCCCGGAAACAGGCCCTGATCAGGCACTTCGGTTCGGTGAAGAAGCTGCGGGCCGCGACCCTCGAGCAGATCTGCGAGGTGCCGGGCGTGGGCCGCAAGACGGCCGAGACGATCCTCGGGGCCCTGGCGCGTACGGCGCCCGCGGCACCCGCCGTGAACACGGCCACTGGAGAGATCATTGAGGACGAGGAGCCCGCACCCGCGGGTTCCGGGCAAGAGGCCGGGGCCGCGGGGGCCTCGTACGAAAGACGGGGGCAGGAGACATGAGCGAGCACGGCGCACACGGACAGGGCGCACACAGTAACGAGAGCGATCATCGTCCGCAGAGCGAACAGCACGCCACGAACGCAGGCAACGAACCGACCGCGAGCAACGAACCGAGCGCGAACCGCGCCCCCGGCGCGAGCAGCGAACCGAGCGCACCGGACTCGCGCAGCGCACCGAACGCACACAGCGCGCCCAGCGCACAAGCCGAACATGGAGCACAGGTGAGTACGGGCACGACCAACGAGGGGAACGGAGCTCCCGACTCCGCGATCCCCGAGCTGGTGATCATCTCGGGAATGTCCGGCGCCGGCCGGTCCACGGCGGCCAAGTGTCTCGAGGACCTCGGCTGGTTCGTCGTCGACAACCTGCCGCCCGCGCTGATCCCCACCATGGTGGAGCTCGGCGCCCGCTCGCAGGGCAACGTCGCACGGATCGCGGTGGTCGTCGACGTCCGCGGCCGCCGCTTCTTCGACAACCTCCGCGAGTCGCTCGCGGACCTGGAGGCCAGGCACGTCACCCGGCGGATCGTTTTCCTGGAGTCCTCCGACGACGCCCTGGTCCGCCGCTTCGAGTCCGTGCGCCGGCCCCACCCGCTGCAGGGCGACGGCCGGATCGTCGACGGCATCGCAGCCGAGCGCGATCTGCTGCGCGAGCTGCGCGGCGACGCCGACCTGGTGATCGACACCTCCAGCCTCAACGTCCACGAGCTGCGCGCCAAGATGGACGCCCAGTTCGCGGGCGACGAGGAGCCGGAGCTGCGCGCCACGGTGATGTCCTTCGGCTACAAGTACGGCCTCCCGGTCGACGCCGACCTCGTCGTCGACTGCCGCTTCCTGCCGAACCCGCACTGGGTCCCGGAGCTGCGCCCGTACACCGGCCTCAACGAGGAGGTCTCGGGCTACGTCTTCAACCAGCCCGGCGCCAAGGAGTTCCTCAACCAGTACTCGGAGCTGCTCCAGCTCATCGCCGCCGGGTACCGCCGCGAGGGCAAGCGCTATGTGACCATCGCGGTCGGCTGTACCGGCGGCAAGCACCGTTCCGTCGCCATGTCGGAGAAGCTCGCCAAGCGACTCGCCTCCGAGGGAGTGGAGACCGTCGTCGTCCACCGGGACATGGGGCGCGAGTGAGCGAACCCAATCTCCGGCTGCGCAGGCTCCGCCGGATCACAGGTGGCGCCGGGAGGGTACGCCGCCGCGGCGCCCAGCCCAAGGTCGTCGCGCTCGGCGGCGGCATGGGCCTGTCCGCCTCGCTCGCCGCGCTGCGCCGGATCACCGGTGACCTCACCGCCGTCGTCACGGTCGCCGACGACGGCGGCTCCAGCGGACGGCTGCGCGACGAACTCGGCGTGCTCCCGCCCGGCGATCTGCGCAAGGCCCTGGCGGCGCTGTGCGGTGACGACGAGTGGGGCCAGACCTGGGCCCGCGTCATCCAGCACCGCTTCCAGTCCAAGGGGGACCTGCACGAGCACGCGGTCGGCAATCTGCTGATCGTGGCCCTGTGGGAGCAGCTCGGCGACCATGTCCAGGCCCTCGACCTGGTCGGCAAGCTGCTGGGCGCGCACGGCCGCGTCCTGCCGATGTCCGCGGTCCCACTGGAGCTCCAGGCGCTCGTACGAGGCCATGATCCGGAGCGGCCCGACGAGGTCGACACGGTCCGCGGCCAGGCAACCGTCGCGCTCACCCCGGGTGAGGTGCAGTCCGTGCACCTCGTGCCGAACGACCCTCCCGCCGTCCCCGAGGCCGTCGCGGCCGTCCTCGACGCGGACTGGGTGGTGCTCGGCCCCGGCTCCTGGTTCTCCTCCGTGATCCCGCATCTGCTCGTGCCCGAGCTGCTGGACGCCCTCATGGAGACCAAGGCCCGCCGGGTGCTCTCCCTCAACCTGGCCCCGCAGCCCGGCGAAACCTCAGGCTTCTCCCCGCAGCGTCATTTGGAGGTTTTGGGACGACACGCCCCTAAACTCGCCCTGGACGTGGTGCTGGCCGACGAGGCCGCCGTGCCCGACTGCGAGTCGCTGACCGAGGCCGCCAGGCGGTTCGGCGCCGCGGTCGAGCTGGCGCCGGTCGCCCGGACCGACGGCAGCCCCCGGCACGACCCGGAGCTGTTGGCTGCCGCGTACGACCGTATTTTTCGGATGCATGGAAGGATCGGCCCATGGCGATGACGGCAGCGGTGAAGGACGAGATCTCCCGGCTACCCGTCACCCGGACCTGCTGCAGAAAGGCGGAGGTCTCGGCGATCCTTCGGTTCGCGGGCGGGCTGCACCTGGTGAGCGGCCGCATCGTGATCGAGGCGGAGCTGGACACCGCGATGGCGGCGCGCCGGCTGAAGCGGGACATCCTGGAGATCTTCGGACACAGTTCCGAGCTGATCGTGATGGCTCCCGGCGGGCTGCGGCGCGGCTCGCGTTATGTCGTACGCGTGGTCGCGGGCGGTGACCAGCTGGCCCGCCAGACGGGTCTTGTGGACGGCCGCGGCCGCCCCATCCGCGGGCTGCCCCCGCAGGTGGTCTCGGGGGCCACCTGTGACGCGGAGGCCGCCTGGCGCGGTGCCTTCCTCGCCCATGGTTCGCTCACCGAGCCCGGCCGCTCCTCCTCGCTCGAGGTGACCTGCCCGGGCCCCGAGGCGGCGCTCGCGCTGGTCGGCGCGGCCCGCCGGCTGTCGATCGCAGCCAAGGCCCGTGAGGTACGGGGCGTGGACCGGGTCGTCGTGCGCGACGGCGACGCGATCGGCGCGCTGCTCACCCGGCTCGGCGCCCATGAGTCGGTGCTGGCCTGGGAGGAGCGGCGGATGCGCCGCGAGGTCCGCGCCACCGCCAACCGCCTCGCCAACTTCGACGACGCCAACCTGCGCCGGTCCGCGCGCGCCGCGGTCGCCGCCGGCGCCCGCGTCCAGCGTGCCCTGGAGATCCTCGGCGAGGAGGTCCCCGAGCACCTCGCGGCCGCCGGCCGGCTGCGCATGGAGCACAAGCAGGCGTCCCTGGAGGAGCTGGGCGCGCTCGCCGACCCGCCGCTGACCAAGGACGCCGTCGCGGGCCGTATCCGCCGCCTGCTGGCCATGGCCGACAAGCGGGCCCAGGACCTGGGCATCCCGGGGACGGAGTCCAACCTCTCGGAGGAGCTGGCGGACAACCTCGCGGGCTGACCGCCGGCCCTCGGATGCGGAACCCAACGCCCCGGCTCCTGCGCCCACTCGGGGCGCGGGCACCGTACGTCGCCCGTCATCGTGGGCGCCGTTGACGCGCGGCGCCGGTGGCCGCGGGTGGACATCAGACCCCGGCGGAGGGTGTCGTCAAGGTGCTCCGGAGGCGGTCGCCAAGGGGTAAATCCCGCTCATCGGAGCGGGCCGACTCTCGGCCGTCAGCCCTTGTAAACAGGGGCCCACACACCTACTGGCTGGTACGCATCGCACGTGTCGCGTCGCGACCCTCTCGATGTCACTCCGGGGCCCCTGGAGAGGTAGGGTCATAGGCGGTCGGGGACATCCCTATACAACTCGCCGGCGTCGAAACCCGGCGTACCTAACGAGGAGATCGGTTCGTGACGATCCGCGTAGGCATCAACGGCTTTGGCCGCATCGGTCGTAACTACTTCCGCGCGCTGCTGGAGCAGGGTGCAGACATCGAGATCGTGGCTGTCAACGACCTGGGTGACACCGCGACCACCGCTCACCTGCTGAAGTACGACACCATCCTCGGCCGCCTCAAGGCCGACGTGTCGCACACCGAGGACACCATCACGGTCGACGGCCACACCATCAAGGTGCTGTCCGAGCGCAACCCGGCCGACATCCCGTGGGGAGAGCTGGGCGTCGACATCGTCGTCGAGTCGACCGGCATCTTCACCAACCGCGACGACGCCGCGAAGCACATCGCCGGCGGCGCCAAGAAGGTCCTCATCTCGGCTCCGGCCAAGAACGAGGACATCACCATCGTGATGGGCGTCAACCAGGACAAGTACGACCCGGCGAACCACCACGTCATCTCCAACGCCTCCTGCACCACCAACTGCGTGGCGCCGATGGCGAAGGTCCTCGACGAGAACTTCGGCATCGTCAAGGGTCTGATGACCACCGTGCACGCGTACACGAACGACCAGCGCATCCTGGACTTCCCGCACAAGGACCTGCGCCGCGCCCGTGCCGCCGCGGAGAACATCATCCCGACCACCACCGGTGCCGCGAAGGCCACCGCGCTGGTCCTCCCGCAGCTCAAGGGCAAGCTGGACGGCATCGCGATGCGCGTCCCGGTCCCGACCGGCTCGGCCACCGACCTGGTCGTGGAGCTGCAGCGCGAGGTCACCAAGGACGAGGTCAACGCCGCGTTCAAGAAGGCCGCCGACGACGGCGACCTCAAGGGCATCCTGTTCTACACCGAGGACCCGATCGTGTCCTCGGACATCGTCAGCGACCCGGCGTCCTGCACCTTCGACTCCTCCCTGACCATGGTCCAGGACGGCAAGTCGGTGAAGATCCTCGGCTGGTACGACAACGAGTGGGGCTACTCCAACCGCCTCGTCGACCTCACGGTCTTCGTCGGCGGCCAGCTCTGATCCGTATCTGACACGGCAGGCACTCCGATGTGAGCAGCAGGGCTCGGGTGGCGCGACGCGGCGCCACCCGGGCCCTGCCGCACGTCCAGAGCTTCCCTCAGAGCATCCCTAAGGAGCCACTCCATGAAGACCATCGACGAACTTCTCGCCGAAGGCGTCGACGGCAAGCGGGTCTTCGTCCGCGCCGACCTCAACGTGCCGCTGGCCGACGGCCGGATCACCGACGACGGCCGTATCCGTGCCGTGCTGCCGACCGTGAAGGCACTGGCCGGCGCGGGCGCCAAGGTCGTCGTCGCCTCCCACCTCGGCCGCCCCAAGGGCGCCCCGGACCCGGCGTTCTCGCTGCTGCCCGCCGCCGAGCGGCTCGGTGAACTGCTCGGCAAGCCCGTGGCCTTCGCGCAGGACACCGTCGGCCCCGCCGCGCACGACGCGGTGGACGGCCTCCAGCCCGGCCAGGTCGCGGTCATCGAGAACCTGCGCTTCAACGCCGGCGAGACCAGCAAGGACGACACCGAGCGCGGCGAGTTCGCCGACCAGCTCGCGGCCCTCGCCGACGTGTACGTGGGCGACGGCTTCGGCGCCGTGCACCGGCGGCACGCCTCGGTCTACGACCTCCCGGCCCGCCTGCCGCACTACGCGGGCTACCTCATCGCCACCGAGGTCGGCGTCCTCAAGAAGCTCACCGAGGACGTCCAGCGCCCGTACGTCGTCGTGCTCGGCGGCGCCAAGGTCTCCGACAAGCTCGCCGTCATCGACCAGCTGCTCGGCAAGGCCGACCGTCTGCTGATCGGCGGCGGCATGGTGTACACCTTCCTGAAGGCCAAGGGGTACGAGATCGGCAAGTCCCTCCTCCAGGAGGACCAGATCCCGGCCGTCATCGAGTACATCGAGCGCGCGGAGAAGACCGGCGTCGAGCTGGTCCTGCCCGTCGACGCCCTGGTCGCGCCCGAGTTCCCGGACCTGAAGACCAAGGCGCCGGCCAACCCCACCGCGGTCGCAGCCGACGCCATCCCCGCCGACGGGATGGGCCTCGACATCGGCCCGGAGACCTGCAACCTCTACGCCTCGAAGCTCGCCGACGCGGCCACCGTCTTCTGGAACGGTCCGATGGGCGTCTTCGAGCACCCCGACTACGCCGAGGGCACCAAGGTGGTCGCCCAGGCCCTTCTCGACTCCAAGGCCTTCACGGTCGTCGGCGGCGGCGACTCCGCCGCGGCCGTCCGCATCCTGGGATTCGACGAGAACGCATTCGGCCACATCTCGACCGGCGGCGGCGCCTCCCTCGAATACCTCGAGGGCAAGACGCTCCCCGGCCTCGCCGCACTGGAGGACTGAACACCCGTGAGCTCCCGCACCCCGCTGATGGCGGGCAACTGGAAGATGAACCTCAACCACCTCGAGGCCATCGCGCACGTCCAGAAGCTCGCCTTCGCCCTGGCCGACAAGGACTACGAGGCCTGCGAGGTCGCCGTCCTGCCGCCCTACACCGACCTGCGCTCCGTCCAGACCCTGGTCGACGGCGACAAGCTGAAGATCAAGTACGGCGCCCAGGACGTCTCGGCGCACGACGCCGGCGCCTACACCGGCGAGATCTCCGGCTCGCTGCTGGCCAAGCTGAAGTGCACGTACGTGGCCATCGGCCACTCCGAGCGCCGCCAGTACCACAACGAGACCGACGAGCTCGTCAACGCCAAGGTCAAGGCCGCCTACAAGCACGGCCTGACCCCGATCCTCTGCGTCGGCGAGGGCCTGGAGATCCGCAAGGCGGGCAACCAGGTCTCCTACACGCTCGCGCAGGTCGACGGCGCCCTCAAGGACGTCCCGGCCGAGCAGACCGAGTCCATCGTGATCGCGTACGAGCCGGTCTGGGCGATCGGCACCGGCGAGGTCGCCACGCCCGAGGACGCTCAGGAGGTCTGCGGGGCGATCCGCGGCCGCCTGGCCGAGCTGTACTCGCAGGAGCTGGCCGACAAGGTCCGAATCCAGTACGGCGGCTCCGTGAAGGGCTCCAACGTCGCCGCGATCATGGCTCAGCCCGACGTCGACGGTGCCCTGGTGGGCGGCGCTTCGCTGGACGCGGACGAGTTCGTCAAGATCGTGCGCTTCCGCGACCAGTGAGTATGCGGTAGCGGCGATCCGTCGTACCCTTGCGGGGGCACAGCGCTGTCGCTGTGCCCCCGTCGTTCATCCGAATCCGAGGAAGTTGGTCCAGCTGTGGTTTTGGGGTTCTCGATCGCCCTGATCGTCTTCAGCCTGCTGCTGATGCTGCTGGTGCTGATGCACAAGGGGAAGGGCGGCGGCCTCTCCGACATGTTCGGTGGCGGCATGCAGTCGTCCGTCGGCGGCTCCTCGGTCGCCGAGCGCAACCTCGACCGGATCACTCTGGTGATCGGTCTGCTGTGGTTTGCGTGCATTGTCGTACTCGGCGTGTTGATGAAGGTCAACAGCTGACGACGCAGCGGTGGTACGACGGCACGCCGACAACTGAACACAGCTCACGTAAGGCCCCATGCTCGGTACGCGCTCTTTATGCGCGGCTTATCATGGGGCTTGCGTCTTGGACGGGGTGTAACTCCGGTCACTGGACGCGCGTTGGGCCTTACGTAGACTGAGGCGCCCGCAGCGAAGCGACAGGCCATGTGCTTCGCGGCACCATCACGCAGGGAGTTACGACCGTGGCAAGTGGCAACGCGATCCGAGGAAGCCGGGTCGGGGCGGGGCCGATGGGCGAGGCCGAGCGCGGTGAGTCCGCGCCGCGGCTGCGCATCTCCTTCTGGTGCTCTAACGGGCACGAGACGCAGCCGAGCTTCGCAAGCGACGCGCAGGTTCCCGAGACTTGGGACTGCCCGCGCTGCGGCTTTCCCGCCGGGCAGGACCGGGACAACCCGCCGGACCCGCCGCGCACCGAGCCGTACAAGACGCATCTCGCGTACGTACGGGAGCGGCGCAGCGACGCGGACGGCGAGGCGATCCTCGCCGAGGCGCTCGCCAAACTGCGCGGCGAAATCTAGGAGTCGGAGTCCGGCCGGGCACCCATGTGCGGTGTCCGGCCGGAGTCGTCTTACGGCTTCGGATCCGGGCTGGGCTTCGGATCTGGCCTGCCCGGCCCTCGCGCGCGGTCGATTGTCAGTGGCGGCCTCTACGGTTCTGAATCACTGGACCGGAGGGGGACGTTGTGACGACGACCGAAGCTGTGGGTGCCTCCGCGCCCACGTGGCGCGGGGGATTCGGGCGCCTGTGGACGGCTGCCGTGCTGTCGAGATTCGGCGATGCGCTGCGGATGGCGGCCTTACCGCTGCTCGCGGCCTCGCTGACGGACGAGCCGATGCTGATCGCGTCCGTGACGGCCTGCGGCTATCTGCCGTGGATCGTCTTCGGGCTGCTGGGCGGGGCGGTGGCAGACCGCGTCGACCAGCGGCGCGTCATGTGGAGCGTGGATGTAGTGCGGGGCCTGCTGGTGGCCGGCTTCGCGGCGGCCGTGGCGCTCGGGCACGCGACCATAGGGCTGCTCATCGCCCTCGCCTTCGCGCTCACCACACTCCAGACGCTCTTCGACAACGCCGCCACGGCGCTGCTTCCCACCCTGGTGGACGAGGACGCACTGGGCAGTGCGAACGCGCGTCTGCTCACCGGTCAGCAGATCGCGGGCGGTCTGCTCGCGGCGCCCGCGGTGCCCCTGCTGATCATCGCGGGAATGGCCGTCCCGTTCGCGGCTGACGCCCTGACCTATCTGGTGGCGGCGGCGCTCGTGGCATCGCTGCGGACCTCTGCCCCTCAGCGCGGCCCCAGACCGGCGGGAAGCACCCTGCGCGGGGACATCGCCGCCGGGTTGCGGGCACTGTGGCGCGACCGTGCGCTGCGAGGGCTGTGCGCCGCGACGGCCCTCTGCAACATCGGCATGGGGGCGCTGATCGCCACGATGGTGCTCCTCGTGACGGGCTGGCTCGACGCGGGCAACGGCGGATACGCGGCCGCCATGACGGCGTACGCGGTCGGCAGCCTGACCGGGGGATGGGTGCAGGGCAGACTCGTGGCCCGGGTGGGCCGGATACGCAGCGTCGTCATCGCGGGTTCGGCGCAGATCGGCGCCCTGGTGGTGGTGGGCACGGTGCGCAGCCTGGCCGCGGTGGTCGCGAGTCTGGCGGTCTTCGGTCTCATGGGCATGGTGTGGAACGTCAGCACGACGACGCTGATGCAGCAGCGGGGCCCCGCGGAGATGCTCGGCCGGATCAGTTCGGCCTTCCGCACCCTGGCGGTCGCGGGAGCGCCGCTCGGTGCCCTGCTGGGCGGTGCCGTGGCCACTGCCTGGGGACTGAACACACCCGCGCTGCTGGCGGCCGCGCTGTTCGTCCTGTCCGTCACCGCCCTGTTGCCCGCCCTTAAACCCACCAACGGCGGACAGACCGCTCGTGGCGACACCTGATCAATTAGGTTTGGGAGTGCAGCGGGGCAAGGTACGCAGGACGTACGCAGGTACAAGAGAAGGCTGAAGTCCGAGATGAATGCAGAACGCCGTACCAGGCTCAACCAGACGCCCGAGTGGACCGCTCTGGCCAAGCACCGGGAGCAGCTGGGGGAGGTGCAGCTGCGTGAGGTGTTCGCCGCGGACCCGGAGCGCGGCACGGGCTACACGCTGCAGGTCGGCGATCTGTACGTCGACTACTCCAAGCACCTGGTCACGGACGAGACGCTGGCCCTGCTGCGGGACCTGGTCGCCGCCACCGACGTGTTCGGGCTGCGGGACGCCATGTTCCGGGGCGAGAAGATCAACACCACCGAGGACCGCGCGGTTCTCCACGTCGCGCTGCGCGCCCCGCGTGACGCGGTCATCGAGGTCGACGGCGAGAACGTGGTCCCTAAGGTGCACGCCGTCCTCGACAAGATGAGCGCCTTCTCCGAGCGGATCCGCTCCGGCGAGTGGACCGGCCACACCGGCAAGCGCATCAAGAACGTGGTCAATATCGGCATCGGCGGCTCCGACCTCGGCCCGGCCATGGCGTACGAGGCGCTGCGCGCCTTCACCGACCGCGACCTGACCGTGCGCTTCGTCTCGAACGTCGACGGTGCCGACCTGCACGAGGCCGTGCGGGACCTGGACGCGGCCGAGACGCTGTTCATCATCGCGTCGAAGACCTTCACCACCATCGAGACCATCACCAACGCGACGTCCGCGCGCACCTGGCTGCTGAACGAGCTGGGGGCCGGTCAGGATGCCGTCGCCAAGCACTTCGTGGCGCTGTCCACGAACGCCGAGAAGGTCGCCGACTTCGGCATCGACACGGCCAACATGTTCGAGTTCTGGGACTGGGTCGGCGGGCGGTACTCGTACGACTCGGCGATCGGCCTGTCGTTGATGATCGCCATCGGCCCGGACCGGTTCCGGGAGATGCTCGACGGCTTCCACCTGGTCGACGAGCACTTCCGCACCGCACCCGCCGAGTCCAACGTGCCGCTGCTGCTCGGCCTGCTGGGCATCTGGTACGGCAACTTCCACGGCGCGCAGTCGCACGCGGTGCTGCCCTACTCGCACTACCTGTCCAAGTTCACCGCGTATCTGCAGCAGCTGGACATGGAGTCCAACGGCAAGTCCGTGACCCGTGACGGCACGCCGGTGGAGTGGGAGACCGGACCGGTCGTCTGGGGTACGCCGGGCACCAACGGACAGCACGCGTACTTCCAGTTGATCCACCAGGGCACGAAGCTGATCCCGGCGGACTTCATCGGCTTCGCCAACCCCGTCGCCGATCTGCAGCCGGGCCTGGTCGCCCAGCACGACCTGCTGATGGCCAACTTCTTCGCGCAGACCCAGGCGCTGGCGTTCGGCAAGACGCCTGAGGAGGTGCGGGCCGAGGGCGTGGCGGAGGAGCTCGTGCCGCACAAGACGTTCAAGGGCAACCACCCGACGACCACGATCCTCGCGCGCGAGCTCACGCCCTCCGTGCTCGGACAGCTCGTCGCGCTGTACGAGCAGAAGGTGTTCGTGCAGGGCGCCGTATGGAACATCGACTCCTTCGACCAGTGGGGTGTCGAGCTCGGCAAGGTCCTCGCCAAGCGCGTCGAGCCGGCCCTCACCGAGGGCGCCGACGTGCCGGGGCTCGACGAGTCCACCAAGGCGCTGGTCGCCAAGTACCGCGAGCTGCACGGCCGTTGATCGGACACGTGCGCGGCCGTTAATCGGATGCGTGGGTGCCGTCCGGCAGGTGACACTGCTCCGGCTCCATCACCTGCCGGGAGGGCCCCCATGGACCAGCTTCTAGCCGCACTCGCCGATCCGGAACGACTGCAGCTCTACGCCCGCATCGTCCTCGGCGACCTGCCGCCGCTCGACGAGGACTCAGCTGCGGCGCGCAGGCACCTGGGGCGGCTGCTCACCGCGGGCCTCGTCGAGCGGCTCCCGGACGGCTCCCTGCGTGCGGACCCGTCCGTGTTCCGTCGCGAGCGCCCCGCGGAGGCGGCCCCGGCGGGCGTGCCGCGCCGCCTGACCGGGTTCTTCGCCCAGGGGCGCCTCACCACCATCCCGGTACGTCCCGTCGTGCGCCGTGAACTCCTCGCCCACCTCACGGAAACCCTCTTCGCCGCCGACCGCAGCTACACCGAGCGCGAGATCAACGACGCGTTCCGCACGGTTCACGACGACACGTCGGCGCTGCGGCGGTACTGCGTGGAGAACGGCCTGCTGGCGCGGGAGCGGGACGGCAGCAGTTACCGCCGGGTGGCGGCGTAGACCTCCGGTTCTGCCCGGAGCAGCCTTCGTGCCGGTTGGCGTCGCGACAATCACGCACTCATCAAGAGCCGACACCGGGCTGTCGCCATACAGGCGTCCTGCCATACACAGCGTGTGCTGAGGGGCTGGGACCCGGTCTTGGCGTGATCGCGCCTCATGCACTCTGCCCCGCCGGATGACATCCAGCGGGGCAGAGAACCAACTCGCGCAGAGGCCACCAGTGGTGGCTCCCTCGAGAGGCTTCGGAGTGTGCGAAAACAGGGCGGTCCGCTCAGGGCGACGCCGGCGGATACAGCGACCGGGGCAGCCGCGAGGCCGCTGCCGCGTCCAGGAGCCAGAGGGTGCGGGAGCGGCCGCGAGCGCCCGCTGCCGGGGCCTGGATCTCGCCCGCACCCGACAGGGCGATGGCCGCGGCCTGCGCCTTGTCCTCCCCGGCCGCCAGCAGCCACACCTCACGCGCCGCCCGAATCGCCGGCAGGGTGAGGGTGATCCGGGTGGGCGGCGGCTTCGGGGCGCCGTGCACGCCGACCACCGTGCGTTCCGTCTCGCGGACCGCGGGAAGCTCCGGGAAGAGCGACGCCACGTGCGTGTCCGGTCCGACGCCGAGCATCAGCACGTCGAAGGACGGGACGGGGCCGTGGTCCTCCGGGCCTGCCGCGGCGGCGAGTTCGGCCGCGTAGGCCGCCGCTGCCGCGTCCGCGTCGTTGCCGTACGGCCCGTCCGAGGCCGGCATGGCGTGGACGCGCTTCGGGTCCAGCGGGACCGCGTCGAGCAGGGCCTCGCGGGCCTGGGTGACGTTGCGGTCAGGGTCGCCCTCGGGCAGGAACCGCTCGTCGCCCCACCACAGGTCGAGGCGGCCCCAGTCGACGGCGTCCCGGGCGGGCGCGGCGGCCAGCGCGGCCAGCAGGCCGTTGCCGTTGCGCCCGCCGGTGAGGACCACCGAGGCGAAGCCGCGGGCGGCCTGGGCGTCCACGATCTTCGTGATCAGCCGGGCCGCCGCGGCCTGTGCCATCAGCTCCTTGTCGCGGTGCACGACGAGCTGCGGTGCCATGGTCACTTCGCCGCCGCCTTCTTCGCCGGGGCCTTGCTCGTCGTCTTCTTCGCCGGACCCTTGGCGGGTGCCTCGGCCTTGGCGGGTGCCTCCGCGGCCCCGGCCGACTCGGCGGCCTCGGCGGACCCGTTCGACTCGGCGGCGGCCGACGGCACGTCCTCACCCTCCACGGGCGCCGACGACGGACCGGCCAGCCGCTCCACGCCATACCTCAGGGCCGACGCGTACGTGTCGTCGGGGTCGAGCCGGCGCAGCTCCTCTGCAATCAGCTCGGCCGTGTCGCGCCGCTGGAGCGCCACCGCACGGTCGGGCTGGCCCTGGATGGACAGGGTCGCGAGCGCACCGTCCGCGCGGTCCAGCACGACCGGGCCGCAGCTCGTGGCCAGCCGTACGGCCGTCAGGCCGGGCCCGGCCGACACCGACCGCTGGACCGGCACGTCCAGCCGGTCGGCGAGCCACATGGCGAGCAGCTCGCAGCTCGGGTTGAACTCCTCGCCCTCGACCTCGACCGACGTGACCTCGCAGGTCACCTGGTCCAGGGCCGCGGCCAGCATGGACCGCCACGGGGTGATGCGGGTCCACGACAGGTCCGTGTCGCCCGGCGTGTACGCCTCGGCGCGCGCGCTCAGCTCCTTCACGGGCTGCTCGGCGGCGTAGGTGTCGGTGACCCGGCGCTGGGCGAGCGCACCGAGCGGGTCGTTCGCGGGGTCGAGCGGCGGGTTGACCGGCCACCAGACGACCACCGGGGCATCCGGCAGGAGCAGCGGCAGCACCACGGACTGGGCGTGGTTCACGACCTCGCCGTACAGCCGCAGCACGACCGTCTCGCCGGTGCCCGCGTCCGCGCCCACGCGCACATCGGCGTCGAGGCGCGAGCTCGTGCGGTCGCGGGGCGAACGCGAGACGCGCTTGATGACGACCAGGGTGCGTGAGGGGTGCTCGCGGGAGGCGTCGCTGGCCGCCTTGAGGGCGTCGTACGCGTTCTCCTCGTCGGTGACGATGACGAGCGTGAGCACCATGCCCACCGCGGGGGTGCCGATCGCGCGGCGGCCCTCGATGAGCGCCTTGTTGATCTTGCTGGCGGTGGTGTTCGTGAGGTCGATGTTCATGGCCGACGCCAGCTCCGTCCGTCTCGTTCGAGCATTTCGTCCGCCTCGACGGGTCCCCACGTGCCCGCCGGGTACTGCGCGGGCTTGCCGTTGTTGTCCCAGTACTCCTCGATCGGGTCGAGGATCTTCCAGGACAGCTCGACCTCCTCCGTGCGCGGGAAGAGGTTGGCGTCGCCGAGCAGGACGTCGAGGATGAGCCGCTCGTACGCCTCCGGGCTGGACTCCGTGAAGGACTCGCCGTACGCGAAGTCCATCGACACGTCCCGGACCTCCATGGAGGTGCCCGGCACCTTGGAGCCGAACCGCACCGTCACGCCCTCGTCCGGCTGGACGCGGATGACCAGGGCGTTCTGCCCGAGCTCCTCCGTCGCCGTGTGGTCGAACGGGGAGTGCGGCGCGCGCTGGAAGACGACCGCGATCTCGGTGACGCGACGGCCCAGGCGCTTGCCGGTGCGCAGGTAGAACGGGACGCCCGCCCAGCGGCGGTTGTCGACCCCGAGCTTGATCGCCGCGTAGGTGTCGGTCTTCGACTGCGGGTCGATGCCGTCTTCCTGCAGATAGCCGGTGACCTTCGCGCCGCCCTGCCAGCCGGCCGCGTACTGGGCCCGCACGGTGCCCTTGCCGAGGTCCTTGGGCAGCTTCACGGCGCCGAGGACCTTCGTCTTCTCGGCCGCCAGCGCGTCCGCATCGAAGGAGGCGGGCTCCTCCATCGCGGTCAGCGCGAGGAGCTGGAGCAGGTGGTTCTGGATGACGTCGCGGGCGGCGCCGATGCCGTCGTAGTAACCGGCGCGGCCGCCGATGCCGATGTCCTCGGCCATCGTGATCTGCACGTGGTCGACGTACGACCGGTTCCAGATCGGCTCGAAGAGGGTGTTGGCGAACCGGAGCGCCAGGATGTTCTGGACGGTCTCCTTGCCCAGGTAGTGGTCGATCCGGAAGACCTGCTCCGGGGCGAACACCTCGTGGACGATCGAGTTGAGCTCCTTGGCGGAGGCCAGATCGTGCCCGAAGGGCTTCTCGATGACCGCGCGGCGCCAGGAGCCGTTCTGCTGGTCGGCCAGTCCGTGCTTCTTCAGCTGCTGGACGACCTGCGGGAAGAACTTGGGAGGTACGGAGAGGTAGAAGGCGAAGTTCCCGCCGGTGCCCTGCGCCTTGTCCAGCTCCTGGATCGTGGCGCGCAGCTGCTCGAAGGCGGTGTCGTCGTCGAAGTCGCCCTGGACGAAGCGCATCCCCTGTATGAGCTGCTGCCACACCTCCTCGCGGAAGGGGGTGCGGGAGTGCTGCTTGACGGCGTCGTGAACCACCTGCGCGAAGTCCTCGTCCTGCCACTCGCGGCGGGCGAAGCCGAGGAGCGAGAAGCCCGGGGGCAGCAGACCTCGGTTCGCGAGATCATAGACGGCAGGCATCAGCTTTTTGCGTGACAAATCGCCCGTGACACCGAAGATGACCAGGCCCGACGGCCCCGCGATACGCGGGAGCCGTCGGTCTGCGGGGTCACGAAGCGGATTCGCTCCGTGTACTGCGGTCAAGGCGTCAGCCCTCCGAGGGGGCGAGGCGCTGAAGCTCAGCCTCGGTCGACTTGAGCAGGTCGTTCCAGGACGACTCGAACTTCTCGACGCCCTCGTCCTCGAGGACCTGCACCACGTCGTCGTAGGAGATGCCGAGCCGCTCGACGGCGTCGAGGTCGGCGCGGGCCTGCTCGTACGTGCCAGCGATGGTGTTGCCCCGGATCTCGCCGTGGTCGGCGGTCGCCTCCAGCGTGGCCTCCGGCATGGTGTTGACCGTGCCCGGGGCGACCAGGTCGTCGACGTACAGGGTGTCCTTGTACGCCGGGTCCTTCACGCCGGTGGAGGCCCACAGGGGGCGCTGCCTGTTGGCGCCGGCCTTGTCGAGGGCCGCCCAGCGGTCCGAGGAGAAGACCTCCTCGTACGCCTGGTAGGCGAGGCGGGCGTTGGCGAGGGCGGCCTTGCCGCGGGCCTCCTTGGCCTCCGGAGTGCCCAGGGCGTCCAGCCGCTTGTCGATCTCGGTGTCCACGCGGGACACGAAGAACGACGCGACCGAGCGGATCTTGGAGAGGTCGAGGCCCGCGGCCTTGGCCTTCTCCAGGCCCGCCAGGTAGGCGTCCATGACCTCGCGGTAGCGCTCCAGCGAGAAGATCAGCGTGACGTTGACGCTGATGCCCAGGCCGATCACCTCGGTGATGGCCGGGAGACCCGCCTTGGTGGCCGGGATCTTGATCAGCGTGTTGGGTCGGTCCACCAGCCAGGCGAGCTGCTTGGCCTCGGCGATCGTCGCCGTGGTGTTGTGGGCCAGGCGCGGGTCGACCTCGATCGAGACCCGGCCGTCCTGGCCGCCGGTCTCGTCGAAGACGGGCCGCAGGATGTCGGCGGCGTCCCGCACGTCCGCAGTGGTGATCATGCGGATGGCTTCCTCGACCGTGACCTTGCGGGCGGCGAGGTCGGCGAGCTGCTGCTCGTAGCCGTCACCCGACGAGATCGCCTTCTGGAAGATCGACGGGTTGGTCGTCACGCCCACGACGTGCTGCTGGTCGATGAGCTCCGAAAGGTTCCCGGACGTGATCCGCTTGCGGGACAGGTCGTCCAGCCAGATCGCGACGCCTTCATCCGAGAGGCGCTTGAGTGCGTCTGTCATGGAAAATGCATCTCCTACTTGGTCGTATATAAGCGTCAGCGCTGAGCGGCGTCGATGGATTCCCGCGCGGCGGCGGCCACGTTCTCGGGAGTGAAGCCGAACTCGCGGAAGAGGACCTTGCCGTCCGCCGACGCGCCGAAGTGCTCCAGCGAAACAATGCGGCCGGCGTCACCGACGAACCGGTGCCAGGTCAGGCCGATGCCGGCCTCGACTGCGACGCGTGCCTTCAGGGAAGGCGGCAGGACGCTGTCCCGGTACCCCTGGTCCTGCTGCTCGAACCACTCCACGCACGGCATCGACACCACGCGGGTGGGGACGCCGGCGGCCTGCAGCTGCTCGCGGGCCTCGACGGCCACGTGCACCTCGGAGCCGGTCGCGATCAGGACCACCTGAGCGTCGCCGCCCTCGGCGTCGAACAGGACGTAACCGCCGCGCGCGGTGTCCTCGTTGGGCTCGTAGACCGGCACGCCCTGGCGGGTCAGCGCCAGACCGTGCGGGGCGCCCTTGCCGAACTCCTTCGTCCAGCGCCTGAGGATCTCCCGCCAGGCGATCGCGGTCTCGTTGGCGTCGGCGGGACGGATGACGTTCAGGCCCGGGATGGCGCGCAGCGAGGCCAGGTGCTCGACCGGCTGGTGCGTGGGACCGTCCTCACCGAGACCGATGGAGTCGTGCGTCCACACGTACGTCACCGGCACGTGCATCAGCGCGGACAGGCGGACGGCGTTGCGCATGTAGTCGGAGAACACCAGGAAGGTGCCGCCGTAGATGCGGGTGTTGCCGTGGAGCGCGATGCCGTTCATCTCCGCGGCCATCGAGTGCTCGCGGATGCCGAAGTGGATGGTGCGGCCGTACGGATCGGCCTCCGGCAGCGGGTTGTCCGCGGGCAGGAACGAGGAGTTCTTGTCGATGGTGGTGTTGTTGGAGCCGGCCAGGTCGGCCGAGCCGCCCCACAGCTCCGGGATCACCGCACCGAGCGCCTGCAGCACCTTGCCGGACGCGGCGCGCGTGGCGACGGCCTTGCCCTCCTCGAAGACCGGGAGCTTCTCCTCCCAGCCGTCGGGCAGCTCGCCCGCGGCGATGCGGTCGAACTCCGCGGCCCGCTCCGGGCTGGCGCTGCGCCACTCCTGGAACGACTTCTCCCACTTCGCCTTGGCCTCGCGGCCGCGGTCAAGGGCCTGGCGGGTGTGGGCCAGGACCTCGCCGGCGACCTCGAAGGACTGCTCCGGGTCGAAGCCGAGGACGCGCTTGGTGGCGGCGACCTCGTCGTCGCCCAGCGCCGAGCCGTGCGCGGCCTCGGTGTTCTGCGCGTTCGGGGCGGGCCAGGCGATGATCGAGCGCATCGCGATGAAGGACGGCCTGTCCGTCACCTTCTTCGCGGCCTCGATCGCGTTGTAGATGGCGTGCGGGTCGAGGTCGCCGTCCGGCTTCGGGGCGATCCGCTGCACGTGCCAGCCGTACGCCTCGTAGCGCTTGACGGTGTCCTCGGAGACGGCGGTCTCGGTGTCGCCCTCGATCGAGATGTGGTTGTCGTCCCACAGCAGGATCAGGTTGCCGAGCTTCTGGTGCCCGGCCAGCGAGGACGCCTCGGCGGAGATGCCCTCCTGGAGGCAGCCGTCACCGGCGATGCAGTAGATGAAGTGGTCGAACGGCGAGGTGCCGGAGGCCGCCTCGGGGTCGAACAGGCCGCGCTCGTAGCGGGCGGCCATCGCCATGCCCACCGCGTTGGCGACACCCTGGCCGAGCGGGCCGGTCGTCGTCTCGACGCCCTTGGTGTGGCCGTACTCGGGGTGGCCGGGGGTCTTGGAGCCCCAGGTGCGGAAGGCCTTCAGATCGTCCAGCTCCAGGCCGAAGCCGGCCAGGTACAGCTGGGTGTAGAGGGTCAGGGACGAGTGACCCGCGGACAGGACGAACCGGTCACGGCCCGTCCAGTCGGAGTCCGCCGGGTCGTGCCGCATCACCTTCTGGAAGAGGGTGTAGGCGGCGGGGGCCAGGCTCATCGCCGTACCGGGATGGCCGTTGCCGACCTTCTGTACGGCGTCGGCGGCCAGGATGCGGGCGGTGTCGACGGCCCGCTGGTCCAACTCGGTCCACTCGAGGTCTGTAGTGGTCGGCTCGGTGCTCACCCTGGGTCAGGGCTCCTCTCCACATGTCGAATGCCGGCGTTCTCTGGGCTCGCCGGCCGGTGTCGAGACTACCGCTGTGAGTAGGGGCTTTTTATCGGGCCATTCCAGACTGCCGGGCCCCGGCGGTATCCGCATGGCCGGGGCCGTATTCCGTATTCAGCAGGTGAATACGGAGCCGCTCATTTGAATGCTCATTCGAGAACATCCGTGCACGTTGCAGCGCCCCTTGACCAACACGGGCGACCCCCCGCGAAGGGCGAGGACGGGCAACGTCTAAAGTGGCGTGGTACGCGCGAGCCTTTACTCGGCCTTCACGCCGAGGCTCGCTGGGATGTCTCTGTCAGGGGTGTGCGTGACGGCCGTTGAATCCCGTCCTGCGGGAGTAACCGGGACGAGCCCGAGCCACCGGCCGTTCGGGGCCCGTGTCAAGGCGTTCGTGGCGCTGACCAAGCCACGGATCATCGAGCTTCTGCTCATCACCACGGTCCCGGTGATGTTCCTCGCCGAGCAGGGTGTGCCGGACCTCTGGCTGGTGCTCGTGACCTGCGTCGGCGGTTATCTGTCCGCGGGCGGCGCCAACGCGCTCAACATGTACATCGACCGCGACATCGACGCGCTCATGGACCGCACCTCGCAGCGGCCGCTGGTCACCGGCATGGTCTCCCCGCGCGAGTGCCTCGTCTTCGGCATCACCCTCGCCGTCGTCTCCACGCTCTGGTTCGGACTGCTCGTCAACTGGCTGTCCGCGTGGCTCTCGCTGGGCGCCCTGCTGTTCTACGTCGTCGTCTACACGATGATCCTGAAGCGGCGTACGGCGCAGAACATCGTGTGGGGCGGCATCGCCGGCTGCATGCCGGTCCTCATCGGCTGGTCGGCGGTCACGAACTCCCTGTCGTACGCCGCCGTCATCCTCTTCCTCGTCATCTTCTTCTGGACGCCGCCGCACTACTGGCCGCTGTCGATGAAGGTGAAGGACGACTACGCGCGCGTGGGCGTGCCGATGCTTCCGGTCATCGCCTCGAACAAGGTGGTCGCCCGGCAGATCGTCCTCTACAGCTGGGTGATGGTCGGCGCATCGCTGCTGCTGCAGCCGCTCGGCTACACCGGCTGGTTCTACACGGTGGTGGCCCTGGTGACGGGCGGCTGGTGGCTGTGGGAGGCCCACGCGCTGCAGGCGCGTGCCCAGGCCGAAGTCACGGGCGGCAAGCTCAAGGAGATGCGCCTGTTCCACTGGTCCATCACCTATGTGTCGCTGCTGTTCGTGGCGGTCGCGGTGGACCCCTTCCTGAGGTAGCCGCAGCCGCTTCTCCATAGCTGTTCGTCCGGCGGGCGATGGGGGTGCCACCTGGTCTGGGGGTACCTCCCAGGCCTTTAAGGCACTGGGGGAGAAGCCGAGACTTGGGGGAGCGTGGCCAAGGCCACGTGGCCCGCCCGTCGCCAGTTGATCTACCCGTGGGTAGCATCAGGCCATGGCAGAGACCCAGCAGGTTGACGAGAGCAGCGAGAAGTCCGGCGGCGACCGCAAGGAGGCCGCCAGGGCCGAGCGCAGGACGGCCAAGCTCGCCAAGGAGATCGGCACCTTCGCCAAGGCGCACGGCGGCGCCGAGGGACAGATCGCCTACATCGGGCAGAAGGGCGCCCGCATCGTCCTCGTCGGTGAGGACGGCGGTTGGGGCGACCTGGTGGCCCCCTCGTACGAGATCGCCGAGCGGGCCGTGGAGAAGTCCGGAATCACCCGCCACGAGGCCTTCGACGGCGAATTCGCGGCCAAGGTGAAGACCGGGCCTTACGAGTGGTCGCGCATGGCGGGAATCCAGGTCGGCGGCCGCAGCAACGGCTGACTGCCCGGGCCTGTGGGAAGTCCCGGCCGCGGCGGTGCGGTAGCCCTGCCGCGGCCGAAGTGTGTCCCGGGGCCCAACTGGTTGAGGCCAGGGCAACACCTGGCGGCCGGTTCACCCGTTAGGACCGTGTAGGCGCGGTCTATTTTCGGGGGGATCCGGATGATCGAAACGCCGTCGCTGGTGGATCAGTACTGCCATGGCGTGCTGCGTACGGAGCTGGGGCTCGGCACCTTCGAGGCCCAGCTGGGCCGAGGCGAGGGGCCGCCCGCCGCCGGGACCACCTTCTTCGACACCCAGACCGGGTTCGCCGTACGCCGCTGGTGCCCGCCGCTGCTCGGCCTGGAACCGCACTGCGACCCGGCCCGCTATCTCGCGCGGCGCCGCGAACTCGGCGTGCTCGAGGCGGGGCGCAGGCTGCTGCGGGGCAGCGGCATCACGACGTACCTCGTCGACACGGGGCTGCCGGGCGATCTGAGCGGCCCGCGCGAGATGGCCGCCGCCGGGAACGCCGAGGCGCACGAGATCATCCGCCTGGAGCTGCTGGCCGAGCAGGTCGCGGACACCTCAGGCAGCGTGGCCTCGTTCCTCGCCAACCTCGCCGAGTCGGTGCACGCCGCCGCCGCGCACGCCGTGGCCTTCACCTCGGTCGCGGGCGTACGCGACGGCCTGGCGCTCGCGCCAGAACCGCCCGGCCCGGGAGAGGTGCGGGGCGCCGCCGGCCGCTGGCTGGCCGGCCGCCGGGCGGGCGGCACCCTCACCGACCAGGTACTGCTGCGGCACCTGCTGTGGATGGCCGTCGCCTCGGGCCGCCCGCTGCAGCTGCACGCCGGGCTCGCCGAGCCGGGCCTGCGCGTAGACCGCACGGACCCGGCCCTGCTCACGGATTTCGTACGGGCCACAGCGGGGCTCGGCACGGACCTGGTGCTGCTGCATGGCTACCCGTACCACCGGCACACGGCCCACCTGGCCGCCGTCTTCCCGCACGTGTACGCCGACCTGGGCGCGGCCCTCGTTCGCATCGGGGCCCGAGCGGCGACCGTCCTCGCCGAGATCCTGGAACTCGCCCCCTTCGGCAAGCTCCTGTTCTCCAGCGGCGCACACGCCCTGGCCGAACTCCATGTGGTCGGAGCACGCCTCTTCCGGGAGGCGCTGAGCAGGGTGCTCGGTGGGTGGGTCGCCGACGGAGCGTGGTCACTTGCGGATGCGCAGCGGGTGGCGGGGCTCATCGCGGCGGGCAATGCGCGGCGGGTGTACGGGGTGGGTTAGGACTTGCTGTTCTCGTCCGCCGCGGGCCGTGCGAACCAGGCCCCCTGCCCCGCCGCCCACTGGCGATAACCGCGTTGGTGCGTGGGCGCGTCGATCGTGCCTGCGGCCCGGCGATCGAGGACGTAGTGGCAGCCCGTGCAGTGACGTAGGTCCGGGCCTTCGCTCGCGCCCGTGTTGAGCACCCGCTCGGCGAACCTGGCCGCCCGTTCCCTCCTGCGACGCCACCCAGAGGCGACCGCCAGCGCGGCCGGGACGAGCAGGACCGCCATGCCGAGCCGCCCCCAGCTGAAGTCGCTGAACAGGGGAAGCAGGGCGACCGCCGCGATCACCGCCGCGACGGCGTACCCCGCCGACGAGAGCCCGTCGCGCCCGACCGGCATCTCGTAACCGAGCCCGGGCGCATCAAGAGGCACGCCCTTGATGTGAAAGCACGCGGCTCGGTTCTCACCGGAGCATGCACCCATGTCCCGCCCCCCAGCAGTCCGATGCGATCTCGATGTGATCTCGCATGCGGTCTCATGGTGGGAGCGGACGGGCGTATTCAGGAGAACGCCGACCGAGAATGGCCGGATCCGGGCCGCCCGGTGCAGGCCAGGGGCAGGCACAGGCCAGGGCGGGCGCGCGGGCCGGGGGCGGGTGCCGGCCGCGTCAGGACGCGGGCGACGCCACCGCGTGCCGCTGCGCCGGGGCCACGGCGGCCGGCTCCTCGACGGGCCGCTCCCGTAGCGACAGAAGGACGCGCAGGACCGCGATCCACATGACGGCCGAGCCGAGCATGTGCAGCGCCACCAGGGCCTCGGGGAGGTCCGTGAAGTACTGGACGTAGCCGATCGCGCCCTGGGCGAGCAGGACCAGGAACAGGTCACGGGTGCGGTGCAGCGGCCCCTTGGGGGCGTCCACTGCCTTGAGGACGAACCACAGGGCGAAGGTGAGGGTCACCACGATCCAGGCCAGGACGGCATGAAGCTTGGCGACGGCCTCCCAGTCGACCGGCATGCGTGGCACGTCGCTCGAGTCGCCCGCATGCGGGCCCGCGCCGGTGACCACGGTGCCGACCATGATCAGCAGCACGGAGGCGGCGACCAGGACCCACACCATCTGTCGGACAGGCTTGCCGACAAGGGGGCGGGGAGCGGCGTCGCCCTCGCGGGTGCGCTGCCACATCACCGTGGCGACGGCGATCAGTGCCGAGGAGAGCAGGAAGTGCGCCGCGACCGTGTACGGGTTGAGGCCCACGAGCACGACGATGCCGCCGAGGATCGCATTGCTCATGACCAGCCAGAACTGCGCCCAGCCGAGCCGCGTGAGGCTCCGCCGCCACGGCTTCTGCGAGCGCGCGGCGATGATCGCCCAGCCGACCGCGGCGCACAGCACGTAGGTGAGCATCCGGTTGCCGAACTCGATGGCGCCGTGGACGCCCATCGCGCTGGTCGCGGTGAGCGAGTCGTCGGTGCACTTGGGCCATGTCGGGCACCCGAGGCCCGAACCGGTCAGCCGTACCGCACCGCCGGTGACCACGATGACCGCCATCATGACGACGGCGGACAGGGCCGCGCGCTGAACGGTCCGCGGCTGCGGAGTCCAGCGGTCGGCGATGAAGGCCAGCGGGTTGCGCACGGCTCGGGCGGCATCGGCTCGGGTCACTTTTGGCACGCGCCCCATGCTAGAGCCGAGCTTGTGCATGAATTCACGCGGGTGGGCATGTCGGGACAGACCACCTGCGGGCAGCGCGGAGCGGGGCCCGGCACACGCCGGACCCCGCTCATGGGCGCGTTCACGCTGCTCGACGGCCCCACAGCCACTCGGCGTAGCTGAGATCGTCGTCGGCGCGGTTGCGGAACACCTCGTCGCGCAGCAGCGCGGCGACGCCCTCGACGTGCCACATCTCACCCCAGATACGGGCGGTGGACTGCACGCGGGCGGTCTGCGGCGCGCGCTCCGCGGCGTACTCCTCCAGGGCGGACGGCCAGGCGACCGTGCCGTCGGCGGCGGTGTGCCGGGTCGCCGCGGAGGCCAGCGTGGCCGCGTCCTCCAGGGCCTGGCAGGCGCCCTGCGCCAGGTACTGGAGCATCGGGTGGGCGGAGTCGCCGAGCAGGGCGATCCGGTCCTTCGTCCAGCAGGAGATCGGCTCGCGGTCGGCCATCGGCCACCACCGCTGCCGGCCCAGGCCCGGCAGCGCCCGGCGCACCGGCTCGCAGGCGGCCGTGAAGACCTGCTCCATCTCCTCCGGGCCGCCCCACTTCTCCTCGCCGCGGTCGAAGCCGGGGCTGCGGAAGACGGCGACCTGGTTGTAGAGGGCGCCGGAGCGCAGCGGGTACTGCACCAGGTGCAGCTTCGGGCCCATCCACACCAGCACGTCGCGCAGGTTCTCGCCGCCCTGGACGTCCTCCATCGGGATCGTTCCGCGGTAGGCGACATAGCCGGACTGGATCGGCTCGTCGTCGCTGAACAGCGTGCGCGTACGCGAGTGCAGACCGTCGGCGGCGACGACCGCGGCGCCCGTGTACTCGGTGCCGTCGGCCGTGCGGACCGTGACCGATCCGGTGTGCTGCTCGATGTCCTCGACACGCCGACCGGTCAGCATCTCCACGCCGGCCTTTTCGGCGGCCCGGACCAGGATGTCCAGCAGGTCGCTGCGGTGGACGACCACGTACGGGCCGCCGAAGTGCTCCTCGTACGCGGCGTCCAGGCGGACCCGCGTCAGCTCCTTGCCGTCGACCGCGTTGTGGAAGACGAGGTGCTCGGGGAGGACGCCCGCCGCGACGACCTGGTCGAGGACGCCGAGGTCCCGCAGTACGCGGGTGGCGTTGGGTGCCATCTGCAGGCCCGCGCCGACCTCGGTGAAGGCGGACGCCTGCTCGAGCAGGGTCACCTCGCGGCCCGCGCGACGGGCCGCCAGGGCCGTCGCCACGCCGCCGATGCCGCCGCCGATGACGATGAGCCTGTCATGGCTGCTCATTGCTTGCTCCTTTGCAAGATCGTGCGAGGGCTCGTGCGCGAGCTTCCGCTCGGCGGCTCTTGGGGGTGCGAGCCCTCGCTGTTCACTCCTTCGCGCGCTCGTTCAGAGCCAGCGCGGCAGTACCGCCTGAGCGGAGCTGCGCGCCGCGCGGGCGCCCGCCGTGTCACGGCCCAGCAGCCAGGCGCACAGCCCGGCCGCGGGAGCGGCGACGACCTCCGGCTTGGTGCTGTCCGGGCCCAGCCGGTACTCGGCGCCGTCCCGGTCGGTCGGCCGCAGCAGCACCGCCGGGCAGTCGTCCTTGGCTCCGACCGTCGCCGACACCTCGGCGAGCAGCGCGTCGACCAGGTCGGCCGGGAACGCGTCGGTGTCGTCGCCCCCGCCCAGGTCCACCAGGTGCACCCAGATCTCGCGCGTGCGCATCCACGGCACCTCGCTCGCCGGGATGGTGCGGCCCAGCGCGCTGCGGACGATGGACTCCCAGGATTCGGCGGGCAGCGCGTCGATGGTGGCGAGCAGCCGGGCGTCGGCGTCCCGGAAGTCCATGAGGACCACGGAGGCGGGGCGGTGGGCGCCCTGCTCGATGTCGTCCAGGCGCGACTCGGGGTTCGGGTACATCGGCGTCTCGACCCCGGTACGGGCCCAGGTCAGCAGGTTGACCAGGGCGTCCGCATTGCGGGCGAGATGCGTCAGCACGTGCGCCCGGGACCAGCCGGGCAGCAGCGACGGCCCTTCGGCCGCCGCGTCGCCCAGCTCGTCCAGGCGCTTGTGGAAGAGCGCCGAGCCCTCGTGCACCCAGCCGAGCGTGCGCGCGAAACCACGCTCAGCCATCGGTCTTCTCCGCGCGGCACACGTTGCGCAGCTCGCCGATCCCGGACACCGAGGTGGTCAGCGTCTGGCCGTCGGCGAGGTACCGCTGCGGCTTGCGGGCGTGGCCCACACCGCCCGGCGTACCGGTGGCGATCACGTCGCCCGGCTTGAGGGTCAGGATCGTCGAGATGTACGAGACGAGGGTGGCTGCGTCGAAGACGAGGTCGGAGGTGTCGGCCTGCTGCACGGTCTCGCCGTCGACGGCGCCGGTGAGGGTGAGACCCGACGCGGGCTCGGCCTCGTCCGGCGTGACCAGGACCGGGCCGAAGGGCGTGGTGGCCTCGAAGGTCTTGCCCTGCAGCCACATCGGGGAGCGGTACTGCCAGTCGCGGGCGGTCACGTCGTTGAGGACCGAGTAGCCCGCGATGGCGGCGGCCGCGGTCTCCTTGTCGGCGTGGCGGACCGTGGCGCCGATGACGACGGCGAGCTCGGCCTCCCAGTCGATCGCGTCGGACGCGGCGGGCAGCACGACCTCGTCGTACGGGCCGACGAGCGCCTCGGGGTACTTGGCGAACAGCGTCGGGTACTGCGGCAGCTCGCGGCCCATCTCGAGGATGTGGTTCCGGTAGTTGAGGCCGACGCAGATGATCTTGCCCGGGTTGGGGACGACCGGCGCGTAGTCGAGCGAGTCGACGGCGTGCGAGGCGCCGGAGGCCGCGGCGGCGGTCTGCTTCCAGTTCGGGTCGGCGAGCAGGGCGCCCAGGTCGGGGTGGCCGGTCTCGACCGCGGTGTCGCCGTCGATGCGTACGGCGGCGGTGGTTCCGGCGGTGCGGATAGTGGCGAGCTTCATCAGTGGGTGGTCCTTTCGGCGACCGAGGCGGGAAGGGTGTGGAAGTGGAGCTTCTCGATGACGGGGGCGTCGCTGAAGCGGAACAGGTCGAGCTGCTCGCCCGCGCCCGCCTCGATGGACACCTCGGCCCAGGACGGGACGGTGACCAGGTCGCCGTGCGTGACGTCGAACCGCTCGCCGTTCACGACGAACGCGCCCTCGCCCTCGAAGACCTGCCACACGGAGGAGGCGACCTCGCGCGACGCGGGGACGGTCGCCCCGGCGAGCAGCCGGTGCATCTCCGTGCGGATGGTCGGCAGCGCGTCGGCGCCGGTGGTCGGGTTGGAGAAGCGGATCGCCGCGTGGCCCGGGTGGGCGGTGACGCCTTCGTGGCCCTCCGCCTCCAGCTCCAGCTGGCCGGCGAGCGCGGCGTCGGTGTGCTCCCAGCGGTAGGCGGCGAGCGGCGACTTGGGGGTGTCCGCGAGGCCGGACAGCGGGCGCAGACCCGGGTGGCCCCAGACCCGCTCCGCCTTGGAGCGCTCGGGCGTCGAGCGGTCGTCCAGCGTGTTCGGGCCGAACTCGAAGAACTCCGTGTTCAGCGCGGAGGACAGCGGGATGTCCAGGCCGTCCAGCCACGCCATCGGCTGGTCGGTGGTGTTGTGGTGGCCGTGCCAGGCCCAGCCCGGCGTCAGCAGCAGGTCGCCGCGGCGCATCGCGACCGGGTCGCCGTCGACGATCGTCCACACGCCCTCGCCCTCCAGGACGAAGCGGAACGCGTTCTGCGCGTGGCGGTGGACCGGCGCGACCTCGTTCGGGCCGAGGTACTGGATCGCGGCCCACAGCGTCGGGGTCGCGTGCGGCAGGCCGTGCAGCCCCGGGTTGGAGAGGGAGATCGCACGGCGCTCGCCGCCCCGGCCGACCGGCACCAGCTCGCCCGCCTTGACGGCGGTGGCGTACAGCTCGGCCCAGCGCCAGCGGTGCGGGATCGCGGCCGGCTTGGGGTGAAGCGGCATCAGGTCCTCGCGCTCGGTCCACAGCGGGATCAGCCCGAGCGCGTCGAACTCCTTGTAGAGCTCGGTGAGTCTGGGGTCCTGCGGCTCGGCGGCCGTTTCCTGTTCGGACATGAGGAGCACGTCCCTTTCTCCTACGGGCGCCGCCGGTTGCGGACGGCGCTGTCTCGCATGGCGATGACCATAGAGCGAGTTTTCTTCTGCGGAACACATAGCGGGTTAGAATTCCTCTGTGAGGAACTCTCGGACACAAGCCGACGCATCAAACGACACAAAAGCGGGCGCAGCCGCAGACGCTTCAGCCGACAGGGCCACCGGCGCGCCGAACACTTCCGGCGCGGGCCACGCCCCTGGCCTGGAATCCGTCGAGAACGCCCTGACGCTGCTGCTCCTGCTCCGCAAGAACGGCCGCCTCCGGCTCAGTGACGCCGCCGACCATCTCGGCGTGGCCCGCTCGACCGCCCACCGGCTGCTCGCCACCCTGCGCGGCCGCGGCTTCGCGGTGCAGGGCGCCGACAAGGCGTACCGGCCGGGGCCCGCCCTCTATCGCCTCGGCATGTCGCAGCGCTCCGAGTACGAACTCGTCGAGACCGCCCGGCCCCACATGCTGTGGCTCAACGGCAAACTGGGCGAAACCGTGCATCTCGTGGTGCGCGCCGGGGCCGAGGCGCGCTTCCTGCACAGCATCGAAGGCACGCACGCGCTGCGCGTCGGCAGCCGCGCGGGCGCCGTCCTGCCCGCGCATCTCGCCTCGGCCGGCAAGGCGCTGCTCGCCGATCTGAGCGTGGCCGAACTCGCCGAGATCTACGGGGCGAAGGGCGACCAGGGCGAGGAGACGGACCCCGAGACGCTGCACCGGCGGCTCGCCGCGGTACGCCGCCGGGGCTATGCGATCAACATCGGCGACACCGAGCGGGGACTCTCCGCAGTGGGCGCCGCCGTCCGCGAGCCCGGCGGTCGTGCCGTCGCCGCGCTCACCGTGTCGGCGCCCTCGCTGCGCTTCACGCGGACGCATCTGGACGAGGCGGCGGCGGTGCTGCTGGAGGCGGTACGGCGGATGGAGGCCGCCCTGTGAAGTCCGATGCCGGGCGGCGGGGTGTAGTTCCGCTCTGCGGAACTGATTCCCACAACTGGTTGCTCTCCGCGTAATCGCGCTGATTCCATCCCGGTCACCGACAGGTCGCCCGCGCGCCGCCGGAGGGACACCGGTGCGCGCAAACCGCGTCCTGAGGGTTCCCTGCCTCCCCCCGACAGGACGTGGCCGCATGACCATCGACGCTCAGGCTCCCGCCACCCACTCCTCCACCCCATCGCGCTCGCCCGCACTGACCTGGGCGGTCGTCGCCCTGTGCACGGCGGCGATCACCGTGGAGGGCTTCGACCTCATCGTCTACGGCGTGGCGCTGCCCGCGATGCTCGGCGACGCCTCACTGGGGCTCGGCAAGTCCCTCGCCGGCACTCTCGGCAGCCTGGCCTACGCGGGCATGCTCATCGGCGCCCTGGTCTGCGGACCGCTCGCCGACCGCCTCGGCAGGCGCCGTCTGCTGCTGGCCGCCGGAACCGTCTTCACCGTGTTCACGGTGGCGTGCGCGCTCGCCGCGGAGCCCTGGCAGTTCGGCCTGTTCCGGCTGCTCGCGGGCATCGGCATGGGCGGTGTGATGCCGTCCTGCGTCGCGCTCAGCAAGGAGTACGCGCCGCGCGGCCGCTCCGCGCTGGTGGCGACCGTGGTGCTCGCCGGCATCCCCATCGGCGGGGTCCTGGCCGCGCTGACCGCGACCACCTGGGGTGAAGCCCTGGGCTGGCGCGGTCTCTTCGGCGTCGGCGGCGCCCTGTCGGCGATCGTGTTCGCCGTTGCCTACTTCCTGTTGCCGGATTCCCGGCCCCTGCCCGCCGCCGACGCGACGGTCCACGAGCCCGCACACGAAGCTGCCGACGAGGCCGTCCGCGGAGCCGCTCGCGACGGCGAGGCGGCCGGTATCCGGACAGTGCTCTCCAGCGCGTACGCCCGGCACACCATCCTGTTCACCGTGGCCAACTTCGCGGTGCTGCTGGCCTGGTACGGCCTGAACACCTGGCTCACCCAGCTGATGCGCGAGATGGACTACCCGCTCGGCTCGGCCCTGCGCTTCACCCTGGTCCTCAACCTCGGTGCCGTCGTCGGCTCGTTCGCGCTCGCCGTCCTCGCCGACCGGATCGGACCGCGACTGGTCACCGCAGGCAGCGCCGTGCTCGCCGCGGTCGCCGTGCTGGGCCTGTCGCAGGGCGGCAGCACGGGCGTGATCCTCGGCGTCACCGCGCTCGCCGGCGTCGGCGCGCAGTCGGCGCTGACGATGCTCAACGACTGGGTCGCGTCCAGCTATCCGGCCTCGGCCCGCGCCACCGCGCTGGGCTGCGTCTCCGGCTTCGGGCGTGGCGGCGCGATCGTGGCACCGCTGCTGGGTGGCTGGATTCTGGACGCCGCGCTGGGGCCGACCACGGTGTTCTACGTGTTCGCTGCGTCCGCGCTTGTCTGCGCCGTCGCTCTGCTGGCGATTCCGGCCGCCCGTCGACGCTGATGCTCTTTCCCCCAGTCCCGCCCCTTCCCGTAACCAGGGGGCTCCGCCCCCTGGACCCCCGGGATCGCCCTTCGGGCTCGTCCTCAAACGCCGGAGGGCTGAAAGAGTCACTCACCGGACGGGCAGAAAGGGTCACTCCCAGCGGAAGAACTTCCCCGCCGCCCCCAGCCCGACGACCGCCCACACCGCCAGGATCCCGAGGTCGCCCCACGGCATCCCGGCGCCGTGCTGGAGCACGTCCCGCAGCCCGTCCGAGAGGGCCGAGATCGGGAGCAGGCCGAGTACCGACTGCGCCGCGTCCGGGAACTTGTCGAGCGGGACGATCACGCCGCCGCCGACCAGCAGCAGCAGGAAGACCAGGTTGGCGGCGGCCAGGGTCGCCTCCGCCTTCAGCGTGCCCGCCATCAGCAGGCCGAGGCCGGAAAAGGCCGCCGTGCCCAGGATCAGCAGGAGCAGTACGGCGAGAGGGTTGCCCTGCGGCGACCAGCCCAGCGAGAAGGCGATCACCGTCAGCAGGACCACCTGCAACACCTCGGTGACCAGCACGGACAACGTCTTCGCGGCCATCAGTCCCCAACGCGGCAACGGCGACGTGCCGAGCCGCTTCAGGACGCCGTACCGCCGCTCGAATCCGGTCGCGATCGCCTGCCCGGTGAACGCCGTCGACATCACCGCGAGCGCGAGGACACCGGGCGCCAGGAAGTCCACGGCCTTGCCGCCGCCAGTGTCGACGATGTCGACCGTGCTGAAGAGGACGAGGAGCAGCGTCGGAATGACGACGGTGAGCAGCAGCTGCTCACCGTTGCGCAGCAGCATCTTCGTCTCGAGCGCCGCCTGGGCCGCGATCATCCGCGGCAGCGGAGCCGCTCCGGGCCTTGGGGCGTACGTGCCGGCGCTCGTCGGCCGCGCTTCCGTTCCGGCGCTCATCCGCGCAGCTCCTTACCGGTCAGCTCCAGGAAAACGTCTTCGAGGGTGTGCCGCTCCACCGAGATCTTCTCCGGCATCACACCGTGCTGGGCGCACCAGGACGTGACGGTGGCCAGCAGCTGCGGGTCGACCTTGCCGGACACGCGGTACGCACCCGGGGTCAGCTCGGCCGCGGCGCAGTCCGACGGGAGGGCCTTGAGCAGCGAAGCGATGTCGAGGCCCGGGCGCCCGGTGAACCGCAGGGTGTTCTCGGCCCCGCCGCGGCAGAGCTCCTCGGGGGAGCCCTGCGCGATGACCTTCCCGGTGTCGATGATCGCGACGTCGTCGGCCAGCTGCTCGGCCTCGTCCATGTAGTGGGTGGTCAGGATGACCGAGACGCCGTCGGCACGCAGATCGCGTACGAGGTCCCAGGTGGCGCGGCGGGCCTGCGGGTCGAGGCCCGCGGTCGGCTCGTCGAGGAAGACCAGTTCGGGGCGGCCGACGACAGCCATGGCGAGCGCGAGCCGCTGCTGCTGCCCGCCGGACAGCCTCCGGTACGTCGTACGGCCGCAGCTGCCGAGCCCGAGCCGCTCGATGAGCGCGTCCACGTCCAGCGGCTCTGCGTGCAGCTTCGCGACATGGCGCAGCATCTCGTCGGCACGGGCGCCCGAGTACACACCGCCGGACTGGAGCATCACACCTATCCGAGGCCGCAGCTCGGCGGCCTGCCGCACGGGGTCGAGGCCGAGGGCACGGACGGTGCCGGAGTCCGGCTTCCGGTATCCCTCGCACATCTCGACGGTGGTGGTCTTGCCGGCCCCGTTGGGACCGAGGACGGCGGTGATGCCCGGCCCGGCCACCAGGTCGAGTCCGTCGACCGCGGTCTTCGTGCCGTACCGCTTGATCAGGCCGTGGACCTGGACGACGGGCTCGTTTCGCATGAGGGCCAAGTCTAGGGGCGGCCCGAGACCCCGGACGGGCGGGGCCCCGACGACGGCGGGCGGCCTGCCGGCGCCGTCCGGCGGCTCAGGAGCGGAGTCCGCCGGACTCTTCCTTGATCCACTGATCCCGGGGCCGATGCTCGGCCAGCCACACCTCGGCATGCGCGACCGCGTCGGCGAGCGAGAACAGTCGTGCATCGGCCGCACCGATCCTGTCGCACACGACCGGCCCGGGTCCCCCCTCCTCGAAGTCCGCCCCGAGCTCGTCGAACCGATCCGAGCTGATCGAGACCTCGCGCGCCGTCTCCCAACGGCGGCCCGTGGGCGTCAGCACGGCCCGGGCCGAGTCGACCACCGGCGACGGAATCCGGTACTCGGCCAGATGGAAGGCCGTGCAGGATTCGAAGCCCACACCGAGCAGCAGCACCCGCGCGCCCTGCTCCTCCAGCCGCGCCAGAGGGCTCTGCTCGCCGAGCCTGCAGTCGGTGGCGTGCCCATCAGTGACGGCGGCCGCCCGCGGCCCGACGGCCGCGAAGGACGTCTGTGGATGAGCGCTGCGCAGTGCACCGGGCCAGGTGCGCACGGTTTCCGCGATCACGCCCATCCCAAGCGACGGCGTGGTGCGCGGATCGTATGCGGGTGTCGAATCACGGATCTCGGGCCACCATTCCTCGGGCACCGGCGGGTATCTCCACTCCGCCGGATCGGAGTTGTCCGCGCTCTGCGTCGGGACCACCAGCGTCCCTGTCCCGCCCAGGACGTCGATCAGCGCCTGGACGACCGCAACCGGGCCGCCGCAGACCCAGCCGAGCGAGCTGAGCGAGGAGTGCACCAGAAGCGTCTCGCCGGTCTGCACGCCGAGCTCGCGCAGCTCGGCGGCGAGGGACGTGCGCGTACAGAGTGGGCCGGTCGGAGGCCGTTTTGTCATGCTCCGGGAGTGTGCAGGACTCCCGGTCGCTCCGCCATCGATTTGATCGATCGATGATCATTTCCGCAGGTCAGCTTAGGTATACCTAAGTGATGCACCGCACCGTGGTTGATCCGGATGCCGCTTGTCAGGCTCTCGGGAATTACGCAACAATGGCGTTGTGAAAAACGTCGGTGAGGCTCCGCAGGAGGAACTCGCGACCGGGGAGCGGTCCACCCGCAACCGGGTCGCGCGGTCCATCCTGGATCACGGGCCCTCGACCGTGGCCGACCTGGCCGGGCGGCTCGGCCTCACCCAGGCGGCGGTGCGCCGCCATCTCGACGCACTCGTCGCCGACGATGTCGTCGAGGCGCGTGAGCAGCGGGTCTACGGCGCGCGTACGCGCGGGCGGCCGGCCAAGGTGTTCGCGCTGACGGACTGCGGCCGGGACGCCTTCGACCAGTCGTACGACAAGCTCGCGGTGGACGCGCTGCGCTGGATCGAGCGGAACGCGGGAGGCCAGACGGCGGTCGTGGCCTTCGCCCGCGCCCGGCTCGCGGCGCAGGCCGAGGTCTACCGCAAGGCGGTCGACGCGGCGGCCCCGGAGGAGCGCACCGAGGCTCTGGCCAAGGCTTTGAGTGTCGACGGGTACGCTGCTACGGCGCGGAGCGCACCCGGTCGGGCCAACGGCGAGCAGCTGTGCCAGCACCACTGTCCGGTGGCCCACGTCGCGGAGCAGTACCCGCAGCTGTGCGAGGCGGAGACCGAGGTCTTCTCCCAGTTGCTCGGGACGCACGTCCAGCGGCTGGCCACCATCGCCCACGGTGACGGCGTCTGCACGACGTTCATCCCGCGGAGCGACCCAGCAGGGCACACCGAGGGACAGAGCCCGCACACCCCACAGACCACGAACAACCCATCTGCAAGCACGGCCGGGAGGAACCCCGCATGACTCTCCCCACGGAGACTGCTCACCCTGAGCTCGAGGGCCTGGGCAACTACGAATTCGGCTGGGCCGACTCCGACGAGGCCGGTGCCTCTGCCAAGCGCGGCCTGAACGAGGACGTCGTCCGGGACATCTCCGCCAAGAAGTCCGAGCCGGAGTGGATGACCAAGCTCCGTCTCAAGGGTCTGCGGCTCTTCGAGAAGAAGCCCATGCCGACCTGGGGCTCGGACCTGTCGGGCATCGACTTCGACAACATCAAGTACTTCGTGCGCTCCACGGAGAAGCAGGCGGAGTCCTGGGAGGACCTGCCCGAGGACATCAAGAACACGTACGACAAGCTCGGCATCCCCGAGGCGGAGAAGCAGCGTCTCGTCGCCGGTGTCGCGGCCCAGTACGAGTCCGAGGTCGTCTACCACCAGATCCGCGAGGACCTGGAGGAGCAGGGCGTCATCTTCCTCGACACCGACACGGCGCTGAAGGAGCACCCGGAGCTCTTCAAGGAGTACTTCGGCACCGTCATCCCGGTCGGCGACAACAAGTTCGCCTCGCTGAACTCGGCCGTGTGGTCCGGTGGCTCGTTCATCTATGTCCCGCCGGGCGTGCACGTGGAGATCCCGCTCCAGGCCTACTTCCGGATCAACACGGAGAACATGGGCCAGTTCGAGCGGACCCTGATCATCGTCGACGAGGGCGCCTACGTGCACTACGTCGAGGGTTGTACGGCCCCGATCTACAAGTCGGACTCGCTGCACTCCGCGGTCGTCGAGATCATCGTCAAGAAGAACGCCCGCTGCCGGTACACGACCATCCAGAACTGGTCCAACAACGTCTACAACCTGGTCACCAAGCGTGCCGTGGCGTACGAGGGCGCGACCATGGAGTGGATCGACGGCAACATCGGCTCCAAGGTCACGATGAAGTACCCGGCCGTCTACCTGATGGGCGAGCACGCCAAGGGCGAGACCCTGTCCATCGCCTTCGCGGGCGAGGGCCAGCACCAGGACGCCGGATCCAAGATGGTCCACATGGCGCCGAACACGTCGTCCAACATCGTCTCCAAGTCGGTGGCGCGCGGCGGCGGTCGTACCTCGTACCGCGGCCTGGTCGAGATCGGCGAGGGCGCCGCGGGCTCGAAGTCCAACGTGCTGTGCGACGCGCTGCTGGTCGACACGATCTCGCGTTCCGACACCTACCCGTACGTCGACGTCCGCGAGGACGACGTGTCCATGGGCCACGAGGCGACCGTCTCCAAGGTCTCCGAGGACCAGCTCTTCTACCTGATGAGCCGCGGTCTCTCCGAGTTCGAGGCGATGGCGATGATCGTGCGCGGCTTCGTCGAGCCGATCGCCAAGGAACTGCCCATGGAGTACGCGCTGGAGCTCAACCGGCTGATCGAGCTGCAGATGGAGGGCGCGGTCGGCTGACCCGGCCCGCTCCCGCACAGCAGCCTGAAGACTCATTGACGTAGGAAGAGAGCAACACGACAGCCATGGCTGAGGCTCAGAACATCCCGGTGGGCTCCACCACCGCGGGCTCCATCGCGGTCGCTGCGGAGTCGACCGTCGCCACGCGCATGAGCGCGCCGCCGTCCTTCGACGTGGCGGACTTCCCCGTGCCGCACGGCCGCGAGGAGGAGTGGCGCTTCACGCCGCTGGAGCGGCTGCGCGGGCTGCACGACGGCACCGCGGTCGCCAACGGAACCGGTGTGAAGGTCGAGGTCGAGGCCCCCGAGGGCGTCACCGTCGAGACCGTCGGGCGCGACGACGCCCGGCTCGGCAAGGCTGGCACCCCGGTGGACCGCGTCGCCGCCCAGGCGTACTCGTCCTTCGAGAAGGCCTCGGTCGTGACCGTCCCCAAGGAGAAGGTCCTCGACACCCCCGTCCGTATCGCCGTGCACGGCGAGGGCGGGGTCGCCTTCGGCCACCAGGTGATCGAGCTGGGCAACTTCGCCGAGGCCGTCGTCGTCATCGACCACACCGGTGACGCCGTGCTCGCCGCCAACGTCGACTACATCCTGGGCGACGGCGCCAAGCTCACCGTCGTCTCCATCCAGGACTGGGACGAGAAGGCCGTGCACGTCGCCCAGCACAACACGCTGGTCGGCCGGGACGCGACCTTCAAGTCCGTGGTCGTCACCTTCGGCGGCGACCTCGTCCGTCTCCACCCGCGCGTGCAGTACGCGGGCACCGGCGGCGAGGCCGAGCTGTTCGGCCTGTACTTCACCGACAAGGGCCAGCACCAGGAGCACCGCCTCCTGGTCGACCACAACACCCCGCACTGCAAGTCCAACGTCGCCTACAAGGGCGCGCTCCAGGGCGACGACGCGCACGCGGTGTGGATCGGCGACGTCCTGATCGAGGCCAAGGCCGAGGGCACGGACACCTACGAGATGAACCGCAACCTGGTTCTGACCGACGGTGCCCGCGTCGACTCCGTGCCGAACCTGGAGATCGAGACCGGCGAGATCGTCGGGGCCGGCCACGCGAGCGCCACCGGCCGCTTCGACGACGAGCAGCTCTTCTACCTGATGGCCCGCGGCATCCCGGAGCAGGACGCCCGCCGCCTCGTCGTCCGCGGCTTCTTCGCCGAGCTGGTCCAGCAGATCGGTGTCGCCGACATCGAGGAGCGCCTCATCGCGAAGATCGAGGAAGAGCTGGAGGCGGCGGTCGGATGACTGACCCGTCGAAGTTCGTACGCGTCTGCGGACTGAGCGAGCTGGAGGATGACACCCCGAAGCGGGTGGACATCGACGGCACGCCGGTCTCGGTCGTCCGTACCGAGGGCGAGGTGTTCGCGATCTACGACATCTGCTCGCACGCGAACGTCTCCCTCTCCGAGGGCGAGGTGGAGGACTGCCAGATCGAGTGCTGGCTGCACGGCTCCAGCTTCGACCTCCGCACCGGCAAGCCGTCCGGCCTACCCGCGACGCGCCCTGTCCCCGTATACCCCGTAAAGATCGAAGGGGACGACGTACTCGTCTCCCTCACCCAGGAGTCCTGAGGCACCCATGGCAACGCTTGAAATCCGAGACCTGCACGTCACCGTCGAGGCCGACAACTCCACCAAGGAGATCCTCAAGGGCGTCGACCTGACCGTGAAGCAGGGCGAGACGCACGCCATCATGGGCCCCAACGGCTCGGGCAAGTCGACCCTCGCCTACTCCCTCGCGGGTCACCCGAAGTACACGATCACCAGGGGCACCGTCACCCTCGACGGCGAGGACGTCCTCGAGATGTCCGTCGACGAGCGCGCCCGCGCCGGCCTGTTCCTCGCCATGCAGTACCCGGTCGAGGTCCCCGGCGTCTCGGTCTCCAACTTCCTGCGCACCTCCGCCACCGCCGTCCGCGGCGAGGCCCCCAAGCTGCGCACCTGGGTGAAGGAGGTCAAGGAGGCCATGGAGCGCCTCTCGATCGACCCCGCCTTCGCCGAGCGCAACGTCAACGAGGGCTTCTCCGGCGGTGAGAAGAAGCGCCACGAGATCCTTCAGCTGGAGCTGCTCAAGCCGAAGGTCGCCATCCTCGACGAGACCGACTCCGGCCTCGACGTCGACGCCCTGCGCGTCGTCTCCGAGGGCGTCAACCGCGTACGCGAGACCGGCGAGGTCGGCACCCTGCTGATCACGCACTACACGCGGATCCTCCGCTACATCAAGCCCGACTACGTCCACGTCTTCTCGGCCGGCCGTATCGTCGAGTCCGGCGGCGCCGAGCTCGCCGACAAGCTGGAGAACGAGGGCTACGAGGCATACACGAAGGGTGGCGCATCCGCGTGACACAGCTGCCGGGCCTCCTCGACACCGAGGCGATCCGCAAGGACTTCCCGATCCTGGACCGCCTGGTCCACGACGGGAAGAAGCTCGTGTACCTGGACAACGCGGCGACCTCGCAGAAGCCGCGCCAGGTGCTCGACGTGCTCAACGCCTACTACGAGCGGTACAACGCCAACGTCCACCGCGGCGTGCACGTTCTCGCCGAGGAGGCCACGGCGGAGTACGAAGGCGCCCGCGACAAGGTCGCCGCCTTCATCAACGCGCCGAGCCGCGACGAGGTCATCTTCACCAAGAACGCCTCCGAGTCGCTCAACCTCGTGGCCAACATGCTGGGCTGGGCCGACGAGCCCTACCGCGTGGACCACGAGACCGAGATCGTCATCACCGAGATGGAGCACCACTCCAACATCGTTCCGTGGCAGCTGCTGTCGCAGCGCACCGGCGCGAAGCTGAAGTGGTTCGGGCTGACCGACGACGGCCGGCTCGACCTCTCCAACATCAACGAGATCATCACGGAGAAGACGAAGATCGTCTCCTTCGTCCTGGTCTCCAACATCCTGGGCACGGTCAACCCGGTCGAGGCCATCGTGCGCCGCGCCCAGGAGGTCGGTGCGCTGGTGCTGATCGACGCCTCCCAGGCGGCGCCCCACATGCCGCTCGACGTCCAGGCCCTTCAGGCCGACTTCGTGGCCTTCACCGGCCACAAGATGTGCGGCCCGACGGGCATCGGCGTCCTGTGGGGACGGCAGGAACTCCTCGAGGACCTGCCTCCGTTCCTCGGCGGCGGCGAGATGATCGAGACCGTCTCGATGCACTCGTCGACGTACGCCCCGGCGCCGCACAAGTTCGAGGCGGGCACCCCGCCGATCGCGCAGGCGGTCGGTCTGGGCGCGGCCATCGACTACCTGAACTCCATCGGCATGGAGAACATCGCCGCCCACGAGCACGCGCTCACGGAGTACGCGGTGAAGCGCCTGCTCGAGGTCCCCGACCTCAAGATCATCGGCCCGATGACGGCCGAGGACCGGGGCGCCGCGATCTCCTTCACGCTCGGCGACATACACCCCCACGACGTGGGCCAGGTCCTCGACGAGCAGGGCATCGCGGTCCGGGTCGGCCACCACTGCGCCCGCCCGGTGTGCCTGCGGTACGGAATTCCTGCGACCACGCGAGCGTCGTTCTATCTGTACTCCACGCCGGCCGAGATCGACGCTCTGGTGGACGGCCTGGAGCACGTACGGAACTTCTTCGGCTGAGGGGCTGCTGCCAGTGAAGCTTGATTCGATGTACCAGGACGTCATCCTGGACCACTACAAGCACCCGCACGGGCGCGGTCTGCGTGATGGTGACGCCGAGGTGCACCACGTCAACCCGACCTGCGGCGACGAGATCACGCTGCGCGTCAAGTACGACGGGGAGCGGATCGAGGACATCAGCTACGAGGGCCAGGGCTGCTCGATCAGCCAGGCCTCGGCCTCCGTGCTGAACGAGCTGCTCGTCGGCAAGGAGCTGGCCGAGGCGCAGAAGATCCAGGGCGTCTTCCTGGAGCTGATGCAGTCCAAGGGCCGCATCGAGCCGGACGACGCGATGGAGGAGATCCTGGAGGACGCGGTCGCGTTCGCCGGAGTCTCGAAGTACCCGGCCCGAGTGAAGTGCGCGCTGCTCAGCTGGATGGCGTGGAAGGACGCGACGGCCCAGGCCTTCGCGGAGGAGGCGAAGACCGCATGAGCGAGACCGTTGAGATGAAGCCGGCCTCGGAGGAAGAGCTCCGTGAGGCCCTGATGGACGTCGTCGACCCCGAGCTGGGCATCGACGTCGTCAACCTCGGCCTGATCTACGGCATCCACGTCGACGACGCGAACATCGCCACCGTCGACATGACGCTGACGTCCGCGGCCTGCCCGCTGACCGACGTCATCGAGGACCAGGCGAAGTCGGCGACGGACGGACTCGTCAGCGAGCTCCGTATCAACTGGGTCTGGATGCCGCCGTGGGGCCCGGACAAGATCACGGACGACGGGCGGGAGCAGCTTCGGGCGCTGGGGTTCAACGTCTGAGCGCCTGACCGTCCGAGGACCGAGGACCGCGCCCGGTCATGCTTGTCGAACGGCCCCTGTGCACACTGCACGGGGGCCGTTCGGGTGTACGGATTCGCGGTGATGGTGGCGGGGGAGACTGCCGGACATGGCTGTTTCTCTGTACCACCTGGTGGTCGACACGCACGATCTGCCGTCGCTGGCCCGCTTCTGGCGCCAAGTGCTGGACTGGCGCGTGCTCTTCGAGGCCGAGGACGAGATCGTCATCGGGGCCGACGAGCACGCGATGCCCGGGATGTGCTTCCTCCCCGTCCCCGAGAAGAAGACCGTCAAGAACCGGCTCCACATCGACCTTGCCCCCGACGACCAGGCCGCCGAGGTCGAGCGCATCATCGGGCTCGGGGCACGACGGGTGGACGTCGGCCAGAGTGAGGACGCCACGTGGGTGGTGCTCGCAGATCCCGAGGGGAACGAGTTCTGCGTCCTGCGCCCGAAGAAGTCGCTGATCGACTGAGCTCGGGTGGGGGTGCGTCGCGAGAGCTACGCCGATGGGGGCCTGGCCGCGGCCGCGGCCAGTGACGTGGCCAGGCCCTCCTTGCGGATGCGCTGGTCGACGTAGAGCAGGGTGGTGATCAGCGGGAGGAAGACCGCCGTCAGCAGCTGCACCAGCAGGTTCACCAGCATGGACAGCACCAGATACGCGCCCATGTGGGGCAGTACGTCGGAGAGCGTTGGTGACGGGTCGGCGGGCGAGTACGGGGCAGCCGCGGGCGCGGCGAACATCAGGGGCATCTGCACCACGAGCGATGCGACCAGCACCATCAGAGCGCCGAGCAGGGTGATCCCGAATATCCGCCACCACGCGCCCCGCACGAGCCGTGCCGAGCGGCGCATCGCCGTCACCGGGCCCGCCGACTCCAGTACGGCCGCGGCGGGCGCGAAGCCGAAGAGGACGTACAGCCAGATCGCAAGCGGCATGGTCAGCGGCAAGAGGAGGAACACGGGGACGATCGCCAGGGCCGGGCCGGACCCGGTCGCCATCACGCCGAAGAAGAAGGCGATGCCACCTGCGAAGATCAGCGCCATGGGCACCAGCACGATCAGGGCCATCAGCAGCATGACGCCGAGGACCGCCGGCGTGCGGGACAGCGCGTGCCGGGCGACGGCCCTGACGGTCGTACGGCGGCCCAGCACCGCCTCGCGGAGCGTGGCCGCGCACGACGCCTGCACGAAGGCCGAGACCGCTAGCGCCGCGAGCCCGCCGACGGCCCAGACCACGCCGAACGCGGTCAGGATCGGGCGAACGTCATCCCACTCCACGTGCGCGTCCGGCACATAGATGGCGTCCAGTTGGTCCTTCACGGACGCGTAGGCGAGCGCGACCAGGCCCGCCAGGAGGACCGTCAGCGCTGCGTACGCCGCCAGGGCGGAACCGAAGAGCGGCTTGGCGTAGCGCCGCAGCGTCGCGAACACGCCGCCGAAGACGGCTTCGAGGCCCAGGGGCGCCAACGGTATGACGCCCGGCTTCGGCGGCGGTGGAGGGGGCGGCGCCCACCACCCGGCGCCCCAGCCTTCGGGTCCGCCGTAGCCCATGGGCCCGCCCGGGCCGGCCGGTCCGCCTGGGCCGTTGGGTCCGCCTGGTCCGCCTGCGTGCGAAGGACCTGGAGAGTCCGCAGGTCTGTCGCCCCGCCCTGATGTATCCGCCATGGCTCTCTTGCACGCTCCGTATCACCGCCGGGCCGCCGCGCGGCCCGGGTGTCCACATCCCGTGGCCCCCACGTGATCGCGACACGATAACCGGTGTGCTCCCGGCCTGTGCTGCCGGATGGGCACGGGCCGGAAGTGAACCTGCTCGGAACCTCTGTTGTGTACGGGCGTACGCAACGATGTGTACACTCGTACGCATGGGATACGCACTGCTCGCGGGAGCCATAGCGGCCGAGGTGGCCGGCACCACGGCGATGAAGTACAGCGAGGGGTTCAGCAGGCTCTGGCCCTCGCTCGCCACCGTCGCCGGGTACCTCATCGCCTTCGCACTGCTGGCGCAGACGCTCAAGACGATCGAGGTCGGCACGGCGTATGCCATCTGGGCCGGGGTCGGCACCGCGGTGATCGCGGCGATCGGCATGGTGTTCCTCGGCGAGACGATGACCGCGGCCAAGGTGGCGGGCGTCGCGCTCGTCATCGGCGGAGTCGTGCTGCTCAACCTCGGCGGGGCCCACTGATGGCCGCCCGGCGGTACGACCCCGAGCGGCGGCAGCGCATCATCGACGCCGCGATCCGGGTGGTCGGCGACAAGGGCATCGCCGGACTCAGTCACCGGTCCGTCGCGGCCGAGGCCGATGTGCCGCTCGGCTCCACCACGTATCACTTCAAGACGTTGGACGAGCTCATGGTCGCCGCCCTGCGCCAGGCCAACGAGGGCTTCGCCAAGGTGGTGCGGAGTCGAGGCGCCCTCGAGGACCGGCGCATCGACCTCGCCGGTGAACTCGCCGGGCTGATGGGGGAGTGGCTCGCCGGCGAGCGCACCGGGGTCGAGCTCGAGTACGAGCTCTATCTCGCCGCCCTCCGCCGCCCGGCGCTGCGCCCCGTGGCCGCTGAGTGGTGCCAGGACCTCGCCGACCTGATCGCCGACCGCACGGACCCGGTCACGGCACGGGCGCTCGTCGCGCTGATGGACGGGATCTGTCTGCAGGTGCTGCTGACGGGCGGCGATTACGACGAGGCGTATGCGCGGGAGATGCTGGCGCGGCTCATTCCCTGACGGCGTCGAGGGCCGCCGCGACGCTCGCCGTGATGTCCGTAACCGGGTAGAAGACCTCGCGGACCGTCCGGTCCCGGTCGATGATCAGCGTGAGACGCTTCAGGCGGCTCACGCCCGCCGCGCGGAACGTCGGCAGGCGCAGTGCCGCCGTGAGTGTCAGATCCGCGTCGGACAGCAGCGGGAAGCGCAGCCGCTCGGCGTCCGCGAACGCGCGCTGTTCGTCCGGGCGTTGGGTGGAGACTCCGTGCACGGTGGCCCCCACCGCGGTGAATTCGGCGAGCCGGTCGCGGTACGTGCAGGACTCCAGGGTGCAGCCGGGCGCGCCGGGGATCTCGGACCAGCCGGGCGGATAGGCGTCGCTGCGGGCGTAGGCGCCGGGGAAGCAGTACAGGACGGTGTACGGGGTGCCCGCCACCGGGTCGCGCAACTCGCCCTCGTCATCGATGAGTCGGAGCTCCGGCAGGCGCGTGCCGCGCAGACCATGTATCCGCTGGGCCTCCCTGGACGCCTCCGCCGCCGTCGCCGTCGTCTCCCCGTCGCCCAGTAGCCAGGTGTCTCCCCAGTCCTGCAGGGCGATCAGTACGGGCAGCAGCGCGCGGCCGCGCGGCGTGAGGCGGTACTCGTGGCGCACGGGGCGCTCCTGGTACGGCACGCGCGTGAGGACGTCCGCATCCACCAGCAGACGCAGCCGCTCCGTCAGCACCTTGCGGGACAGGCCCAGTTCGCGCTGCAGGTCGTCGAAGCGGTGCACCCCGCGCGCCGTGTCTCGCACGATCAGCAGGGTCCACCAGTCGCCGACGACGTCCAGGGCCTGTGCGATGGCGCAGTCGGCGTCGCCGAGAGTGGTCCGACGGGGCATGGTCCTGAGTCCCTTCGCCGGTGGGGTGTTGACCCGATTGACCTGAGACTGCCACGCTGCCATAGTCCGTTCCTAAAGGGAACTCACTGGGAAGCGCGGAAGAAAAGCGGCCGAGGATCTCGCTGATCTCGCTGATCTCACCGATCACTGATCGCGCTGAACTTGCTGACACCGTGCTGGAGGCAGTCGCCGTGCAGGCGTTCAAGGACTTACCGCGCACCGTATGGCTGCTGGCCGGCGGCGTGTTCTTCAACTCGCTCGTCAGCGTCAGCTTCGTCTACCTCTTCCTCTATCTCACAGGACCGCGCGGCCTGGGAGTCGGCGAGGCCGGCGTCATCAGCGGCATCGGCGGAGTCGGCGTCGTCGCCGGCAACTTCACCGGCGGCTGGTTCGGCGACCGCTTCGGACACCGGCGCGTCCTGCTCGTCGCGGCCACCGTCGCAGGACTGCTGCTCATGACGCTCCCCGCGCTGCCGACGGCCGCCCTGTACGTCACTCTCCCGCTGTCCGAGTACGCCGCAGGCGTCCTGCGCGCCGCCAACTCCGCGCTCGTCGCGGTCATCGTGCCCGAAGGCACCCGCCGCCAGGCGTTCGCGGTGATCCGTGCCGCGGGCAACGGCGGCTTCACCGCGGGGCCGCCGCTGGGCGCGCTTGTCGCCACCCAGGTCTCGTACGACTGGCTCTTCGTCGCCGACGGCATCGGCACCCTGTTCTTCGCGTGCTGGACGGCCCGCGTCGTCCCCGCGCGCGGTGCCGCACGGGCGCATGAGGCGGTCACCGGCCGGCTCTGGCCCGAACTGAGGGCGCGCCCCGCCGTGCTGGTGCTGCTCGCCTCGATCCTCGTCATCGACCTGGTGTACCGGCAGCAGTACTCGACCTTCCCCCTCTTCCTCGCCGACCACGGCATGGACGCCCGCGTCTACGGCGCCCTGCTGGCCGTCAACGGAGGCGTCATCCTCTGCCTGGAACTGCCCGCAGCCCTCGCGCTGCGCCGCCGCTCGCCACTGGGCATCGTCGGCACCGGCCTGCTCCTTGTCGCCGCCGGCTATGCCGGGCTCCTGCTCGGCGCCGGGTTGGGCACGGCCGTCATGATGATGGCGCTGCTCACGCTCGGCGAGGTCCTGTACAAGACGACCGCCACGGCGTACGTCGCCGACCAGGCCCCCGCACACGTCCAGGGTCGCTTCCAGTCGCTGTACGCGGGCGCGTCCATCAGCGGCATGGTCCTGGCGGCACCCCTTGGCGGCGCGCTCTACCAGGCGGCGCCCGGCGCGCTGTGGCCCGTCTGCGCGGCGCTCGGCGCGCTTGCGGGAGTGGCGGTCCTGGGGGCGGGCCGGAGGTGGGGCGGCGAGAGAAACGTACGTCCGGAAGAGCGTGAACTCTCCAGGGCCCATCGGGGAACAGGGGGTGCAACGCTCGAACCCACCCCGAAGACGGAGGCCTTGTGACCGGACCACCAGCGACGCCACAGGCGACTCCCAAGGTGCAGGACGACGCCGACGTCGTCGCACAGTCCCTGGAGCAGCCGGAGCTGTTCGCGCAGCTCTACGACCGGTACGCGGCCGACATCCACCGGTATGCCGCCCGCCGCCTCGGCGATGCCGCGGCGGACGACATCACGGCGGACACGTTCCTGACGGCCTTCCGCATCCGCGCCCGCTACGACCGGGCGCGGCCCAACGCGCGCCCCTGGCTGTACGGCATCGCGGGCAACCTCATCGGCAAGCATCGCCGAGCCGAGGTACGGGCGCTCAAGGCCATGGCCCGCACCGGACACGACTCCGTCGCCGCCACCTGGGTCGAGGACACCGAGGACAGGGTCGACGCACAGGCACCGCTGGCCGGTGCCCTCGCCTCGCTCGCGGCGGGCGACCGGCACGTCCTGCTGCTTGTCGCCTGGGCCGACCTGACCTACCCGGAGGTCGCCGAGGCGCTCGGTATCCCGGTCGGGACGGTCCGGTCACGGCTCAACAGGGCCCGACGCAAGGTACGCACGGCGCTGGGCGCCGATCCGGCTTTCGTGAGCGACGCAGCGGAGGTGGCGTAGCCATGGACGAGATGACTCGGGTGCGCGAGCTGCGCGCCGATGTTCCTTCGCCGGACCGTGCCCGGCTCGCTCCCGGACGCGTACGGCTGCTCGACGCGGTGCAGAAGGGCGAGCGCCCGCGTACGGCGTGGGCCCGTCGGCACTTCGTGATCGCGGGAGTCGTCGCGGCCGTGACCGCGGTGGCTGTTGCCGTCTCGCTGCTCGTCGGAGGGGCGGGCTCCGGTCACGAGGTGACACCGGCCACCTCGGAGAGCGCGCTGGACAGCGCCGCAAAGGTGCTCGGACGGGCCGCGGACACCGTCGAGGGTTACAAGCCCGTCGCCACGCCCGGCGACAGCCAGTGGATCTACGAGAAGACGATGAGCCAGTCAAGCGGCGGCTGGCCCAGCGGTACGCAGGAGCCTCCGCGCACCGACGAGGGCTGGACGAAGTACGCCGACCCGCGCTTCGAGAACTGGCGGGAGGGCGACGACCACTCGCCCCGGGAGCGGTTCCGGTTCATCCAGCAGCTCCCGGACGACCCGGAGGCGCTGCTGGAGAAGGCACGCAAGTTCTACCCGTCCGGTAAAGGGAGCAAGGAGACCCCTGCCGAGCACGACTTCCGTGCCCTGAGCGTGCTCCTCGACTCGTACCCCATGCCGCCGGAGGGACTCGCCAAGCTGTACCGGGCGCTCGCCACGGTGCCCGGCGTGGACGTCGGCCACCAGCTGGTCAAGGACGTCGCTGGTCGTGACGCCATCGAGATCCACCGGAACGGGGGCGCCAAGGCGACCACCCGCACCGAGATCCTCATCGACGCCCATACCTACGAGCCCGTGGGACGGCGCTGGATTGTCGTCCGCGACTACGCCGAGAAGTACCCGGGCGGCGACACCCCGGAGCGTCCGTGGAAGGAGGGGGACATCGTGATCCAGAGCGCACGGCTCGACGCGGCCGTGGTCGACGAGAAGGGGCAGCTGCCCTGACCCCGGGGCGCGCCGTGGGCGACGGGGGTGTCCACGGCGCGCGCGGGGCCGCTGCCGCGAGCCGGTCGGCTGTGGGCGACGGGGGTGTCCACAGCCGACCGGTGGCACGTCCGGCATGTGAGGTCCCGGGGTGCACCGGCCGATCGGCCCGCACCCTGAGACGCCGGGCCCACCAGTTAGCCTCCCCGGCCCCCCGCCGGTTAGGTTTCTGGCATGACCGACACGACTGCTACTGCACCTCGCACCACCGGCGCCGTCGCCGCCGGCCTTGCCACCGTCACCGCCGACGGCACCGTTCTCGACACCTGGTTCCCCGCGCCCGAGCTGTCCGGCGAGCCCGGCCCCGCCGGCACGGAGCGGCTGAGCGCCGAGCGCGCCGTCGAGCTGCTCGGCGAGGGCGCCGCGAAGGCCATCGGCCCGGACGCCCGCCGCGGCGTCGAGGTCGTCGCGGTCCGTACGGTCATCGCGTCCCTCGACGACAAGCCGCTGGACGCCCACGACGTGTACCTGCGTCTGCACCTTCTCTCGCACCGCCTGGTGAAGCCGCACGGCCAGAGCCTGGACGGCATGTTCGGCTTCCTCGCCAACGTCGCCTGGACCTCGCTCGGCCCGGTCGCCGTGGACGACCTCGAGAAGGTCCGGCTGAACGCCCGCGGCGAGGGCCTGCATCTGCAGGTGACCAGCATCGACAAGTTCCCGCGCATGACGGACTACGTCGCGCCGAAGGGCGTCCGTATCGCCGACGCCGACCGGGTGCGGCTCGGTGCGCACCTCGCCGAGGGCACCACCGTGATGCACGAGGGCTTCGTGAACTTCAACGCGGGCACGCTCGGCACGTCGATGGTCGAGGGCCGCATCTCGGCCGGCGTCGTCGTCGGCGACGGCTCCGACATCGGCGGCGGCGCCTCCACCATGGGCACCCTGTCCGGCGGCGGCAACGTGGTCATCTCCATCGGCGAGCGCTGCCTCATCGGCGCCGAGGCGGGCGTCGGCATCGCGCTCGGCGACGAGTGTGTGGTCGAGGCCGGCCTCTACGTCACCGCAGGCACCCGCGTGACCATGCCCGACGGCGAGATCGTCAAGGCCCGCGAGCTGTCCGGCGCCTCCAACATCCTCTTCCGCCGCAACTCCGTGACGGGCGCCGTCGAGGCCCGCCCGAACAACGCCGTGTGGGGCGGCCTTAACGAGGTGCTCCACAGCCACAACTGACCTGGCGCGGCTGCCGCCCGCGACCTCGTACGGTTCAACCGTCCGACTTGTCGCCGAGCGCCCTTCCGAGGCCCTGAGACGGCCCGGGAGGGCGCTCTGCTGTGCCGTCACGTTCCCGCGCCCGCCGCCGCTTCCGCGGGGGGAGAATCCGATCGAGGACAGTGAGCACGGCCAGCACCCCGAGGAAGATCATCACGAGGACCGAGAACACCTGCATGGGGCCGTCTCCGGCGACCGCCTGGTAGCCGAACCACAGCACACCGGCACAGTTCAGAACGCCCCTGAGAAGCCGGCGAGAGCGGTGATCCATGGGGCGACTCCCAGGTACGGACACGGCTGGCAGCTCCAGCTCGGGCAAGTGTAAGTCGCGGGCAGGTCCGGTTATTTTTTGCGCGCACAGGCATAGCGGGGGGCCGCCACGCACGTCACCAGGGACAGCAAGGTCCGCCCAAGAAGATCCCGAGAAGATCGAAGACGATCCGGGGAATGCGAACCAGAGAAGGTGACGATGGATGCCGAGGGCCAGGAAAACTTCCGGGAGTTCGTGGCGAACAGGTCGTCCGCGCTGCTGAAGACCGCCGTCCTGCTCAGCGGCGGCGACCGGCACGCGGCCGAAGACCTGCTGCAGAACGCGCTGATCAAGGCCGCCGGACGCTGGCACCGCATCGACGAGCCCGAGGCGTACGTACGGCAGATCCTCTACCGGCAGCAGGTGAGCCGCTGGCGGCTGAAGTGGCCGCGGCGCGAACTGAGCGTCTCCGAGCCGCCGGAGAGCGCCACGCACCCCGGTGCCGACGACGGGCCGGGCGCGGCCGACCTGCGCATCGTCATGCGCGCCGCACTGGCCCGGCTCACCGCCCGTCAGCGCACCGTCCTCGTCCTGCGCTACTTTGAGGACCTGCCCGAGGCCGACGTGGCCCGTCTCCTCGGCTGCTCGGTCGGCACGGTGCGCTCCACCACACACCGCTCCCTCGCCCGGCTGCGGGACCTCGCCCCCGAACTGTCCGCGCTCGGCCCGGCCGACGCCGAGCAGCAGCCGTCCCGTGACTTCTCGCCCGTGGAGGTGCGTCCGTGAACGTCGAAGAGCTGGTGCGTGACTCCCTGCGGGAACAGGCCGCCGAACAGCCCCCGCTGGGGCCGGACTTCGCCGACCGGGTGCTGACGGTCCGACGCCGCCGCCGGACCCGTACCATCGCGTGCGTCGCCGCGGCCACCGCCGCCGTGGTCGCCGTCTCGGTGGCGGTGCCCCTGCTGGACTCCGGCAAGGACGACGTGCGTCTGGCGAGCGAGATGAACCCGAGCGACATCATCGCCCACCCGGACCAGACACCGCCGCGCGACCTGATCGCGGCGGGGAACGTCGCGCTGGCCTCGTACTACACCTGGAGCACCGTCAAGCAGACGGACGACCGCGGCACCGCCGTCCGCACGTACTGGCTTCTGGACCAGAAGACCGGCAAGTACGTGAAGACCACCAAGTGGTCCTACATCGCCGTCGCCCCCGGCATGCGGACCGCCGCCGTCCTGGAGAAGGACCTGCCCGCCAAGCGGATCGGCCTGCTCGACCTGCTCACCGGCGAGGTCGAGCGCTGGATCCCGGTCGACCGCGGCGTCGCGGGGGTCGAGTTCTCGCCCGACGGCAGCAAGCTCGTCGCGACGACGTACAGCAAGAACCCCGACCTGCGGTACAAGGCGGACTACGACAGCGACGGCGACGGCAAGAAGAACGACTGGATGCCGCAGTACGGCCAGTCCAGCCGGACCGGCTTCTACGTCATCGACGTCGGCTCAGGCAACGGCTCTTGGAGCGGGGTCACGTACAACAGCGAAGACCTCAACGTCCGCCAGGACTTCGCCTTCAGCCACGACGGCAAGCTGGTGTACTCCGGGCTCACGACGGCTCCCCACATGCAGTACTACGACTTCGAGGGCAACGAGGTCGCGAAGCCCGCGAACGAGGAGTACGTGCACTGGTTCAACGACGCCGGACTGTCCCCGGACGGCAAGCTCGTCGCGGGCGGCTACGCGGGCGACAACAAGAAGTCCGCCTCCGAGCTCCTCGACCCCTACACCGGCAAGCGGGTCACCAAGGTGAACGGGCAGCAGCTGCTCGCCTGGGTCGACGACAAGCGGCTCATCGCCTGGGACATCACGCCGGGCTCGAACGAGTTCCACAACCGGCTCGTGCTCGTCACGATCGGCAGCGACAAGGTCGTACCGCTGAGCGGTTTCCGCAAGGGGAACGACGGCGCGGCCGGGCGCTGGACGCCGATCTTCGCCAAGCGCTGATCGAGCGGCCACCAGCCGCTCGAACGCACGCTGGTCAGGCGGTCGTCAGCCGCTCGTACGCAGCCACCAGCCCGTCGGTCGCCTCGCGGCCGGCGGGCCTCAGCGGTGCCCGCACCGGGCCCGCGGGCAGCCCGAGCGCCCCGAGCAGCGCCTTCGCCGTGACCGTGCCGGGCAGCCCGGACGCCATCATCAACTCGATGAGCGGGATTGCCCGTTGCTGCCGCAGCGCGGCACCCGCTGTGTCACCCGCGTCATACGCGTCGAGGATCCCGCGCAGATGGTGCGGCACGGCATTGGCGACCGTCGACACATAGCCCGCACCGCCCACCGCGTACAGCGGCAGGATGAACTCCTCGCAGCCTGTGTAGTACGCGAGGTCCGTGCGCGCGAGGACCTTCTGGGTGCCCAGCAGGTCGTACGCGCAGTCCTTCACGGCGGCGATCCGAGGATGCTCCGCGAGCCGCAGCATCGTCTCCGGCTCGATCCGGGTGCCGGTGCGGCCGGGGATGTCGTAGAGCATCAGCGGCAGCCCGGAGGCGTCCGCGATCTCCCGGAAGTGCTCCTCGAGGGAGTCCTGGGGCGGCCTGCTGTAGTACGGCGTGACCACCAGCAGACCGTCCGCGCCCGCCTTCTCCGCCTCCAGCGCGAGCTCGACCGTGTGCCGGGTGTCGGAGCTGCCGACGCCCGCGACGACCACCGCACGGTCGCCGACCGCCTCGGCCACGGAGCGCACGAGAGCCGACTTCTCGGCGTCGGTCGTGGTGGGCGACTCGCCCGTCGTACCGGACAGGACGAGCCCGTCGCAGCCGTCCGCTACGAGCCGCTCGGCCAGCTGCTGGGCCCCGTCCAGGTCCAGTTCACCGGAGTCGGTGAAGGGCGTGATCATCGCGCAGAGCGCGCGGCCGAAGGGAGCGGTCGTGCGTGGGGTCGTCATGCCTGAAGTTTCGGCGCAGTGACGGTGAAGCTCCACTTAATTCTGCTAAGCGATATGCGCAAGGAACGCTACGAGGTGCTCGTCCGAGGCGCTGGTGCCAACTCGCCCGATATGGGTCACCATGGCGAGGTCGGTACCAGCAGCAGCACAGGGGAGGCGTCATGAGGCTGGGCAAGGCACTCGCCACCGGTGTGGCGGAGGAACGGCCGCGTGTGGACGCGGAGTACGACCGTGCGGAACCCGAAGCCGCGGCGCGCGCCGAGGAGTCGGGGAGTGAGTCGCCCGTAGAGGCCGCCGCGCAGGCCCCGGCACCGGTCGCCGGATGAGGCTGCGGCTCCCCGAGGAACGCCCGGCGGAGCCGCCGACCGGATACAAGATCGCCTACCCGGTGCTGTCGCAGGGCGGCACCCGGGCCGGGTTCACCGGCGTCTCCCTGGGTGCCGCCCTGCCGTACCGCGTGCTCGACGAGGCGCACTGCGTGTACGGACTGCGGCATCGCACCCCGCACCGCCGCTGCGACTGCGGCTTCCACTGCGTGCACCGGCGCAGCACCGCCGAAGCGCTGCTCTGCACCACCGAGCACCGCGCCGCAGTCCTGCTGGAGGTCCGCGTGCTCGGCGCGTACATCCGTTTCGAGGAGGGATTCCGGTACGCGCGTCAGCGGGTGCGCACCGCGACGGTCGGGCCGTGCCGCTGCGGCGCGCCCGCTTCGGCGCTCGCGGACGCCGGATGGGGGAGGCCGGGCTGGCCTGCGCTGGAGGCGGCCTGCGCGGCGTGCCTACGCGGACGCCCGGCGCTGCCGCTCGACGAGTTCGCGCGGCTGGGCGGCGAGGGGCTGAAGGTGGTCGCGGGCGTCGCCGGGCCGGTGCGGGCGGGCCACACGGTGGCTGCCGCCGACGCGCCCGCCCCTCTTGCGGACGCCGGCACTGGCGTACCCGAGCTGATCGCCGAGGCTGCGCTGCTGCAGGCGAGGCTGGACCTGTTCCAGAGCCGGCTGGCGCGGCTGGACGGCGGACAGGACGGCACGGAGCAGGGGTAGACGCAGCAGGCGTGGACGCAGCAGGGGTAGTGCGGCCATCGGTGGGTACTCGGGCCTCCCAGACGGAGGGAGGCGGGACATGACCGCGGTCACGGATCAGCGTCGTACGGAACACTCGGTCGGAGAGCTGGTGAGCAGGGCGACCGCACAGCTCTCCGCGCTCGTGCGGCAGGAGATGCGGCTCGCCACCGCGGAGCTCGCCTACAAAGGCAGGCGGGCCGGGCGGGGCGGGGGGCTGCTCGGCGCGGCCGGCGCCCTCGCCTATGTCGGGGTGATGGCCCTCGCCGCCACGGCCGCCGCCGCCCTCTCCCTGGCGCTGCCGGTGTGGGCGAGCGCGCTCATCATCGCCGGGGTGCTCTTCGCCATCGCCGGCGTGCTCGCCCTGATCGGCCGCCGTCAGCTGCGCGGCGCGGCTCCGCCGCTGCCCGAGCGGGCGATGCACAGCGTCAGGGCCGATGTCGAGGAGCTCAAGGAAAGGGCGCACCGATGACAGACGGCATGAGGGCCGGCGCCAAGGGGCCCGACGAACTGCGCCGGCAGATCGAGGAGACGCGCGCGGAACTCGGCGCGACGGTCGAGGAGTTGGCGGCTAAGACGGATGTGAAGGCCCGCGCCCGGCAGAAGGCCGCGGAGATGCGCGGCCGGATGAGCGAACGGGCCACGCACGCGAAGGGGCGGATGCGCGGGCGTGCAGGCCACGCCGAGCAACAGTTCCAGGAGCGCGCGGCGGAAGCGAGGCGACAGTTGCAGGGTCGCGCCGAACAGGCAGGCGAGCTGGCCGAGGGCGCCGCGGCCCAGACCCAGGAAACGGCCCCGCAGGCGGCGCACCATGTGCGGCTCGCCGCACCCCAGCCCGTACGAAGCGCCACCAGCGCCGCATTCCGGGCCGGACGGCGCCACCCGCGGGCGCTGCTGATCGCGGGGGCCGGGACTGGTGCGGCCGTCGCGACGGGGGTGCTGTGGAACCGCAGCGGCGCCGGTCAAGTGGTCAGGGCCCCGCTCGGCCGCCGCCTCATCCGGAGCAACCTGCGCCGCAGTCCCCTTGTCCCGAGCGGCCTGAGCCTCCCGAGTGGTCTGAGCCGAAGTGCGCTTGTCTCGAGCGGCCTGCGCCGCCGTAGCCACAGCTACCTCCCCAGCGGCCTGGACCGTCTGATCGGCGGCCGCCGGGGCCACCACCGGGGTCGCGGCCACCAGGTGGTCGAGATGCTGAGTCGAGGGTGACGGTGCCGTAACGGGCTGAACGAGACGGCCTGCCGAACCGGCGGTCTGCCGGCGGATGGGACTCCGCCGGCAGACCGCTGTTTTACGTTCTTCCGCTTCACGTTTCCGCTTCAAGTTTTTCCGTGGTCGTCACGCGGACCGCGTCGGCGCGTGAATCCCAGGTCACGCAGCGTCTCAGGTCACGCAGCGCAGCGCCCCAGGTCACGTAGCGCAGCGCCCCAGGTCACGTAGCGCCCGCGCCACACCGACAAGCTCAGAAGTCTGGACAAAAATTGTTGTCGGTGGGACGGTGGACGCATGCTGGACGTGACCGTGATCGAGGACCCTGCGGCGGCAGCCGTCTCGCTCGACCCCATCAGGGGCCGCCTGCTGGCCGAACTGGCCGGGGGCCCCGCCTCCGCCGCGATGCTGGCCCCACGGGTCGGGCTGCCGCGGCAGAAGGTGAACTACCACCTCAAGGCGCTGGAGCGGCACGGCCTCGTCGAGCTGGCCGGAGAACGCCGCAAGGGCAATGTCACCGAACGGCTGATGCGCGCGACCGCCGCGTCGTACGTCATCTCGCCCCTGGCCCTGGGCGCGGTGCAGCCCGATCCCGACCGCGCCCGCGACCAGCTCTCGGCGCGCTGGCTGCTCGCGCTCGCCGCCCGTCTGGTGCGGGACGTCGGGTCGCTGATCACGGGCGCCACGAAGGCCCGCAAGCGGCTTGCCACATACGCACTCGACGGTGAGGTGCGCTTCGCCTCCGCCGCGGACCGCGCCGCGTTCATGGAGGAGCTGACCCAGGGCGTCGGAGCGCTGATCCGCAAGTACCACGACGGGACCGCGGAGCGCGGCCGCGATCACCGGATCGTCATCGGCGTGCACCCCACCGTCAAGGACGGAAGTGCTCCTGATGCGCGGCCCTCGGATGCGCAGTCCCCGGCCGCCCGCCCCGAAGCCGAGGCGGACACCGCCTCGCCCGCAACCGCACTCCCCGCACATCCGCAGACCCACTGATCCCGCAGGAGCCACCACCATGTCCAAGGAATTCGAGATCGCCCGGGAGTTCGAGGTCGACGCCAGTCCCGAACAGGTCTGGGAGGCCATCACCACCGGCACCGGCGGCTGGCTGTGGCCAAGCGAATTCGAGCCGCGCGAGGGCGGCGCCGGGCCCTTCGGCAGCACCATCGTCAACTGGGATCCGCCGAACCGGTTCACCGTCCGCAGCGAGGACGTCGGGTTCCCGACCCAGTCGCTCAATCAGCTCGACCACACCATTGAGCCCCGCGACGAGGGCCGGAGCGCCTGGGTGCGGTATGTGCACAGCGGGATCTTCACCGACGACTGGGACAACCAGTACGACGGCGCCTCCAGGCACACCGACTTCTATCTGCACACCCTGCGCGAGTACGTGACGCACTTCGCGGGTCGTCCCGTCGCGTTCGCCACGTTCAACGGGCCCGAGGCGTCCACGGCCGCCGACGCGTTCGCCGCGGTCGGGCGGGCGCTCGGCCTCGCGGACGACACCGCCGAGGGAGCGCGGGTCCAGGCCCGGGGGCCCGAGGGCCGGCCCCTCGACGTCGTGGTCGACTTCCGTAACCCGTACTTCATCGGGCTGCGCACCGACCACGCGCTCATCCGCTTCTTCGGCCGCAACCACTGGGGCGCCCCGGTCGGCATCAGCGTCCACGACTTCGCGCCGGACGCGGACGCCAAGCGCAACGAACTCGCCTGGCAGGACTGGCTGAACGGGGTGTTCGGCGCCTGATCCGCCGCCCGCGGTACGCCTGTGCCCGCACCCGCGGTACGCCTGCGCCCGTCCCCGACGGCATGCCTGAGCCCGGCCTTCTGAACTCCTGGTGACTCCTGGTGAAGGCCGGGCTCGGTCATGCACGGGCGCCAAGCGCGGTTGTCACGGGCGGAAGCGCAGCACCTGCGGATCGTGGTCGCTGTTCTGGTCCGCGAACTCCGCGTTGATGTGCACGCTGTCGTACGAGAAGTCCTCGCAGCGGATGGACGGGCTCACCAGGATCTGGTCCAGGACCTGGCTGTTGCCCTGGTAGTCGTAGGTGTAACGCTCGCTCTTCGGCAGGGACTTGATGGCCGAGTACAGCGCGCCGCCGTCCTCCAGGAGCTTCGTGGTGGTGGAGAACTCGAAGTCGTTGATGTCGCCGAGCGTGACGACGTCCGCGCTCTTCTGTGTCTTCAGGATCTCCTTCACGAAGGCGTTCACGGCCGTCGCCTGCTGGTGGCGCTGGGTCTCCGAGCTGCGTGTGGGCGGCTGGTACTGGGAGTGCAGCGCCTGGTCGCCGCCCTTGGACGCGAAGTGGTTGGCGATTACGAAGACCGTGCGGCCGCGGAAGACGAACTCGCCCGCCAGCGGCTTGCGGCTGTTCGTCCAGGCCCCGTTGCCCGGATCGATACGGCCCGGCGACGCGGTGAGCGCGGCCTTGCCGTCCACCTCCGTGACGCCGGTCGAGGTCGTCGAGTCGCCGCCCGCCCGGTCGGTGAAGGAGACGCGCTCCGGGTTGAACAGGAACACCTGGCGGATGTTGCCGCCGGGCTCGCCGCCGTCCGCGTTGTTGACCGGGTCGATCGAGCGCCACTCGTACCGCGGGCCGCCCGCGGCGACGACCGCGTCCACGAACTTCTGCACGGTCTGGTCGGCGGCGACCGTACCGTCGTTCTTCGCTCCGTTGTCGTCCTGGATCTCCTCCAGGGCGACGATGTCGGGCGACTGCAGATGTGTGACCACGCCGTCCGCGAGCTTGTCGAACTTGTCCTGCGCGTCGGTCGGGTCGAGGTTCTCGACGTTGTATGTCGCGACGGCCAGCTCACCGCTCTTCTGCTTGCGGGTGGTCTCCCGCTGCAGGCCCCCGTCGATGACTGTGCCGAGCGTCCGGGCGGTCAGCGTGTACCCGCCGAACTGGTTGTAGTCCAGCGGCCCTTCGGTCGTACCCTCCAGCACGTCGCCGACGTTCGCGGTGGGGAAGGGCTGCTGGGCGGTGGGCACCAGCGACTGGATCTGAAGCCGGCCCGTGTTCTGAGAGGTGTACGAGCCGTAGACGGTGCCGCCGCGGCGGGTGGGGTGCTCGTGCGGCTTGACCGTGACCCACAGCTCCGCGAACGCGTCGGTCGCGGTGACCACGCGGGACGAGCCGATGCGGACGTTCATGCCCTCCAGCGACTCGTAGTAGTCGAGGGCGTACTTGGCCGGCTGGAGCGGCAGGCCGTTGACGGAGCCCTGCGCGGCCGTGTCGCCGTCCGCCGTGTACGTGTCCGGCACCGCGTCGGCGTCGATGACCGCGGCCGCGGGCAGCGGGTCGCCGGACGACACCACCGTCACCGTCGGCTTGGTGATCTCGGTGATCGACTGGTTGCCGGACGACGTGCCCGCGGGAACGAACTCGGAGACCGTGCCGGACACCGTCACCGCGTCACCGACGGTGACCGTCGGCGTGGAACCGGTGAAGACGAAGACGCCCTCACTGGTGGCGGCATCGCCGTCCGGGTCCGGATCCTGGATCCAGAAGCCTCTGGAGGAACCGTAGGTCCGGGTGCCCGTCACGATCCCGGTCACGCCCGTGACCTGCTGACCTGCGAGCGGCGATATTCGGGTGCTGCCCTGGATGTCGTGGATGCGCACCTCGGCCGCCTCGGCGGACGGCGTGAGGACGACGGCGGACACGGCGGAACAGACGGCGGCGACGGTCAGCGCGGCGATGCGCGACGAGGTCTTGCTCGGCAAGGGATCCCTCCGGGGACGTTGGTCAGAGCGCCGGGACGAGGGTGGAACCGCGAACGGGACGAGGCCGGAACCGCGAACGGGAAAGGCCGGAACCGCGAACGGAAGGGCCGGAACCGCGAACGTGGAGACCCGCGTTCGTTCTCTACGCGCGTCAATCTCTTGTGCCGCCAAGGGACTTGTCAAGGGATGACCGGGTAACGACCCCCGACCGAAACATGAACGGGAGCGGCGGGTGGCTTGATCCGGTTCCGGGCAGGGCGGCGGGGCGGTCCAGGGAGGCGGCCGGGCAGGCGGCACGCGGTCATATCGGTCTAGGCTGGGCCGGTCGGACCTTCGCGGACCGGCCGCCCCACACGTCCCGAGGAGAACCAACCGATGTCCGTAAGCCCCTCCACGCTGCCGCCGGTGCGGCTGCACTCCGAAGCGGAGCTGGCAAGGGACGCCCTCGCCGCACCGCTGCTCTCCCGCGCCGTGCGGCTCGCCCGCTGGGCGGGGCCGGACACCCGCGTCGGAGCGGGCGGGGAGCTCGTGGACGAGCAGCTCCCGGCCGCCGCGGCGGAGCTGGGCCTCGCGGACGACGAGGACGGGACGGCGTACGCGAGCGAGGCGTGGCGCGTCGCCGTGGACACCGGCCTCGTCGAGATCACGGACGAGGAGGAGGGCACCGTCACGGGCGGCGACAACCTCGGCCTCATCGCCTCCGGTGGCCCCAGCGACATCCTCGGCCTCTGGCTCGACGCCCTGGAGACCGTGCTGGCCGACGCGGCCGTGCCCGACCTCGACGACCTCGTCGACGCCATCGAGGACGACGGACAGATCGACTTCGAGCAGCTCGACTGGGACCCGGAGGCGGAGGCCGAGTTCCTCGACGGCGTGCTCGGCAACCTCTACCTGCTGAGCGTCAGCGAGGACGGGCCCGGCGACGAGCCCGTGCCGCTGCCCGCGCTCGCCGCGTCGATGATCGTGCCCGACGGCATGGGGAAGCCCACCAACGACGTCCTCGAGCAGGTCTCGGACGCCATGATGCGGCTCGACGACCAGTTCCGGATGCTGGAACCCGTCGGTCTCATCGAGTTCCAGCCGGTCGACGAGACCTTGCTGGCCGACACCGAAGGCGCCGGCGAGGAGCCGGGCGCATCCGCCGACGACATCGACGTCACGCGGTACGGAATGGTCCGGCTCACCCCGCTCGGCCTCTACGGCATGCGCGCCCGATTCCAGGAGGCGGGCCTCGACGCGCCCGCCGTCGGCGACCTCGCGGACAAGGGTGCCGACGGCCTGCTCGACGGCACCGCCGGATTCCCGCAGGGCGCGGCGCAGGCCGAGATCGAGCAGTGGCTCGCCCGGCGTGAACCGCTCGCCGCGGCCGAGGAGCTCCTCGCCGCCGCACGGGGCGGCGACGAAGGAGCGCCGCTGCGGCGGCTGCGCTGTCAGCAGGCGCTGTCGCTGGTCGGCGGCGCGGCCGAGCCCGCGCTTCGTGCCGTACTAGACGACGCCGAGCTCGGGGGACTCGCGCGCGTCTGGCTGAGCGAGCACGGGGCGGCCGACGTGCCGCCGCCGCCCGAGTCCATGATCTTCTGGCTGACGATCGACACGCTCGCCGCGCAGCTCGCCGCCGAGGGCAACTCCGCCGAGCTCCAGGCCCTGGTGGAGGGCCTGGCACAGCAGCACAGCGGCTTCTTCGACACGGCATGGCGCGTCGACCACCCCGGCACGGCCGACGTCCTCGAGGCGATGGGCCGCCTGCACCCCGACAAGAAGGTGGCGAAGGAAGCGCGCAAGGCGGCGTTCAAGGCGCGGTCGGCGCACGGGGGCTGACGCGGGCTTGTCCTGACCGGGGCCTGATTCCAGCCCGTCCGGCGCTTGAGGACGAGCTCGTCAGGGCGATCGGGGGTCTGGGGGCGGAGCCCCCAGCGGGGTCCAGGGCAGCGCCCATAGTTGCGGGAAGGGGTGGGGGAGAGAACCCCGCCCACGGACCGACGCCTCCCAAGGCCGGAGAAGTCGGGCTGCGTTCAACTGGCGTTTATGCGCGGGCGGCACGGTGACCGTCGAAACGGTCCCGCCGCGCCACCCCCCGCCAAGCCCCAGCCGTACGCGCCCTCAGGCCTCAGGAGAAACCATGTCGCTCACCCGCAGGGACTTCGCCAGACGATCCGCGATCACCGGCGCCGGTGTCGCGCTGGTCGGCAGCGTCGGAGCCTTCGCCACCACGCCCGGTGCCCTCGCCAGCCAGGACACAGAGCCCGTGGACGGCGCGGACCTCGAGGACACCGCCGACGCCCTCGGCGGCATCGGTTACGGCGCCCTCGTCGAGGACCCCGAGGGCATCCTCGCCCTCCCCGCCGGCTTCTCGTACAGCATCGTCACCTACAGCGGCAAGACGAAGCTGGAGTCCGGCGAGTACACCCCGTCCAACCACGACGGCACCGGCACCTTCGAGGGCCCGCGCGGCACGACGCTGCTCGTCAACAACCACGAGCTGAAGGGCCCGCGCGCCAACTGGAAGTACCCCGTGCCACTCACCGACGGCCTCGTCTACGACCCCGCCGCGTCCGGCGGCTGCACCGTCGTCGAGGTGCGCCCCGGCGGCGAGGTCGCGGAGTGGGTCGGCATCGCCGGCACCTCCACCAACTGCGCGGGCGGCACCACCCCTTGGGGCACCTGGCTCACCTGCGAGGAGACCGAGGACAAGGCCGGCTCCAACGGCATGACCAAGGACCACGGCTACGTCTTCGAGGTCGACCCGCGCGACGGCCGCGCCAACCGCGACCCGAAGCCCATCAAGGCCCTCGGCCGCTACGCCCACGAGGCTGTCGTCGTCGACCCCAAGCGCGGCCACCTCTACCTCACCGAGGACGCCGCGGGCCCCAACGGCCTGCTCTACCGCTGGACCCCGCCGGCCGGCTTCGAGCACGGCCGCGGCAAGCTGCGCACCCTCGCCGACGACGCGGGCGTGCTGCAGGCCCCCAAGTGCTACGACTCCGGCGGCCGCTTCGTCGACGACCTCTCCCGCGCCACGAAGATCGGCACGGTGTACGGCGTGGACTGGGTCGACGTACCCGACCGCGACGCGAAGACCGTGTCCGTCCGCAAGCAGTTCGCCACCGGCGAGATCACCCGCGCCCGCAAGCTCGAGGGCATGTGGTGGGGCGACGGCGGCACGTACATCGTCTCCTCGTACGCCCGCGAGGAGAGCCCCGTCCAGCACGACGGGCAGGTCTGGTTCTACGACCCCAAGCGGCGCACCCTCACGCTGAAGGTGCTGCTCGGCGTCAACCCGGACCCGTCCAAGGACGGCGCCTTCGACGGTCCCGACAACATCACCGTCTCGCCCTACGGCGGCATCGTCCTCGCCGAGGACGGCGAGGGCGTCCAGCACCTCTTCGGCGCGACCGACAGCGGCCGCACGTACCCCATCGCGCGCAACGACCTGAACATCGGCACCGAGGAGGAGCCGGAATACAGCGAGTTCGCGGGAGTCACGTTCTCGCCCGACGGCAAGACCCTGTACGCGAACATCCAGACGCCGGGGATTCTGGTGGCGATCACGGGACCCTGGAAGCGGCAGAGTAGAGGCTGAACTCATTCGTAGTCACGGGTTGAGCTCCAGCACCCCGGACCTTCTGGCGGCCGACGCGGGGACACCATGTCCGCGTCGGCCGCAGGCCTTATTGGATGTGAGTGCCTTGACGCTCATCCGCCCTTTACCGCATCGAGGGTTTCGCCGGGACGGCTCTGAAGGCCATCACCTCCGGTGCCTGAGGTAGTTGCAGACGGTCCTCACCCGGAATTCCCCCTTCAGATCCTGGGGCGCTTCGGCGACCTCGGCGGCACGAACACCACCGAGGCGGTACGCCGGCACTACAGGCGGCACGACCGCGTGCTGATCGTCACCGACGAGCAGGCCACGTACCACGGGGCCGGCGACCCGACCGAGCAGGTCCCGGCGCACGTCCCGGTGTACACCTGGAACCTGGCCGGGTACCGGGCGGGCCGCGCGGGCTCCGGGAAGGGGAACAGGCACGTCTTCGGCGGCCTCTCGGACGCGGCCTTCCGGATGGTGCCGCTGCTGGAGGCGTCGCGGAATGCGACGTGGCCGTGGCTGAACTGAAGTGCGCGGCCGCAGCCCACGGGTCCGACGCGGGCTGCCGGAGCGGGGTTGCGCCGGGGCCCGCGGGCTGCCTGAGCAGGGCTGCGCCGGGCCCCGCGGGCTGCCCGGGCAGGGCTTGGCTGCGGCCCCGGCGTTCTTCCCGGTCGGCGCAGGGCGCTACCCCGGCCACGGCAGACCTGGCGTCCCGGAGCCGACGAGGCGCATACTTCGTTCAATGACGAAACCACCAGCTAGTCGACGCCATCTGCCCTCAAGCCCCTTCAATGTGCCGGCACCACCGGCGCTTCCCATCGAGCAGTTCGCCGTGGGAGACCGGGTATCACATGATCAGTACGGGCTCGGAAGAGTCAGCGGAGTCGAGGGCGATCAAGCCGTGCTCGTCGATTTCGGTGGTCGGCAGGGGAGGTTCCTGACCCCCTTTTCCAAGCTCGTCAAGCTCTGACGCACCTGAATGGCCCAGGCTGGTGGTGTGGGTCCCGTGGACATGAAGCACCTGGGAAGACCTGAGACCGTCAGGCGGGGCCGGGAATGACGCGCGCGGTGGACCGGCAGGGAGGTCGAACAGGCCTCTCGCTGCCGGCCACGCCAGTGCCGCGCGGCGTCGGTGCCCGGTGCCTGGTGTCGGTGCCCGGGGCGGCATCCGACGGCGCCCGCGGCGCGCTCTCCTACAGCGCCTGCGCCGCCGGCTTGACCATGCCGCGGACCGTGCGGGACTTTACGAAGTCGCCCATCGCGGTCATCTCCCACTCGCCGGAGAACTGACGGATCAGCTTGGCCATCATCACGCCCGTCTGCGGCTCGGCGCTCGTCAGGTCGAAGCGGACGAGCTCCTCGCCGGTCGTCGCGTCGAGGAGACGGCAGTACGCCTTGGCGACCTCGGTGAACTTCTGGCCGGAGAACGAGTTGACCGTGAAGACCAGGCCCGTCACATCCTGGGGCAGCCGGCCCAGGTCGACCACGATCACCTCGTCGTCCCCGCCGCCCTCGCCGGTGAGGTTGTCGCCGGAGTGCTTGATCGCGCCGTTCACGATCGACAGCTTGCCGAAGTAGCAGCTGTCGACGTGGTTGCGCTGCGGGCCGTACGCGATGACCGAGGCGTCCAGGTCGATGTCCTTGCCGCGGTACGCAGGCTCCCAGCCGAGGCCCATCTTGACCTGCGACAACAGCGGGCGGCCGCCCTTGACCAGGGACACCGTCTGGTTCTTCTGCAGGCTGACGCGGCCCTTGTCGAGGTTGATCTTCCCCGTGCCGGGCGCGGGGGCGGCGGGCGCGGCGGCCGGGGGAGCGGCGGGGGCCGCCGGGGCCGCGATGCGCGGGTCCACCGGGGGCGCGGGCGGCGTCACCGGCGGCGCAGGCGGCGTCTGGACCGGGGCCGCCGGGGCCGGGGCCTGGGCGGGCTCCTCCTCGACCGTCACCCCGAAGTCCGTCGCGATGCCGGCCAGGCCGTTCGCATACCCCTGGCCCACCGCGCGCGCCTTCCACGCACCGTTGCGCAGATAGATCTCGACGATCACTAGCGCCGTCTCCGCGCCGAGCTGAGGCGGGGTGAAGGTGGCGATGACAGAGCCGTCGTCGGCGTTACGGATGGTGGCCGTGGGCTCGATTCCCTGGAACGTCTGTCCCGCCGCGTCCGGGCTCGCCGTCACGACGATCTTCTCGATGCCGGGGGGCACGGCCGCCGTGTCCACGGTGATCGCGTCCGGTCCGGTGCCGCCGCCGGATCGGTAGCTGACACCGGGCCCTGCCGGCTGGTTGTAGAAGATGAAGTCGTCGTCGGAGCGCACCTTGCCGTCGGCGGTGAGCAGCAGGCCCGATACGTCGAGCCGCACCGGGGCGGCGACGTCGACCGCCACGCGGGGGGCGGTGAGAGGGATGTTCGAGCCGGGGGTCATAGCTGTCATGCCTGGGGTAACGAACGGGTACGCTTTACCGTTCCCTTACCTCGGGTGTTCTTGGCGCGTTCTTTTCCCCACCCCCCCTTCCCGTAACCAGGGGGCCAGCCCTCTGGACTCCCGGTCCTCAATCGCCGGACGGGCTGAAAATTCAGCCCGTCCGGCGAATCTCACGGCACCACCACGATCTTGCGCCCCACCCCCGAAGCAAACTGGTCCAGTGCCTCCGGGTACTGGACCAGCGGCATCCGGTCGCTGATGAACACCTCCGGATCCAGCACGCCGCCGGCGAAGAGCTCCGCCGCCCGTTCGAAGCTGTGCAGTACCGCCATCGAACCGGTGATGGTGATCTCCTGGTTGTAGATGCGGTACGGGTCGATCGTGACCCGCGTCGCGTAGTCGGCGACGCCGAACTGAAGGAACGTGCCGGCCTTCGCCACCCGCCCCAAGCCGTCCTGGATCGCCGCCGCGTTCCCGGTCGCGTCGACGACGACGTCCCAGCCCTGGGGGCGGTCCAGCTCGTCGGCGTTCGCGGCGGAACCCGAGACGCCGAGCCGCCGCGCGGTCGCCAGGCGGTCCGCGTTGATGTCGACCACGTCGACGCTCGCCGCGCCCGTCCGCTTGGCGAGTTCCAGCATCATCAGGCCCATGGTCCCGGAGCCGTAGATCAGCACGTGGGCGCCGAGCCGGGACTGCAGCACGTCGTAGCCGCGTACCGCGCAGGACAGCGGTTCGACGAGGGCCGCGTCCTGGGTGCGTATGTGGTCGGGGAGCTTGACGCAGTTGGCGGCCGGGGCCACCGCGTACTGCGCCGCGCCGCCCGCCGTGGTGACGCCGATCGCGGCCCACCGTTCGCACATGTTGTTGTGCCCGTTACGGCAGTGGCGGCACTCGAAGCAGTACAGCGACGGATCGACGGCCACTCGGTCGCCGAGGGCCAGTTCGGTGACCGCGCTGCCCAGGCCGACCACCTCGCCCGCGAACTCGTGGCCCGGTATGACCGGCAGGGTGGGCGCGAACTCGCCCTGCAGGATGTGCAGATCGGTGCCGCACAGCCCGCAGGCCGCGACCTCGACGACGACCTCGCGCGGCCCGGGCGTCGGGTCCGGCACCTCGGCAACGACTGCCTTGCCGACGGTCTCGATGACGGCGGCCTTCATTTGACGGCTCCCAGTGACAGACCCTGGACCAGTTTGTCCTGGGCGGCGAACCCCGCGGCGAGCACCGGCAGGGAGATGACGAGCGACGCGGCGCACACCTTCGCCAGGAACAGGCCCTGGCTGGTGATGAAGCCGGTGAGGAACACGGGTGCGGTCTGGGCGACGGTGCCGGTCAGCACCCGCGCGAAGAGCAGTTCGTTCCAGCTGAAGATGAAGCAGATCAGCGCGGTCGCGGCGATGCCGGGCGCGGCGATGGGTGCCACCACGCGCGCGAGGACGGTCGGCAGCCGGGCGCCGTCGATCTGCGCGGCCTCGATGATCGCGACCGGCACCTCGGCGAGGAACGACTGCATCATCCACACCGCGATCGGCAGGTTCATCGAGGTGTAGAGGACGACCAGCAGCCAGATGTTGTCGAGCAGCCCGGTGTTCTTGGCGAAGAGGTAGATCGGCAGCAGGCCCGCCACTGCGGGCAGCATCTTCGTCGACAGGAAGAAGAACAGGACGTCGGTCCACTTCTTCACCGGGCGGATCGACAGCGCGTACGCCGCCGGGAGTGCCAGCAGCAGTACGCAGAGAGTCGAAACCACGGACGCCATCGCCGAGTTGATCAGCGCGGGCCAGGGGCTCGCGCCGCCGCCCGCGCCGAAGAAGTCGCGGTAGCCGTCCAGGGTGAGCGCGGCGGCGAAGGACGGCGGGTTGGTGGCGGCGTCCTCCTCGGAATGGAAGGAGGTCAGCGCCATCCACGCGATGGGCAGGAAGAACACGATGCCGCTCAGCCAGGCGAGCAGGCCGAGGGCCGCCCCACGGCTGCGTATGCCGTTGTCGCGGACGCCGCTGTTGCGCACGCCGCCCTTGCGTACGACGGTGAGTGTGCTCATGCGCGGGACACCTCCTCACGGAAGAGGGACGAGACGACCCGCAGGGCGAAGGTCGCGATGACGATGGAGCCGATGACGACGAGGACGCCGGCGGCGGAGGCCAGGCCGTTCTCGTGCGCCGCGTAGAAGGTCTGGTAGACGGTGTAGGGGAGATTCGCGGTGCCGAGGCCGCCCTGGGTGATCGTGAACACCGCGTCGAAGTTCTGGACGATGTAGATCGAGCCGAGCAGCGCGCCCAGTTCGAGATAGCGGCGCAGATGCGGCAGCGTCATGTAGCGGAAGATCTGCCAGTTCGAGGCGCCGTCCATACGGGCCGCCTCCATGACGTCGTGCGAGCGGCTCTGCAGTCCGGCCAGCAGGATCAGCATCATGAACGGCGTCCACTGCCAGACGAGCGACGCCTCGATCGCCAGCAGCGGAGTGCTGGAGATCCAGTCCGGCTGCGGGCCGCCCACCAGGTGCAGAAGGCCGTTGAGGAGTCCGTACTCGGGGTTGTAGAGCACGTGCTTCCACAGCAGCGCGGCGGCCACGGGCACCAGGAGGAACGGCGCGATCAGCAGCGTGCGGACGAGGCCGCGGCCGCGGAACTTGCGGTCCAGGAGCAGCGCCAGGCCCAGCCCGAGTACCAGGCTCACCAGGACCACCGTGGCGGTCAGCAGGATGGTCGTCAGCACCGAGTTCCGCAGGTCCGGGTCCGTCAGCACCTCACCGTAGTTGGCGAGACCGGCGAACCGTCGGGCGTCCGGATACAGCGCGTTCCAGTCGAAGAGGGAGATCACCAGCGTGGCCACGAAGGGCAGCTGGGTGACCACGATCATGAAGACCAGGGCCGGCAGGAGCGGGGCCCGGGTGGCCCAGGCCCGCAGCCGGCCCGGCGGCTTGGCCGTCCGGGCACGGTGTGCGGCCGTCATACGAGGAGCGGTGGTGGTCGTCGTCACTTGTACTTCTCCGAGACCTTCTCGGCGAGCTTCTGCGACTTCGCGAGAGCGGCGTCGACGGACTGGCGGCCCGCGATGGCCGCGCTGATCTCCTGCGAGACCTTGGTGCCCAGGTCGGTGAACTCGGGGATGCCGACGAACTGGATGCCGGGTGCCGGCCGCGGCTGCATCCCGGGGTCGTTCGGCCGGGCGGACTCGATGGCCGTGCGCGTCACGTCCGCGAAGGCCGCCGCCTCCTTGCGGTACTCGGGCCGCTCGTAGGTCGAGGCCCGCTTGCCCGCGGGCACATTGGCCCAGCCGAGCTTCTTGCCCACCAGCTCCTCGTACTCCTTGCTCGACGCCCAGGAGACGAACTTCCATGCGGCGTCGGGGGACTTGGAGGCCTTTTGCACGCCCCACGCCCAGGTGTAGAGCCAGCCGGAGCTCGTAGTCTCGTCGACCGGAGCGGGCACGTAGCCGATCTTTCCCTTGACCGGGGAGCCGGAGGCCTCCAGCGAACCGGTCGCGGCCGTGGAGTCGTACCACATGGCGGTCTTGGACTGGGTGACGTTGTTCAGGCACTCCGCATACCCGGACTGTGCCGCGCCCGCCTCGCCGTGCTTGCGTACCAGGTCGACATAGAACTTCGTCGCCTTCTTGAACTCGGGGGAGTCCAGGCGCGCCGTCCAGTCCTTGTCGAACCAGGTGCCGCCCATGGTGTTGACCACGGTGGTCAGCGGCGCCAGCGCCTCACCCCAGCCTGGCAGCCCGCGCAGGCAGATGCCCTTCATGTCCTTCTCCGCAGCGTCCACCTTGGCCGCGAGGTCCGCCACCTGCTGCCAGGTCGGCTTCTCGGGCATGGTCAGGTGGTCCTTGGCGAAGATGTCCTTGCGGTACATCAGGAAGGACGACTCGCCGTAGAAGGGTTCGCCGTACAGCTTGCCGTCCGCGCCGGTCAGGGACTGGCGCATGGGGGGCAGGATGTCCTTCTGGTCGAAGGCCTTGTCCTTGGCGACATACGCGTCGAGATCGTGCAGCCAGCCGTTCTTGGCGTAGATCGGTATCTCGTAGTTGCTGAGCGTGGCGACGTCGTACTGGCCTGCCTGGTTGGCGAAGTCCTGGCTGATCTTGTCGCGGACGTCGTTCTCCGGAAGCACGGTGAAGTTCACCTTGATGCCGGTCTTCTTGGTGAAGTTCGCGGCCGTGAGCTTCTGCAGCTCCAGCATCTGCGGGTTGTTGACCATCAGCACGTCGATGGAGTCGCCTCCGTCGGAACCGCCCCCTCCGGCTCCGGCACCAGCACAGCCGGAGAGCAGCAGCGCGCCCGCTGCGGCCGCGGCGATCAGGGAACGTGGGCTTGGTCGGCTCTGGTTGCGCATGTCGGCTCCTGGGTTGTGCGTGTCGGCTGCAGGGTTGTGCACGTGGACGGCTGGATTTATGGCGATATAACGGCTGTGAGTGGGTGTGGTGAACCACGTCCGGCGCAGGTCCGGTACGCAGATGGGGGTGAGTCAGACTCGGATGACCTGCGGCCCTTGCAGGGAGTAGCGATGGGCCTCGGACAGGGGCAGTCGGGTGGACGTGACGATCGCCTCGAGATCGCCGACCGAGGCGAAACGGCAGAAGCTCACGGCTCCGAACTTGGTGTGGACTCCGGTGAAGACCGTGCGCCGTGAGGCGCGCATGGCCTGCGCCTTCACCTCACTGACCGCGGGATCGGGCGTCGTCAGACCGTGTTCGCGGGTGATGCCGTTGGCCCCGATGTACGCCAGGTCGATCACGAATCCGGCGAGCATCCGGGTCGTCCAGTGGTCGACGGTCGCGAGTGTCCCGGCGCGCACCCGGCCGCCGAGCAGCAGCACGGTGGTGTTCTCGGCCTCCGCGAGCGCGCCTGCGGTCGCCAGTGATGCGGTGACCACGGTCAGCGGCCGGTCTCGGGGCAGTGCCTCGGCGATCAGCTGCGGCGTGAACCCCTCGTCGATGAAGACTGTCTCGGCGTCCCCGAGCAGCTCCGCCGCGGCGGCGGCGATCCGGCGTTTCTCGGGTACGTGCATGGTGGTGCGGAAGGCGAGGGTCGTCTCGAATCCCGCGCTCTCCACGGGATAGGCGCCACCGTGCGTACGGCGCACCAGACCGTGGTCCTCCAGCACGCGCAGATCGCGGCGGACCGTCTCCCTGGCCACGCCCAGATCGGCGGCGAGTGCGGCGACGTCGACCGAGCCCGCCAGGCGTGCCGCACGGACTATTGCGCGCTGGCGCTCCTCCGCTGTCATGGTCACCACACCTCCTTGCCGCTTCCCGCATGCGATGCCCGTTCGGGCTCCGGGGAACCCGTTCGGGCTCTGTGGGGAAGTTCTACAGCGGGGGAAACGTGGTGACCAGGCTCGTTGCAGAGTCGATATCGCCCGTTTATGTCCGTTCGACAGGGGGCGTGCCCGCGGCGGACCAGGCAGGGAGCGTTGGTGCGAGTGGTTTCGGGCGCTTCACGTGCCCGAACAAGATGCCGGGCGGGCCCGTTTGGTGCCCGCCCGCGGTTTCGCCGGTTTCCGTCGGCGCAGTGCGCTGGTGTCAGTCGTCGTCAGTACGGCCAGATCGGCGGGTTCGTGCAGAAGTGGCCGCCCAGGTGGGCGTGGTCCGGGTTGTCCGGGTCGAGTTCGCCGTGCTCGGCGATGAGCTTCTCGGCGTACTGCTCGGAGTCGTCCTGCGGCTCGTAGCCCAGCGCGCGGGCCGTCGAGAGGTCCCACCACAGGCGGGTGTTGTCGGAGGAGCCGTAGACGACGGTGTGCCCGACGTTCTCCGCGGTCAGCGCCGCGTGGAAGAGGCGGGCGCCGTCGCCCGGTGACATCCAGAGCGAGAGCATGCGGACGTTCGTCGGCTCCATGAAGCAGGAGCCGATGCGCACCGACACGGTCTCCAGGCCGTGCTTGTCCCAGTAGAACTGGGCGAGGTCCTCGGCGAAGGACTTCGACAGGCCGTAGAAGGTGTCGGGGCGGCGCGGGGTGTCGATGGGGATCAGGGAATCGCCGGACACAGGCGTGCCCTGGGGGCGCGGGGTGAAGCCGACCGCGTGGTTGGAGGAGGCGAAGACGATCCTGCGGACGCCCTCCTCGCGCGCGGCCTCGTAGAGGTTGTACGTGCCCTCGATGTTCGCCTTCAGGATCTTGTCGAAGGACGCTTCCAGGGAGATGCCCGCGAGGTGGATGATCGCATCGACCCCGCGCACGGCCTCGCGCAGCGCGTCCCTGTCCCCGAGGTCGGCGGTGATCGCGTCCGGCTCGCCCTCGATCGGCACCATGTCGAACAGGCGCAGCTCATAGCCGTAGGCGGGCAGCAGCCCCCGCATCAGGGTGCCGAGGCCGCCGGCGGCGCCGGTGAGCAGGACGGTGCGGGGAGCGGGCATGCGGGTCTCCTCGGGGCAAGGCCGCCATAGACGACCTTGTGCATGTACAGAATTCACATCCTTGGAAACGCTAGGGATCGGCTCGTGGTGGAGTCAAGTGTCTGCCGGGTGCTCCGGAGTGTTCCGCGGGCGTTCCGTGAACGGTGGAAATCCCCTTCTATAGAGGGGGTTTGCCCGCTTGACCGGCCCCTGGAGACCGTCTTAGCTTGAGCAGGTTCAGAGATATAGACGTTAATCAGAAACGTGCACGCCAGCTTGGATCAGCGACGCCCAAGGGAGAGCCCGTGACGTCAGCCCCACTCGCCGCTCGACTCCGCAACCCCAGCGGGCCGCTGTTCTTCCCTGTCACCGCCTACGGCCCCGACGGCTCCGTCAACCTCGACGCCTACCGCGCCCACGTACGCGACGGTGTAGAGGCCGGTGCGGCCGCTGTCTTCGCCTGCTGCGGCACCGGCGAGTTTCACGCGCTCACGCCGGAGGAGTTCCAGGCCTGCGTCGCCGCGGCCGTCGAGGAGGCGGCGGGCCGCGTTCCCGTGGTCGCGGGCGCGGGATACGGCACCGCGCTGGCCGTGCGGTACGCAAAGCTCGCCGAGGAGGCCGGGGCCGACGGACTGCTCGCCATGCCCCCGTACCTCGTGATCGCCGCGCAGGACGGGCTCGTGCGGCACTACACGCAGCTCGCCGACGCGACCTCGCTCGACGTCATCGTCTACCAGCGCGACAACGCCGTGTTCACGCCCGAGACGGTCGTCAAGCTGGCCCGCCACCCCCGGATCGTCGGCCTCAAGGACGGGGTCGGAGATCTCGACCTGCTGCAGCGCATCGTCAGTGCCGTGCGCCAGGAGCTGCCCGGCCAGGAGTTCCTGTACTTCAACGGCCTGCCGACCGCCGAACTCACCGGTCTCGCCTACCGCGGCATCGGCGTCACGCTCTACTCCTCGGCCGTCTTCTGCTTCGCGCCCGAGATCGCGCTCGCCTTCCACAAGGCACTGAACTCGGGCGACGACGCCACCGCGGGCCGCCTCATCGACGGCTTCTACCGCCCCCTCGTCGAGCTGCGCAACCAGGGCCGCGGATACGCTGTCTCGCTGGTCAAGGCGGGTGTCAGGCTGCGCGGCCTCGACGTGGGCGAGGTGCGGCCGCCGCTGCACGAACCCGCCGGTGACCACGTCAAGCGCCTCGCCGAGCTGATCGAGCGCGGCTACGCCCTGCTGCAGGAGAACGACGCATGATGAACCGTCCGAAGGGCCGTCTGAAGGCCTCCGTGTTCGTCTACCCCTGGGACGTCATCGGCGACCCGGACGCCGCCGCCCGCATCGCGGACCTCGGCGTCCAGCAGGTGACCCTCGCGTCCGCCTACCACTCCACGCGCGCGTTGACCCCGCGCCATCCCCGCCACCGCATCGTGACCGCCGAGCACGCCGCCGTGCTGTACCCGCCTTCCCCCGAGCGGTGGGACGGGCGGACTCTGCGGCCGTACGCCGCCGGGGACTGGGCGCCCGGTGACGCCTTCGGAGAGGCCGCCGAGGCACTGGCCGCAGCCGGCCTCGACGTGCACACCTGGGTGGTCCTCGCGCACAACTCCCGCCTGGGCGCCGAACATCCGGACACGTCCGTCGTCAACGCCTACGGCGACCGCTATCCCTGGGCGCCGTGCATCGCGCAGCCCGCCACGCGCGCGTACCTGATCGACCTCGCGGCCGAGGCGGCTGTACGGCCCGGCGCGCGCGGCACCGAGCTGGAGTCGCTGGGCTGGTACGGGCTCGCGCACCTGCACGCCCACGACAAGACCGCGGGTGTCGGGCTCGGTGACGCGGAGCAGTACCTGATGTCGCTCTGCTTCTGCCCGTCATGCCGCCACGGTTACGCGCAACAGGGCTTGGACCCAGACGAGTTGGCGGCCGCGGTCCGGAGTGCCCTGGAGCCCGTATGGCGGGGCGCGCCCTCGGATGGGGGGTGGCCGGCCATCGAGAAGCTCCTCGGCGCCGACAAGGCGGCGGCCACGCGCGCGTGGCGCGACGAAACGGCCCGCACGCTCCAGGAGGTCGCGGTGTCGGCGGTACGCGCGGCCGCCTCCCGGTCGGGTGCGGACGACTTCCAGGTACTGCTGCACGCGGACCCCGTCCCGTACCACTGCGGAGCGAACGCGGGCGTCGACCCCGCGCACATCCTGTCCGTGGCCGACGGTGTCGTGGTGCCCTGCACGGGCGGTACGGGCCTGCTGGCCCCCTTCGCCGAGCACCTCGGGGAGCGCGGCGTCCTCGCGGCCAACTTCACGATCGTCTCGGGCATGGGCGGCAGCCCGGCGACCCTGGCGTCCGACGCGGCCCGCGCGTCCGACTCGGGGGCGACGGAGCTGCGGCTGTACCACGCGGGGTTGGCGTCGGACGCGGACCTGGAGGCGGTGCGGACAGCGCTGGCCTGACGCCCGTCCAAGGCCCGGAGCGAGGATCGGGAAGGTGTCCGTCCTGCTTCTCGTGGTTCCCTGGGGATCGGCGATGAGTTTCCGGCCTGCCGGGGGTCTTATGAGGTACGGGGGCCTGATAAGGCGATGAGGCCAGGACCAGCAAGGAGAATCCCATGACTTCGCCGACCGTCGACTTCGGAGCGCAGACCAGGCTGGTGGCACGGCTCGCCGAGCACGTGACCGAGGAACAGCTGGGCGCCGTCACCCCCTGCCCCGACTACGCGGTACACCACCTGCTTGGCCATGTCGTCGGGCTGACCGGGGCCTTCCGGGACGCCGCACGCAAGGACCTCGGCCCGACGACGAACACCGACCCCGGATCGTTCGTACCCGACGTGGAACCGGACTGGCGAAGCGTCCTGCCGAAGCTGCTCGACGAACTGGCCGAGGCGTGGCGGGACCCGCAGGCGTGGGAGGGCATGACCCGCGCGGGCAGCGTCGACCTGCCCGGTGCCGTGGCGGGCGCCGTCGCCATGGACGAGCTCGTCGTACACGGCTGGGACCTGGCCCGCGCCACGGGCCAGGACTACGCCCCCGACACCCCGAGCCTGGAGGCCGCACACAGCCTCCTCGCCGAGGCGGCCAAGGACCCGAACGGCGGCGGCCTGTTCGGCCCGGTCGTCCCCGTCCCGTCCGACGCCCCGCTCCTGGACCGCGTCATCGGCCTGAGCGGCCGCGACCCGGGCTGGACGCCGGCCTGACTACTCGGACGGCGCGGTGACCGGGAAACCAAGGTCCTCGGCGGCCTTGGCCAGCTCAAGGTCATAGGTGACGAACTCCGTGAGGTCCGTACGGAACGGGTCAGCGCTCGCAAGATGGATCGCGTCCAGCGAGCCGAGCTGTCGCGTCTGGTATGCCATGGCGCGCGCCAGCACGGTGCTGGTGAGGTCGATGAGGTAGATGCCGCGGACGGCCTGTGCGACGTAGTACGGCACGCGCTGGTGATCAACGCCCGCCCGGTGCAGCGTGCGGGTGATCTCCAGCCGGGCCAGCTCGCTGGTGACGAGTTCGGTGCCGTCCGGCAGGGCCGCCCGCCAGGTTCGCAGCGCTGACGTCTCCTTCTCCGCCTTGATGAACTTCAGAAGCGCACACGCATCCAGGTAGATCAACGCCGCCGCTCCCGGTCTCGTTCATCGATCAACAGGTCTGACAGGCTCGGCAGCTCGGGCGCGAGGTCCGGGACCAGGTCCGGCATCCCCTGTTCCGTGGGTGGGTGGGCGTCGCCGGATTCGAGCATGCGCTGCAGCACACTCGGGGCCTCGGTCTCGGGCACCATGCGCAGCACGGGCTTGCCTCGGTCGGTGACCAGTATCGGCACGCCGGATCTGACGAGTGCCACGGCCTTGGATGGGTTTTGGTTGAGTTCGCGCAGCCCGATGGTCTTCATGTGCTCCAATGTACCTACATAAGGTAGGTACGTCCACGGGAACTCCTGCACGCGTGCGTGCGACCGCGGGAACGTTCGCTGAATTGCAGTGGCACACGACGTAGCATCGCGGGTGTCCGCGAGCTTCTATCACCCATGTCGGGCCGACACTCACGCCCGAGTCGGCGACCGAGCGGGCCGCCGCCGCATTCGGCGGACCCACGGTGACGGCCCGCGAAGGGAACGTGCACGTCATCGGGGTCGGCGCGTAACGCGCAGACGCGTAACCCGACGCGTAACTCGCAGGCCCCTCAGGCCTGTTCAAAAACTTCTTCTGTCAGAAGCGTTGACGAAACACAGGCCCCCTCCTACCTTCAACGCGTCGTACTTCGTACGTCATATATGAGACGCGATATGCGAGATCCGAGAGGCGCGCATGACCTCTGTGCCCACACCGATCCCCTCCCGCACGCAGTTCGTGCTGGAGGGGATCAAACACCGCATCCTCACCGGGCAGTTGACGCCGGGGCAGGCGCTGGTCGAGACCGAGCTCGCCGCGCAGTTCGGGGTGTCCAAGACGCCCGTGCGCGAGGCGCTCAAGACGCTGGCCGGCACCGGGCTCGTCGTGATGAGCCAGTACAAGGGCGTCACGGTGCGCATGGTGGACGCGGACATGGCGCGCGAGGTCTACGACGTGCGACTGCTGCTGGAGCCCGAGGCGCTGCGGCGGGCGGTCCGGCGCGGCGCGTCCCTGGACGCGGCCCGCGACGCCCTGACCCGCGCCGACCAGGCCACCGACACCGCCGAGCGCTCCCTCGCCAACCGGGAGTTCCACCGTGCCCTCTACGTGCCCTGCGGCAATCCGCTGCTCGGCCGCATGCTCGACGAGGTCCGCGACCAGGCGGCCCTGGTCTCCGCGGTCGCCTGGGCCGCCGACCCCTCCTGGGAGCGGGAGGCCGCCGAGCACCGGGAGATCTTGCGGCTCGCCCTCGAGGGCGACGCGGACGGTGCGGCTGGTGCCCTCCACGCGCACATCGCGTCGTTCGTGCAACGGGCCTTCCCCGAGCCCGGGGAGGCCAAGGGAGTGGGTGAGCAGGCATGACAGCAACGTTCGAGCCCCAGCGGTCGGCGCTCGCCGACGTTGTGGCGATCCCGGTGACGCCGTTCGCCGAGGACGGCACGGTCGACGAGGGCGCGTATCGCGCCCTGCTGCGCCGGCTGCTCGACGGCGGCGTGCGCATCCTCACCCCGAACGGCAACACCGGGGAGTTCTACGCCCTCACGCCCGAAGAGCGCCGCACCATCACCGAGTTGACGATCGACGAGGTGGGCGACCGGGCCGCGGTCCTGGTCGGGGTGGGCCACGACGTGCCGACCGCCGTCGCCGCCGCCCGCCACGCCCGCGAGGCCGGGGCACAGATGGTGATGGTCCATCAGCCCGTGCATCCGTACGTCTCCGATGGCGGCTGGGTCGACTACCACCGGGCGGTCGCCGAGGCCGTCCCCGAGCTGGGCGTCGTGCCCTACATCCGCAACGCGGCGCTGAGCGGCGAGCGTCTCGCCGAGCTCGGCGAGGCCTGCCCCAACGCCATCGGCGTGAAGTACGCGGTGCCGGACGCCGCCCGCTTCGCGGGCTTCGCGCGCGACGCGGGCCTGGACCGCTTCGTATGGGTCGCGGGCCTCGCCGAGCCGTACGCACCCTCGTACTTCTCCGCGGGCGCCACCGGCTTCACCTCCGGGCTCGTGAACGTCGCACCCGCTGTCTCCATGAACATGATCGAAGCGCTTCGATCCGGCGACTACCCGGCCGCGATGAAGGTCTGGGAGCAGATCCGGCGCTTCGAGGAGCTGCGTGCCGCACACGGCAACGCCAACAACGTCACCGTCGTCAAGGAGGCCCTCGCCTCGCTCGGCCTGTGCCGCCGTGACGTACGCGCCCCGAGCAAGGTGCTGCCCGAGGCCCAGCGCGCAGAGGTCGCCGCGATCGTCGCGGGGTGGTCCGCATGACCAGCGAGAGGTGGTCGATATGACCGGCGAGAACCCGATGCCCGGCGAGAACCCGAAGCCCGCCGAGAACCCGGCGCGCCGACCCGAACAGCTCCGCAGCCACCAGTGGTACGGCACCGACGGGCTGCGCAGCTTCAGCCACCGCGCCCGCACCCGCCAGCTCGGCTATCTGCCCGAGGAACACCTGGGCAAGCCCGTCATCGCGATCCTCAACACCTGGTCCGACATCAACCCCTGCCACGTCCACCTGCGGGACCGCGCGCAGGCGGTGAAGCGCGGGGTGTGGCAGGCAGGCGGCTTCCCGCTCGAGTTCCCGGTCTCCACGCTGTCCGAGACCTTCCAGAAGCCCACCCCCATGCTCTACCGCAACATGCTGGCGATGGAGACCGAGGAGTTACTGCGGTCCTACCCCGTCGACGGCGCGGTGCTGATGGGCGGCTGCGACAAGTCCACTCCCGCGCTCCTGATGGGAGCGGCGAGCGTCGACCTGCCCGCCGTGTTCGTGCCTGCCGGGCCCATGCTGCCGGGCCACTGGCGCAACGAGGTCCTGGGCTCCGGAACCGACATGTGGAAGTACTGGGACGACAAGCGCGCCGGGCTCATCGGGGACTGCGAGATGAGCGAGCTGGAGAGCGGCCTCGCCCGCTCGCCCGGCCACTGCATGACCATGGGTACCGCGTCCACGCTGACCGCCGCGGCGGAGGCGATGGGCGTGACGATGCCGGGCGCGTCGTCGATCCCCGCCGTCGACTCCGGGCACGACCGGATGGCGGCCGCAGCGGGACTGCGGATCGTCGAACTGGTCCGCCGGAACCGGAAGCTGTCCGACCTGCTGACTCCCGAGGCCTTCGAGGACGCCGTGACGACCGTCCTCGGCCTCGGCGGCTCCACCAACGCGGTCATCCATCTGATCGCGATGGCCGGGCGGGCTGGGGTGCGGCTCACGCTCGACGACTTCGACCGCATCGCCCGTACGGTCCCGGTGCTGGCCAACATCCGCCCCGGCGGCGGCCCGTACCTGATGGAGGACTTCCACTTCGCGGGCGGCCTGCCCGGCTTCCTCTTCCGCATCACCGACCTGCTCCACCTGGACAGGCCCACGGTCGCCCACGACACCCTCCGCGAGCAGCTCGACGGGGCCCTCGTGCACAACGACGACGTGATCCGCACCCGCGACAACCCCGTCGCAGCCGAGGGCGGAGTCGCGGTGCTGCGCGGCAACATCTGCCCCGACGGCGCGGTCATCAAGCACATCGCCGCCGAGCCGCACCTCCTCAAGCACACCGGCCGGGCCGTCGTCTTCGACGACTACAAGACGATGCAGCGCACCATCAACGACCCGGCCCTCGGCATCACCCCGGACCATGTGCTGGTGCTGCGCAACGCCGGCCCCAAGGGCGGCCCCGGCATGCCCGAGTACGGCATGCTGCCCATCCCCGACCATCTGCTGAAGCAGGGCGTGCGGGACATGGTGCGGATCTCCGACGCCCGGATGAGCGGCACGTCGTACGGGACGTGCGTGCTGCACATCGCGCCCGAGTCGTACGTCGGCGGGCCGCTCGCCCTCGTACGGACGGGGGATCCGATCACCCTGGACGTCGCGGCGCGCTCCCTCCAACTCGGCGTATCCGACGAGGAGTTGGCGCGGCGCCGGGCCGAGTGGACGCCGCCGCCCGAGCGGTACGAGCGCGGCTACGGCGCGCTGTACCACGAGCAGATCACCCAGGCCGACACCGGCTGCGACTTCGCCTTCCTGGCCAGACCGGGGAAGGTGCCGGATCCCTACGCGGGCTGACCCGGCCGCCGCCCCCGCCTGACCTCTGCGTCACCTGCCCCTCGCACTGTTCCGCCGCTGTCCCCGAGAGCCGTCCGGCAAGCACTTCGACCCTGACCAGCAAGAAAGCGCTTGCCCCGCCGAACCAGAACCCCCAGAACGGAGCGCAGTCATGGCCCAAGCCGCAGCCGTGGCGAAACGACCACCCGGGGCGCCCGGCCAGTCCCGGCTGCCCCGACGGCGCCGCACGGGCGCGACACCGCGCCGGCTCCCGTATCTGCTGATCGCGCCGGCCGCCCTGCTGATGCTCGGCTTCATCGCCTACCCGGTGCTCAGCGTCTTCTACTACAGCCTGCAGCACTACAACCCCACCAAGCCGTGGCGGAACGGCTTCGCGGGCTTCGAGAACTTCGTCACCGCCTTCACCGAGGACCCGCAGTTCTGGTCGACCCTCGGCTTCAGCCTCCAGTGGGTGGTCGTCGAGGTGGTCCTGCAGCTGCTGCTCGGCCTCGGGCTCGCGCTGATCGTGAACCAGAGCTTCGTCGGCCGGGCGCTGTCCCGTGCCATGGTCTTCTCGCCGTGGGCCGTCTCCGGCGTGCTGACCTCGACGATCTGGCTGCTGATCTACAACTCCCAGACGGGCATCACCCGCTACCTCGCCGACGTGGGGATCGGCTCGTACGGAACGTCGTGGCTGTCCGACACCAGCACCGTCTTCCCGGCGGTCGTCACCGCCGAACTCTGGCGCGGCGTGCCGTTCTTCGCGATCCTCATCCTCGCCGACCTGCAGTCCGTGTCGAAGGACCTGTACGAGGCGGCCGAGGTCGACGGCGCGAGCCGCATCCGGCAGTTCTTCCACATCACGCTGCCGCACCTGAAGGACGCGATCATCCTGTCCACGCTGCTGCGCGCGGTCTGGGAGTTCAACAACGTCGACCTGCTCTACACGCTCACCGGCGGCGGTCCCGCCGGTGAGACGACGACGCTGCCGCTGCGTATCGCATCGATCGCCGTCGACTCCCACGACTTCGGCTACGCCTCCGCGCTGACCTCCATCGCCTTCGTGATCCTCCTCTTCTGCTCGATGGTCTATCTGCGGCTGAGCAAGTTCGGAGGCGACGACAAGTGATCACCAAGGACGCCGACATGGTGGAAACCACCGCACCCGCCGCCCCTGCCGCGCCCCCGGTCGTGAACAGCCCCGCACCCGGTCGCCGGAGGCGCGCCTGGGACGAGGTCCCGCGCTGGCAGATCTACGTGCCGCTCGGCCTCTACCTGCTCTTCACGCTCGTCCCGTTCTACTGGATGCTGCTCTTCGCGATCCGGCCCGCCGGCTCCACCTCGCTGCTGCCGTGGCCGCTCACCTTCGAGCACTTCGAGAAGGTGTGGACCGAGCGCAGCTTCGGGGTGTTCTTCCAGAACAGCCTCCTCGTGGGCGTCGCCTCCATGCTGATGACCACGGTCGTGGCACTCGCCGGCGGCTACGCCCTGGCCCGCTTCGACTTCCGCATCAAGCGCGGCTTCATGCTGGCGCTGCTGTGCTCGCAGTTCATCCCGGGCGCGCTGATGCTGGTGCCGCTCTTCCAGATCTTCGCCAACCTGCGGATGATCAACTCGCTGGGCAGCGTCATCATCGCCGAGACCGTCTTCCAGCTGCCGCTGTCGATGATCCTCATCAGCGGCTTCATCAAGAACGTGCCGTACTCCCTGGAGGAGGCCGCCTGGGTCGACGGCTGCGGCCGCTTCCGCGGCTTCTGCGCCATCGTCCTGCCGATGCTGCGGCCCGGACTGATCGCCGTCGGCTCCTTCGCCTTCGTGCACAGCTGGAACCACTTCCTGTTCGCCCTGATGTTCCTCAGCAACCAGGAGAAGCAGACGATTCCGGTCGGCCTGGCGACCCTGATGAGCGCGGACAGCGTCGACCTGGGCGCACTGGCCGCCGGCGGTGTCGTCGCCGCGGTGCCGGTCGTGATCGTCTTCGCGTTCATCCAGAAGTGGCTGGTCACGGGGTTCAGCGCCGGGGCGGTGAAGGGATGAGACTCTTGCAGGTTTCACTGAGAGGCCGCCGAGCCCTCCAAGTCACCCTTGGTATCGCCCTGTTGGCGGCTTTCGGCGCCCCCGCGTCGGCGGACGACGCCCGCGACCTCAGCCGCGAGACCCTGGCCGCCGACGACGGCTGGGCCGCCGCCGACGGAGGCACCACCGGGGGAGCGGCCGCCGACGACGCGCACGTCTTCACCGTGCGCAACCGGGCCGAGCTGGTCCGCGCGCTCGACGGCGGCAGCGCGACGCCGAAGATCATCCGGATCGCGGGCACCATCGACGCGAACACGGACGACGACGGCCGCCGGCTGGACTGCGCCGACTACGCCACCGACGGCTACAGCCTGAAGAAGTATCTGGCCGCCTACGACCCGCGCATCTGGGGAGCCGCCAAGCCCTCCGGACCGCAGGAGGAGGCCCGGCAGGCGTCGGCCGCCCGGCAGGCGGAACGCGTGGAGATCGCGGTCGGCGCCAACACCACCATCGTCGGGCTCGGCGACAGCGCCGTCCTGGAGGGCGCGAGCCTCCAGATCAAAGACGTGGGCAACGTCATCATCCGCAATGTGGAGTTCCGCGACGCCTACGACTGCTTCCCCGTGTGGCAGCCCAACACCGGCGGCCTCGGCGACTGGAAGACCGCGTACGACAACCTCTGGCTGCGTGGTGCATCGCACGTCTGGATCGACCACGTCACCGCTTCCGACGGGGACCACCCCGACGCCGAGGAGCCGACCTACTTCGGCCGCAACTACCTCCGCCACGACGGCCTGCTGGACATCACCAACGCCTCCGACCTGGTCACCGTCTCCTGGAGCCGGTTCGCCGACCACGACAAGGCGATGCTCATCGGCAACAGCGACTCCGCGACGGGCGACCGCGGCAAGCTGCGCATCACCCTGCACCACAACGAGTTCGAGTCGGTCGTGCAGCGCGCCCCGCGCGTCCGCTTCGGCCAGGTCCACGTCTACAACAACCGCTACGTCGTCCCCGAGGACGCCCACGACTACCGCTACTCCTGGGGCGTATCGGTCGAGTCGGCGATCTACGCCGAGAACAACGCGTTCACCACGCCCGGCCATGTCGAGGCCGCCGACCTGGTGAAGAGCTGGAACGGCAGCGCCCTGCACCAGACCGGCACGCTCTTCAACGGCTTCCCGGTCGATCTGCTCGCCATCAACAACGCCTACAACTCCGGCAGTGAACGGGACCTCACCGCCGACGTCGGCTGGACCCCGCCGCTGCACGGCCCCGTCGACAGCGCGGCCAAGGCCGACCACGACGTCGCGCGCGGCGCCGGAGCCGGGAGGATCCGATGAGCACGGCACCCGCACCCGCACCCGCACCCGTACCCGCAGCCGAGGGGCCGCTCCCCGTCGTCCTCGCGGGAGCGCGCGGCCACGGCCGCTGGCACCTGGAGAACATCCGCCGACTCCAGGCGAAGGGCCTGGTCCGGCTCGCCGGAGTCTGCGAGTTGACGCCGCTCACCGCGGAGGAGCTCGACGGTCTCGGCCCGGTGCAGCAGTCCGCGGACTTCGCCGCCCTCCTCGAATCCACGGGCGCCGCCGCAGCCGTCGTCTGCACCCCGATCCCCACGCACGCGGATCTGGCCCTGACCGCCGCCGAGCGCGGAGTGCACCTGCTCCTGGAGAAGCCGCCCGCGCCTTCGTACGCGGAGTTCCGGCGGATCGCCGACGGCGTGGCCGCGGCCGGTGTGGCCTGCCAGATCGGCTTCCAGTCGCTCGGTTCGCACGCGATCCCGGCCATCCGCGAACTCGTCGCCGAGGGGGCGATCGGCGAGCCGATGGGCATCGGCGCCGCCGGGGCGTGGGCGCGCGACGAGGCGTACTACCGGCGCGCCCCCTGGGCAGGGCGCCGCCGCCTCGACGGCGTGGACGTGATCGACGGGGCGCTCACCAACCCGCTCGCGCACGCCGTCGCCACCGCCCTCGCGCTCGACGGCGCCACCCGCGCCGAGGACGTGGCATCGGTGGAGACCGAGCTGTTCCGCGCCAACGCCATCGAGTCCGACGACACCTCGTGCGTACGCGTCACCACGGCACGCGGCAGCACCGTGGCCGTCGCCGCGACCCTGTGCGCGGAGCGGCCCGACGAGCCGTATGTCCTTGTGCACGGCACCAGCGGCCGGATCACCTTCTGGTACAAGCAGGACCGCGTGCTCATCCAGCGGGCAGGACACGGCCCCAGCGAGGTCCTGTACGACAGGACCGACCTGCTCGAGAATCTCGTCGACCACCTGGCCGGACGCGCCGACCTGCTGATCACCCCCGAGTCGACGGGCGCCTTCATGCGGGTCGTCGAGGCGATTCGGCAGGCTCCCGATCCGGTGGCGCTGCCGCCCGGTGCCTGGCGCTGGGGGTCCCCCCTGCCCGAGCGAAGCCGAGAGCTTGGGGGACCGCCGGGTGAGAGCGCTCCCCGCCGGGTCGTGCCCGGTGTCGACGGGCTGGTCGCGGCCGCCGCCGACACCCTCTCCCTCTACTCCGAGCTGGGCGCCTCCTGGGCGCTGTCCGAGGAGGTGACCGCATCGTGAACACATCCGTGACGGCCACGTCGGTCGTGCTGATGTGCGCCGGCCGGCCGGTCGGCCGCTACGTCGTCCGGCCCGAACTGGACCCGCGGCTCTCCCCCCGCCCGTATCTGCATCCCGTCACCACGCTGGGCGGCACGGCCGTCACCGAGCTCGGCCCGGCGGACCACAAGCACCACCTCGGCGTCGGTGTCGCCGTTCCCGACGTCGAGGGGTACAACTTCTGGGGCGGCCGGACCTTCGTCCGAGGCCACGGCCCCACCGAGCTCGACAACCACGGCGCCCAGCGCCACCACGCGTTCCAGCTCAGCGACCCCGACGGGTTCGTGGAAGAGCTCCGCTGGGTCGCGGGCGGATGCGAGCTGCTGCGCGAGCGGCGCACGGTGGCCGCCACCGCACTGAACGACACGGCCTGGGCGCTGGACTTCACCTTCTCCCTCACCAATACGACCGAGCGGGTCATGTCGATCGGCAGTCCCGCCACCAATGGGCGGCCCGGCGCGGCGTACGGCGGCTTCTTCTGGCGGGCCCACAAGGAGGCCGTCGCACCCGAGGTGTTCACGGCACACGCCGAGGGGGAGCGGGCGGTGCACGGCAGCCGCGCCCCCTGGCTGGCCCTCGTGGGCCGGGACTGGACGCTGGTGTTCGCCGGGGCCACCGAGGAGACCCGCCGCGATCCGTGGTTCGTGCGCACCGCCGAGTACCCCGGCGTCGGCTCATCGCTCGCCCATGACGCGCGGCTGCCCGTCGAACCGGGCGGCACCGCCGTACGCCGCGTCGTCACCGTCGTCGCCGACGGCCGCCTCGACCGGGACCAGGCGGCAGCCCTCGTACGGAAGGCGGTGGGTGCATGAGTTCCCTGAGCCCGATGGCTTGGACGGCAGACCTCGGCGACGGCACCTACCGCAACCCGGTCCTCAACGCCGACTGGTCCGACCCCGACGTGGTGCGCGTCGGCGACGACTTCTACCTCACCGCGTCCAGCTTCGGCCGCGCCCCCGGGCTGCCGCTGCTGCACTCCCGCGACCTGGTCAACTGGACGCTGATCGGGCACGCCCTGGACCGGCTCGAACCCGCCGAGGCGTTCGCCGTTCCCCGCCACGACTGCGGCGTGTGGGCACCGTCGATCCGCCACCACGACGACCGCTTCTGGATCTTCTGGGGCGACCCGGACCACGGCATCTACCAAGTCAACGCCCCGGACATACGCGGCCCCTGGACGCGCCCGCACCTCGTCAAGCCCGGCAAGGGCCTGATCGACGCCTGCCCGCTGTGGGACGACGAGACCGGCGAGGCGTATCTCGTGCACGGCTGGGCCAGGTCCCGCTCCGGCATCAAGAACCGGCTCACCGGGCACCGTATGCGGCCCGACGGCACCGGGCTGCTCGACGAGGGCAAGGTGATCGTCGACGGCGACACGATCCCCGGCTGGTTCACGCTCGAAGGCCCCAAGCTCTACCGGCACGACGGCTGGTTCTGGATCCTCGCACCGGCCGGGGGAGTGGAGACCGGCTGGCAGGGGGCCCTGCGTGCACGGGACTTCTTCGGTCCGTACGAGGAGCGCGTCGTCCTCACCCAGGGGCGCACCGCGGTCAACGGCCCCCACCAGGGCGGATGGGTGCGCACCGCGGGCGGCGAGGACTGGTTCCTGCACTTCCAGCAGCGCGGTGCGTACGGGAGGGTCGTCCATCTGCAGCCCATGCGCTGGTCGGACGAGGGGTGGCCGGTGCTCGGGGACGACGGCGAGCCAGTCCTCGTGCACCGCAAGCCGGTCCTACCGGAGCAGGCGGTGTCCGCGCCGGCCTCCGACGACGACTTCCCGGGCGGCCGTTACGGACCGCAGTGGCAGTGGACCGCCAACCCCGGCGACGGCTGGACGAGTCCGCACTCCGGCGACGGGCTGCGACTGACCTGCGTACGCACCGCACGTCCCATACGCACCGGGGACGGGCACGACCTCCGCCGGATGCCGCACGTACTGACGCAGCGGCTGCCCGCGGCCGAGTTCACCGCCGAGGTCGAGTTGCGCCTGGACAGCGAGGAACCGGGCGCGAGGGCGGGGCTGGCCGTGCTCGGCGACGCCTACAGCTGGATCGGGCTCGAGCGCGGCGACGACGGGGCGGTGCGGCTGGTGCACCGGTTCGCTGAGCAGACCGCCGACGGGGACCGGGACGCCGCGCATCCGCGGCCGGCGCCGCTCGGCACGGCCCGGCTGCGGATCGAGGTCACGGAGGACGCCCGCTGCCGCTTCCACGCGGACACGGGCGACGGATTCCAGCCCTCCGGACAGGTCTTCGCGGCCACCCCGTGGCGCTGGGTCGGTGCCCTGCTCGGTCTGTTCGCCACTGCTCCGCCCGGCCGGGGACATGCCGGGACGGCCACGTTCACGCAGTTCCGCACCATGGCTTGAGCCGTTTCATCCGCACGTACGCCTGTTGGGAGCCGCAATGACGCACCTCCGTAGCAAGCGCTTGAGACTACGAGCCGTGGCATCCGCCGCCGCGCTCGCTGCCGCCATGGGGCTGGCGGCACTGAGCCCGGCGCGGGCGGCCGACGGAACCTCCGCCTCGACCGCCGAACCGTCCGCATCGGCGGCCGGACAGCCGGAATCATCAGGTCGGCTGTCCGACACGGCGCACGGCTTCGCCTCGCTCGCGGGCGGTACGGCCGGCGGGGCGGGCGGCGAGGTCGTCACCGTCACCGACCAGGCGTCGCTCGCCAAGTACGCGGCTGCGGACGGCCGTTACGTCATCCGGGTCAAGGGCTCGATCGCCGTCGAGCCGTTCGGCTCGGACATAGTCGTCGGGTCCGACAAGACCATCATCGGCGTCGGCGACACCGGCGAGATCGTGCACGGCGAACTGCACCTCAATCCCGGCACGCACAACGTGATCATCCGCAACCTCACCATCCGCGACTCGTACGTCGAGGGCGACTGGGACGGCAAGACCACGGACTTCGACGGCATCCAGATGGACTCCGTCCACCACGTCTGGATCGACCACAACCGGCTGACGCACATGGGTGACGGACTGCTCGACATCCGCAAGGACAGCGAGTACATCACGGTCTCCTACAACCGCTTCGACAACCACAACAAGGCGTTCGGCATCGGCTGGACCACCAACGTCAAGACACAGATCACCATCGACCACAACTGGTTCAGCGGCACCAAGCAGCGCAACCCGTCGGCCGACAACTGTGCCTACGCGCACCTCTACAACAACTACCTCTCGGCCCAGGTCGCGGACGGCGACCCGGTGTGGACCTACGGCAACTGGTCGCGCGGCCACACCAAGATGGTGATCGAGAACAGCTACTACGACCACGTCCAGCACCCCTATCAGGCCGATGCCACAGCGGAGCTGGTGCAGCGCGGCTCGATCCTGAAGGACACCACGGGGCGGCACGACGAGTGGGGCACCGCCTTCGACCCGCGCGACTTCTACGACTACCGGCTGGATCCCGCAGCCGCAGTCCCCGCGCTCGTGACGAAGTTCTCGGGCCCGCAGAAGACCATCGGCACGGACGCCCACCCGACGGGCACGGACGCCGACCCGACCGGTACGCACAGCTGAGCCCCGTACCGCCACCGCCTCCCACATCGCACCGTCAGATCACCGATCACCGTCAGATCCAGAAGAAGAGAGCCGACATGATCAGCATCCGCAGCAGCAGAGGGCGCCGTCGGGCGCCGGCAGTTCTCGCCCTGACCACCGCACTCGCGCTGTCCGCCACCGCCTGCGGTGACGACGGCAGCGGTGCCGCGGGCGACAAGGGGAACGAGGGCTCCGGCAAGGGCGAGATCACCTTCTGGGACAACAACGGCGGTGTCCGCACCGACGTCTGGAAGGAGATCATCGCCGACTTCGAGAAGGCCAATCCGAACATCAAGGTCAACTACGTCGGTATCCCCGCCGAGAGCGTCCAGTCGAAGTACGACACCGCCATCCAGGGCGGCGGGCTGCCGGACGTCGGCGGCGTGGGCGCGGCGATGCTCGCCGGGATCGCGGCGCAGGGCGCGCTGGAGCCGCTCGACGAGCGCATCGACGACAGCTCGCTCAAGGGCAAGCTGAACACGGGCATGGTGGACAGCGTCCGTTCGGCGGGCGGCGGCGACCAGATGTACACGGTGCCCACGTCCGCCAACAACGGCACGCTGTGGTACCGCACCGACCTGTTCAAGGCCGCCGGCCTGGACGCACCCACCACCTGGTCCAAGTTCTACGAGGCCGCGGACAAGCTCACGGACGCCAAGAAGAACAAGTTCGGCTACACCATCCGCGGCGGCGAGGGCTCCATCGCTCAGGCGATCGACGCGACGTACGGGCAGTCCGGCATCACCTCGTTCTGGAACGGCGACAAGACCACCATCAATGACCCCAAGAACGTCCAGGCGCTGGAGAAGTACGTCGGGCTCTACAAGAAGGACACCCCGTCCGCCGACGTCAACAACGACTTCAAGAAGATGGTCGCCCAGTGGGACAGCGGCCAGATCGGCATGCTGAGCCACAACCTGGGCTCCTACCAGGACCATGTGAAGGCGCTCGGCACGGACAAGTTCCGCGGCATTCCGAACCCGACGCTCGACGACGGCACGCGCGTCCAGGTGTCCAACCCGGTGGACGGTCTCGGCCTGTTCAAGTCCAGCAAGAACAAGTCCGCGGCCTGGAAGTTCATCGAGTTCGCGGCCTCGCACGAGTCCAACAGCAAGTGGAACGAGTCGGCGGGCGCCATCCCGGCCAACACCGAGGCCGCGAAGGACGCCTGGGTGCAGAAGGCCGAGCCCACCAAGCTCGCGGCGGAGGCACTGAACGACGGCTCCATCAAGATCGTGCAGCTGCCTTACTACCTGCCCGACTGGAACACCATCAGCAAGGCCGACAACGAGCCGAACTTCCAGAAGGTGCTGCTCGGCAAGATGTCCGCGAAGGACTTCCTGGACACCCTCGCGGACCAGCTCAACAAGGCGCAGGCCGAGTGGAAGCAGCAGAACCAGTGACGGCCACCCGCCGACACGTGGTCGCGGCCATCGCGAGCCTTCCGCTCGCGCTGGCCGCGGCCCCGGCCGCGCTCGCGAACACCACCGGGGCCGCCGACGACGCCACGGCCCCGTCTGCCGGCGACAGCACCACGGAAGGCTCTCGCCGCATGCGCACGATCTACATCGCCGGTGACTCCACCGCCGCCCAGAAGTACGCCGACGCGGCACCCGAGACCGGCTGGGGGATGGCGCTCCCCTTCTTTCTGCACCGGGACATCGCCGTCTCCAACCACGCCGTGAACGGCCGCAGTTCGAAGAGCTTCATCGACGAGGGGCGGCTCGCGCCCATCCTGGAGGCCATCCGGCCCGGCGACCTCCTGATCGTCCAGTTCGGGCACAACGACGAGAAGACCGCCGACCCGACCCGGGGCACCGAGCCCTGGACGACGTACCAGGACTACCTGCGCCAGTACATCGAGGGGGCGCGGGCACGCGGGGCGCGGCCCGTGCTCGCCACCTCCGTGGAGCGCAGGAAGTTCGACGCCGGCAACGCCATGCCGACGCATGGCGACTATCCGGCGGCGGTGCGAGCCCTCGCCGAGGAGGAGGGCGTGGCGCTCCTCGACATCCAGGCCCTGTCGATCGCGCTCTGGCAGAAGCTCGGCGTCGAGGAGACGAAGAAGTACTTCAACTGGACCGACACCGAGCAGGACAACACCCACTTCAACCCGCCGGGTGCGATCGCGGTGGCCCGGCTGGTCGCCGAGCAGCTGCTGGCGCGGCGGGTACTGGCGACGCGGGACGTGCGCCGCCTCGACGACGAGATCCCCGAGTCGTGGATCACCTGGCCGGAGGCCTGAGCAAATCGTTTCTCCAAGGAGCCGCAATGCACACAACGATCTGTCATGATCACGCCACGGCGCGGCGTGTCCGTGTCCGGGCGACGTCGCTCGCCGCCGCGTGCACCGCCCTGGTGGTGGCCGTCATGGGCACGGCCGGCACCGCGCACGCGCAGGTCACGGGCCAGGCCGCCCAGGGGCGGGACCTGGGCCGGGAGACCCTGCCCGCCGGTGACGGCTGGGGCTCGTACGGCACCGGTACGACGGGCGGGGCCGCCGCCGATGCCGAGCACCAGTACACGGTCACCACCTGGGAGGAGTTCAGAGCCGCGCTGAAGGACGGCGGTGACGCCCCGAAGATCATCAGAGTCAAGGGGACGCTCAACGCCACGGAGCAGGGGTGCGAGGCGTTCGAGGCCGAGGGCTACGACTTCGACCAGTACCTCGCCGACTACGACCCCGCCGTCTGGGGTTACGACACGCCCGTCAGCGGTGAGCAGGAGGACCTGCGGGCTGCCTCCGCCGCCAACCAGGACAAGGCCATCAAGGTGAACGTCCCCGCCAACACCACCATCGTCGGCGTCGGCAAGGACGCCGGATTCACCGGCGCCAGCCTCCAGATCAAGGACGTGGACAACGTCATCGTCCGCAACCTCACCTTCGAGAGCCCCCTCGACTGCTTCCCGCAGTGGGACCCGACCGACGGGGACACCGGCAACTGGAACTCCGAGTACGACTCCGCCGTCGTCTACGGCACCACGCATGTCTGGCTGGACCACAACACCTTCACGGACGGCGCCCACCCCGACAGTTCGCTGCCCTCGTACTACGGGCGGATCTACATGCAGCACGACGGTGAGCTGGACATCGTCAAGGGTGCCGACTACGTCACCGCGTCGTGGAACGTCTTCGCCGACCACGACAAGACGATTCTGATCGGCAACAGCGACAGTGCGGCCACGGCCGCCGTCGACCGCGGGCACCTCAACGTGACGCTGCACCACAACCTCTTCACCGGGCTCGTCGAGCGCGCCCCGCGGGTGCGGTTCGGCAAGGTCGACGCGTACAACAACCACTACGTGGCCGACGCGGCGTACAGCTACAGCTTCGGGATCGGCATGGAGTCGCAGCTCGTCGCCGAGAAGAACGCGTTCACGCTGCCGGACGGGGTCAGTGCGGCGACGATCCTGAAGAAGTGGAAGGAGGCGCCGGTCACTGCGGACGGCAACTACGTGAACGGCGAGGCCGTTGATCTGATCGCCGTTCACAACGCGGAGATTCCGTCGGAGACGTTGCAGTCCGGGGCCGGGTGGACACCGACGCTCCGGACGCGGGTCGACGACCCGCGGGCGGTTCCCGGCATCGTCGACCACAGGGCGGGCGCGGGCCGCATCTGCTGACGCAGCCTCCGCACGCGCCCGCCTCGCGCCGCCTCCGCTTGCGGGGCGCCGCCTCCGCCGTCGCTTCCGCTGTGGGCAGGCGTTCCGCTAGGGGCGGAACGGGTGGGCACAGCGGAACCCCGGCGACGCCGGGCACCACTTGCTTCCCCGGCTAGCCCCGAGGTGGGTTTCCCCTCTGATCAGTTGCTGCTGCAGTCGTAACGGCACCCGCCGTCGTGGGTTGTGCCCACCCTCCCCCAAGCTCTCGGCTTCTCCCCCAGTGCCTTAAGGGCCTGGGAGGTACCCCCAGAGCAGGGGGGACCCCCATCGCCCTGCGGAACGGCTGCCCACAACGGGAGTGGCGCGCGCCGCCCACAACGGGTGCGGCGCGCCGCTGCCCCACGACGGTGCCCCATCCACAGATCCCTCCGAAGGAGCATCCGCATGCTCTCGTATCGTCCCCGTCCCCTCCCCACCCGCCGTGCCTTCCTCCTCGCCGGCGCGGGGGCCGTCGTCGCCCTCGGCGGCGCCACCCCCGCCCGCGCCGCCGGCGACGGCGCCTGCACCGCCGAGCGGCCCTTCGGCCGCTACGGCTCGCCGGCCGCTCGGCTCACCGAGCAGACCCTGTACGTCCACCCCGACGGGCAGGGTGACCACACCTCCGTCCAGGCCGCCGTCACGGCGGCCAACGGCGGCGGCTACACGCTCGTCATCGCCCCGGGCACGTACCGCGAGACGGTCACCGTCAGCGTCGCCCGCAGCGGGATGACGTGGATCGGCGCCTCCGAGGACCCGCACGACGTCGTCGTCGTGTACGACAACGCCAGCGGCACCCCCAAGCCCGGCGGTGGGACCTACGGCACCACCGGGTCCGCCACCACAACTGTCCAGGCCGACGGCTTCACCGCCCGCTGGATCACCTTCGCCAACGACTGGCTGCGCGCCGACCACCCGGAGATCACCGGCACCCAGGCCGTCGCCATCAAGGCGATGGGCGACCGGTCGGCGTTCCACCACTGCCGGTTCCTCGGGCACCAGGACACGCTGTACGCCGATTCGATCGCCCGCGACGTCTTCGCCCGCCAGTACTTCCGCAACTGCTACGTCGAGGGCGACGTCGACTTCGTCTTCGGCCGGGCCACCGCCGTCTTCGAGCGCTGCCGCTTCCACACCCTTGACCGCACCGACCTGGCAGGCGCCCCGTACGGCTTCGTCTTCGCGCCGTCCACCGCCGGCGCCAATCCGCGCGGCTACCTGGTGACCAGGAGCCAGGTCACCAGCGAGGCCCCGGACGAGTACTACAAGCTGGCCCGCCCCTGGGTGCCCAGCTCCGACACCACCTCCTGGCCGATGCTCACCGTCCGGGACACCCACCTCGGCCCCGGCATCGACGCGGTCGCGCCCTACACCAACATGTCGTCCGGCTTCCCGTGGCAGAACCAGCGCTTCCGCGAGTACCTCAACACGGGCCCCGGCGCCGAGATCACCGTGCCCGAGAACCGGCCTCAACTGACCGATCAGGAAGCCGAGTTGGCGACCCGTGAGGTCTACCTCGGTGACTGGACCCCCTGGAAGGCGGGCTGACATGCGCCGCCGCACCCTCCTGACCGCCGCAGCGGCGGCCGCTCTGGCCGCCGGGAGCAACGCTCCGGCCCATGGCGCCCCGAGCAGCACGTCCGGCCGCCGCGCCCTCCACGTCCACCCCGGCGACTCCGTCCAGGCCGCCGTGGACGCCGTCTCCGGCCCCGGCTGGACGATCGTCGTCCACCCCGGGACGTACCGCGAGACCGTCACCGTCCCCGCCACCGCCGCCGGGCTCACCCTCGTCGGCGCGTCCGGGGACCCGCGCGACGCCGTCATCGTGTACGACAACGCCAACGGCACCCAGAAGCCCGACGGTTCCGGGACCTACGGCACGGCGGGCTCCGCCACCTTCACCTCCGCCGCCCACGGACTGACGGTCCGCGGCCTCACCCTCGCCAACGACTGGCTGCGCGCCGACCACCCGGAGATCACGGGAACACAGGCGGTCGCCGCGTATGTCACCGGGGACCGCTCGCTCTTCGAGTACGTGCGCCTCCTGGCCCATCAGGACACGCTCTTCGCGGACACCACCGCGCTGGACGCCTTCGACCGGCACTACTACCGGCACTGCTACATCGAGGGCGACGTGGACTTCGTGTTCGGGCGGGCCAGGGCGGTCTTCGAGCACTGCCACTTCCACACCCTTGACCGGGACGTCGCCTTCAAGCCCGAGGGCATGGTCTTCGCGCCGTCGACGGCCCGCGCCAACCCGTACGGGTTCCTGGCCGCCCGCTGCCGCGTCACGTCCGGTGCCGAGGACGCCGCGTACAAGATCGCCCGGCCATGGGTGCCCTCGTACGAGACGACCGCGTGGCCGTCGCTCGTCGTGCGGGACACCTGGCTCGGTCCGGGCATCGACCCCGTCGCCCCCTACACCAACATGCGCGAGGCCTACCCCTGGCAGACCATGCGCTTCCGCGAGTACCGCAACACAGGCCCGGGCGCGGAGATCACCGTGCCCGAGAACCGGCCCCAGCTCACCGCCGACGACGCCGGCCTGCACACCCGCGCGACGTACCTCGGTGACTGGACGCCGTACGCACAGCCGCACTTCCCCGGAACCGCATAGAGGCTCCATCCGAGGTTCCACCCCCCACGAAAGGACCCGCAGCATGCAGCGTCGTACCGCAACCACCCTCGCCACAGCCCTGGCCCTCGGCGCCGGGCTCGCCGTGCTCCCCACGCAGGCCCAGGCCGCCACCGTGGTGGTCGACACCAGCGCCGAGCTCTCCAGCGCTCTCGCGGGCGCCACGGCGGGCACCACCATCCAGGTGCGCGGCGGCACCTACTACCCCACGGCCACGCTCCAGTCCACGGCCAACGGCACCTCCTCCAGCCGCATCTACCTGCAGCCGTACGGCTCCGAGACCGTGAAGATCGACGGGTCGAACCTGCCCGACGGCGACTGGATCTTCAAGCTCACCGCCGACTACTGGACCGTCTCCAACATCACGTTCCAGAACTCGCCGGACAGCGCTGTCGTGTGCCAGTCGTGTGCCTCCACGTACTGGAGCAACATCAAGACGATCAACGGCGGCGACTCCGGGTTCACGCTCACCGGGGACAACACCACGAACAACACGGTCAAGAACCTGGACAGCTACGGCCACTACGACGCGGCCAACCACGGTGAGAACGCGGACGGCGTGGCCATCAAGTTCGGCTCCGGCACGGGCAATCTCGTCACCGGGGCCCGCCTCTACAACAACTCGGACGACGGCATCGACCTGTGGTCGTTCTCTTCGCCGGTGACGATCGAGCACACCTGGTCCTTCGGCAACGGCAAGAACCGCTGGGGCGACTCGGCCTTCGCGGGCGACGGCAACGGCTACAAGCTCGGCGGCGACGGCGAGACCGTCGCGCACGTCGTCAACAACTCGGCGGCCTGGGACGACGCCGGCAACGGCTTCACCGAGAACAGCAACAAGGGCGCCATCGTCATCAACCGAACCACGGCCTACGCCAACGGCAAGTGGGGCTACTACTTCGCCACCAGTGCGGCCAGGCTGGGCAAGAACCTCGCCGTGAGCAACGGTTCCGGCCTGGTCAACAAGGGCTCGTCGGTCGTCTCCTCCGGCAACAACTGGGACTCCGGGGTCTCCACCCCGTCCTTCGTCTCCACGGACGCGTCGACCACGTACAACGCCCGCCAGTCGGACGGGTCGCTGCCCAAGACCACCTTCCTGACCACGGGCAGCACCACCATCGGCGCGACGATGGACTGACGCCCGGCGCACCACGCGCGCGGACCGGAGCCCGGTTGTTCCGCTTTCTCTTGGAAGTCGTTCAACTTTCCCTGTGGAAACGGTATCGATCGGGCAACGGGCGTCGCGCCGCGCCATGTGATGCGCGTAGACACCTGTCATGCATAAGCCCATACGCATCGCCGCCGTGGCGGCTGCCTCCTGTGCCCTCGCCGGCGCCGCCCTCTACGGCACCGGCGTCGCCTCCGCCGACCGCCCGACGGAGAACACCACGGCCGAGCCCCACAACATCGGGCTCCTCGTCAAGGAGATCGACTCCTACTACGGCACCACGCTCGACAGCAACGGCGTCTACCAGGCGTCCGAGGACAGCCCGTACGCCCAGGACCTGGCGCGCATCGAGGCCGCCGCCAAGAAGTACATCGCCAAGGCCGCGGCCCAAGACGAGCACAAGGGCGTCAAGCCCGCGGTCGTCTTCGACATCGACGACACCCTGCTGCTCAGCCTCGACTACGAGAAGAGAACCAACTACACCTACAACGGCACCACGTGGGCCGACTACGTGGCCAAGGCCGACCGCCCGGCCGTCTTCGGCACGCCCGAGCTGATCGCGTACGCGGAGAAGAAGGGCATCGAGGTCTTCTACAACTCCGGGCTGAGCGAGGTGCAGCGCCCGTACGCCGTCGAGAACCTCAAGAAGGTCGGCGTCGACGTGAACCTCGACACCGATCACATGTTCCTGAAGGACAAGGCGGACCCGCCCGCGTATCTGAGCGACTGTGCCAACGCGGGCACCTGGACCTGCACGACCGTGCAGTACAAGTCCGGGACGCGCAAGCACATCGAGTCGCTCGGTTACGACATCGTGGCCAACTTCGGCGACCAGTACTCGGACCTCGAGGGCGGCTACGCCGACAAGACGTACAAGTTCCCGAACCCGACCTACTACGTGGAGTAGGCGGCCTCTACGCGGCGTAGCCCGAAAATCCGGCGTATGCCCGCGGCAACCCTTTCCGGCCGCGGCGGCGACCAGGGAGCGGAAGCGGGAAGGGAGACCCCTCCGGAGGCACTCTCCGGAGGGGGTTTCCGGCCCTCTCCGTCCCACCCCCCAAGGAAAGGAACCGCAGTGAGCTTCCGTTCCGGACGCCACCGCAGGACCCGCACCCTCTCGATCGCCGCCGCGGTTGCGGCCGCCGCGGGTGCGGGCGGCGTCTACCTCGGCCTCGCTCCCGGCAACGCCGGCGCCGCGACGACCGTCGTCGTCTCCACCACCGCCCAGCTGCAGTCGGCGGTCGCGAACGCCCAGGCCGGCACCACCATTCAGCTCCGCGCGGGCACGTACTACCCGACGAGCACCCTCAAGTCCACGGCCAACGGCACCCCGCAGGCCCGCGTCACCCTCACCGCGTACGGCAGCGAGAAGGTGAAGATCGACGGCTCGAAGCTCCCCGACGGCTCCTGGCTCGCCGGGATCTACGGCGACTACTGGACCGTGTCCGGCCTCACCTTCCAGAACTCGCCCGCCCAGGGCTTCGTCGCCACCTCCTCCGTCGGCGGCACCTTCAAGAACCTGGTCACCGCGGACAACGGCGACTCCGGCTTCACGCTGCGCGGCGACGGCACGACGAACAACCTCGTGCAGAACCTGGACAGTTACGGCAACTACGACGCGGCGAACCACGGCCAGAACGCCGACGGCATCGCCATCAAGTTCGGCTCGGGGACCGGTAACAAGGTGACCGGCGCACGCCTGTACAACAACTCCGACGACGGCCTCGACCTGTGGCAGTTCTCCAGCCCCGTCACCATCGAGCACAGCTGGGCCTACGGCAACGGCAAGAACCGCTGGAACGACAGCGCCTTCGAGGGCAACGGCAACGGCTTCAAGCTGGGCGGCGGGGGCGCCTCGGTCGCACACGTCGTCAACAACAACGCGGCCTGGAACAACACGCTCCACGGCTTCACCGAGAACAGCAACACCGGCGCGATCAACCTCAACCGCAACACCGCCTACGCCAACACCGAGTCCGGCTTCTACTTCGCCACCGGCTCCGCGCGGCTCGGCAAGAACCTCGCCGTCAGCAACAAGGGCGGCCTGTCCAAGCTGGGCTCGTCCACGGTCTCCGCGGGCAACAACTGGGACAGCGGCATCGCAACACCGTCCTTCAAGTCCACCGACGCGACGACCGCCTACGGCGCCCGGAAGGCGGACGGCTCGCTGCCCGCCACCACGTTCCTCACGACCGGTTCGACCACCATCGGATCGACCATGAACTGACAGCGGCCACGGACGGGCATCGGCTGCCGTGCACCGACCCGCGTATGTGGTGAGCCGCCGCCTCCACGGGGGGAAGAGGGAGGCGGCGGCTCCTTCGGACGGGCTCAGACGTCGGGGGGCGACGCGGTCCCGTCAGTCGTAGGTCAGATCGGAGGCCGTGTAGCGGCAGTACGTGCCGTCGGGGCCGCTGCCGATCTGAACGGGCTCGGCGCCCGTGTTGTTGCCCTGGAAGCGGACGCACGGCTTGATCTTCTTGCTGCTGTCGCCGTGGATCCGGACGCTGCGCAGGGCAGCCGTGTCGCCGTAGTTGGAGTTGATGCCGACGATCGAGCTGCCCGGCGCGGTCACGTCCACGTCGTTGACGATGATGGACCGCTTGTACTGCGTCGAGCAGTTGCCGCACGAGCGCACGAGCTTGCCGAAGTCCGCCACCTGGAACTTGGTGACGACGAGCTTTCCGGCGCCGTTGAACTGGAACACCTTGTCCGACGCCTTCCTCGCGCCGCCGCCGTACACCGTGTACACGGCCGACGAGGCGGTGCCCCTGAAGGTGGCGGCGTCCTCGCCGACGTCCTCCCACCAGACGTTCTGCAGTGTGCAACTGCCCTGGCAGTGAACGCCGTCGGCGGCCGGCGTGCCCAGGATGACGTTCTTGAGCACGGCCCCGTCCTCGAGCTTGAAGACCGGGTCCTGGCCCTCGTCCTGGCCGTCGCCGCCGAGGTCGCCGCTGCCGTAGTACCGCTTGAGGCCGCCGTCGAACGTGCCCGAGACCTCGATGGTGGAGGAGACCGCCTGGGTGCCCTTCGCGGTCGGCCACGCGGCGGCCGCGCCGGCCGAGGAGAGCATCGCACTGGTCATTAGGGCGGCACCGGTCAGCGCGAACGCGCCGGCCCCGGCGATGACGGCGCGCCTGCGGCTGGCGCGGCGCCGATGTCGTGCGCGGCTTCCGGGTCTTGAGGTCATGATCCGTTCCTCCGGGTGCGGGTAACCGACGCTCTGCGTCTTGTGGTTGCCGCTGCCGGGGGAAGGGGTTGCCCCCGGACCGGAAGATTTTTTTCGAGGTCCGTTCTTTCCGGGTCCGTCGGATCCTTCCGGGTCTGTCGGGTCTTTCCGGGTCCGTCGAGCGTGGACCGGGCCGGTGTCCGGTGCCGTCAGTCGTCGGAGACGGGCGCGAAGTCTCCCCGTACCGCGAACGGTTCACCGTCCGCCTCGGCCGTCACCGCGTACCAGTCGTCGCCGGCGTCCCGGCGGCCGGGCTCGTGGTTGTACTGGCCCGCGAACCGGTGCTCGCCCGCCGGTACGGTGCGCCCGTCCTTGAGCGTCCAGCGGTAGACGAGGAACCCGTTCTTCTCCTCGACCGTGAAGGTGAAGTCCTGCTCGGGCAGGGTCCGCCAGCCGCCCGCCGAGGTGACGCCGCCGGTCTGGGCGACGCGCAGCTCGACGGTCAGCGCCGTCAGTACTTTGGTCGTCTTGAACGTGACATCGCTCTGACCCCAGTACTCGCCGCTGCCAGGGTCGACCGACCCGTCCGACCACAGGGGCCCGTCCTCGGTGCGCGCCGCGGGCGGTGTCTGCGGGGCGCGCGACGGCTCCTGCTGCTCCTGCGTGGGCGACTGCTTCGGGCTCGGCTTCGAGGTGCGACGCGAAGGGGACGGCGACGGCGTCTCGTCCGGCAGCGATCCACGGCTCGTCGTCACCGACGGCGACGGCTCCGGGGTCGGCGACACCGCCACCCTCTGCTCGGGGGTGTCGTCGCGTACGGCCGAGGCGACCGCGTAGCCGCCCACGGCCATCACACCCGCAACGGCCGCCGTGGCACCGACGATCCGCGCCCACGCCAGCACCGGACGCGGGGAAAGACGGTGGGAACCGGACACATCCGGGGCGGCCATGCCGCGTTCGATGCGCGCCAGCATCCGTGCCCGGTCAGGCTGGTGGGCCTCGGCGGCCTCGCGCAGCCGGGTGCGCAGTTCGTCGTCCATCAGTCCCTCCCTTCCGCCGGCCGGGTCAGTCTCGTGGCGGTCGCCGCGCTCTGCATCCGCCGGGGCGCGTCCACCGCGCCCAGTGACCGCTCCAGTTCCGCCATGGCTTTCGACGTCTGGCTCTTCACCGTACCCACCGAGATGCCGAGGGCGAGCGCGGTGTCCTTCTCCGACAGGTCGAAGGCGTGTCGCAGCACGACGCAGGCCCGCTTGCGGAACGGCAGCCGCCGCAGCGCCTCTTGGACGTCGACGACCGCCGACACGTCCGGGTTCTCGGTCCGTTCGTCGCGGTGCGACCAGAACAGGGCGATACGCCGCCGCTCCCGCACCGCGCTGCGTATGCGCGTGCGGGCGAGGTTCGCCACGACGCCCCGCGCATACGCCACCGGGTGGTCTGCCGCGCGCACCCGGTCCCAGTGGTGCCACAGCGCCAATAACGCGTCGGCCGCCAGATCGTCCGCGGCATCGGACTCACCGGTCAACAGATGGGCCAGCCGGGCCAGTTCGGCGTAGTGGTTCTCGAAGAAGGCATGGAACTCCGCGGCCGGGTCGTCGACGGCAGTGCCCACGGATTCCTCCCCTTCCCCCTGCGCTGCTCGCATGCATGCGGGTAGACGCGTGCGGTGGTGTCCGTGATGTGTGCGGTCTGTGGTGCCCCCGTGCTCGCCGAGGCGAGGAGCGAGAGCGTACCAGTGACCACACAGGGATTCGAACGGCGTGCACAGGCTCGTACGATTCGCCGAACCCTTTCCGTAACACGGAGAAAACCTGAAACGCGTTCACCACGGGAACAATCCAGCCAGCATCCGCATGCATGATCCAAGGAGCCCGATCCCATGCCCGAGACCAGCAAGACGAGCCAGGTGACCGGTCGGCCGCCGGGGGGCGGCACGGCCGCCAGCCCTGTGGACCGGTTCTTCCACATCACCGCCCGGGGCTCGTCGTTCGCCCGTGAGATACGCGGCGGCTTCGCCACGTTCTTCACCATGGCCTATATCCTCGTGCTCAACCCGATCATCCTGGGCAGCGCGAAGGACAAGTTCGGCCATCAGCTGGACGGGCCCGAACTGGTCACCGCCACCGCGCTGGTGGCCGCCGTGATGACCGTGATCATGGGCGTCGGCGGAAACCTTCCGCTCGCGCTGGCCGCGGGTCTCGGCCTGAACGCCGTCGTCGCGTTCCAGATAGCCCCGCTGATGAGCTGGCCCGACGCGATGGGCCTCGTGGTCCTCGAAGGCCTGCTCATCTGCGTCCTGGTCGTCACCGGGCTCCGTGAAGCCGTCATGCACGCCATTCCGCAGCCGCTGAAGCAGGCGATCAGCGTCGGCATCGGCCTGTTCATCGCGTTCATCGGCTTCGTCGACGCCGGGTTCGTCACCCGTATCCCGGATGTCGCGGGCACCACCGTGCCGGTTCAGCTCGGCGGCACCGGCACGCTCGCGGGATGGCCGATCCTCGTCTTCTGCCTCGGTGTGCTGCTGACCATCGGGCTGCTGGCGCGCAAGGTCAAGGGCGCGATCCTCATCAGCATCGTCGTGATGACCGCGCTGGCCATCGTCATCAACGCGGTCGCGGACGTGGACGCGAAGAGCTGGGGTCTTACCACGCCCAAGATCCCGGACGACATCGTCTCCGCCCCGCACTTCGGACTGCTCGGCGACTTCAGCCTCTTCGGTTCCTTCGGCGAGGTCAGCGTCATCACCGTGGTCCTGCTGCTGTTCACGCTCATCCTGTCGGACTTCTTCGACACGATGGGCACGGTCGTCGGCATCAGCGCCGAGGCCGGGCTGCTCGACAAGGACGGCAAGGTGCCGAACCTCGGCCGCGTCCTGCTCATCGACGGCGCCGCGGCGGTCGCCGGCGGTGCCGCGTCCGCGTCCTCCAGCACCTCGTACATCGAGTCCGCCGCGGGCGTCGGCGAGGGTGCGCGCACCGGCTTCGCCAACCTGATCACGGGTGGCCTGTTCGCGCTGGCGCTGTTCCTGACGCCGGTGCTCACGATCGTCCCGCTGCAGGCGGCCGCCCCCGCCCTCGTCGCGGTCGGCTTCCTGATGATGACGCAGGTCAAGCACATCGACTGGGACCGCTACGACATCGCGATCCCCGCCTTCCTGACCATCGCGGTCATGCCGTTCACGTACTCCATCACCAACGGCATCGGCGCCGGCTTCCTCGCGTACGTCGTCATCAAGACGGTCCTGGGCAAGGCCCGCGAGGTGCACTGGCTGCTGTGGGCCGCTTCCGCGCTGTTCCTCGTCTACTTCGCGATCGACCCGCTGGAGCAGCTGCTCGGCGTGAAGTGACCACTCAGTGACAAAGAGGGCCGCCCCCCGGGGGACTGGGGGCGGCCCTCGCCTGTGGGGCCGGACGGCCCTTTGGGAGCGCGGCGGCTCAGTTCTGCTGCAGCGCGGCCCGCATCATCGCCTTCGCGATCGGCGCCGCCAGCCCGTTGCCGCTGACCTCCGAGCGGGCCGCGTCCGACTGCTCCACGACCACGGCGACCGCGACCTCCTTGCCGCTGCTGTCGTCCTTCGCATATGAGGTGAACCAGGCGTACGGCGTCTTGCTGTTGTTCTCGCCGTGCTGTGCCGTACCGGTCTTGCCACCCACCGTCGCGCCGGCTATCTGAGCGTTCGTGCCCGTGCCCTCCTCGACGACCGTGACCATCGCGGACTGCAGCTGCTCGGCCGTAGAGGAGCTGACGATCCGCTTCGTGTCCGTGCTGTCGTCGTAGTCCCTCAGCACATTGCCGTCCGCGTCGCTGATCTGCGACACCATGTGCGGCGACACCATTTCGCCGCCGTTGGCTATCGCCGCCGACACCATCGCCATCTGCAGCGGAGTCGCGGTGACGTCGAACTGCCCGATACCGGACAGGCCCGTCTGCGCCTTGTCCATGTCCGACGGATACACGCTCTCGTACGCCCGCACCGGCACATCCAGCTCGGCGTCGTTGAAGCCGAACTTCTCCGCCGTCGCCTTCACCTTGTCCTGGCCCAGGTCGACGGCCATCTTCGCGAAGACGTTGTTGCACGAGTACTGCAGGGCGGTGCGGATCGTGGCGTTCTCGCAGGGCGCCGACGAGCTCTCGTTCCTCAGCACCGTGGTCGTGCCGGGCAGCGTGTACGGGTTCGGGCTGTCCGTCCTGGTGTCCACGGAGGAGTACAGGCCATCCTCGAGCGCCGCCGCCGCGACGACCAGCTTGAACGTCGAGCCCGGCGGCAGCGGCTGGCGCAGCGCACGGTTCGTCATCGGCTTGTCGCTGTCCTTGGTCAGCGCGCTCCACGCCGCGGAGTCCGTGGTGCCGCTGATCTCCGACGGGTCGTACGACGGCGTCGAGACCAGGCCGAGGATCTTGCCCGTGGACGGATCGATGGCGACGGCCGCGCCCTTCTTGCCGCCGAGCGCGTCGTACGCCGCCTTCTGCACGTCCGGGTCGATGGTGGTGACGACATCGCCGGGATCGGCGCGCTTGCCCGTGACCGTGTCGACGGGGTTCTTCAGCCGGGTGTCCTTGCCGTCGAGCAGGTCCTGGTAGATCCCCTCGAGCTGGGTCGCCCCGTACACCTGCGAGCTGTAGCCCGTCACCGCCGCGTACAGCTTGCCGTTCTTGTACGTGCGCTTGTACGCGAGGTCGCTGCCCGTCGTCCGCTCGGAGCCGGTGATCGCCTCTCCGCCGACGATGATGTCGCCCAGCGGATACGCGTACTTCTCGATCGCGATCCGCCGGTTGTTCTTGTTGTCCGCGAGGGCCTGGCCTTCGTAGAACTGCACCCACGTCGCCCTGACCAGCAGGGCGAGCACGAGCAGCAGGCTGAAGACCGAAGCGCGCCTGATCGTTTTGTTCATGCCGCCCAGAAGGACGAGCGGGGCGGAGCGGATCGTTCCCGTCTCGTGCCGTTCGGCCCGGTTTCTCAGGAATTCTTCATACGCGGTTCACGGCCGGTATGCGCCGTTCACAGTCGGTGACGACCGCTCAGCCTTTCAGGATCAGCACCACCTCGTCGATCTCCTCGCCCCGGGCATTCGCGTAACCCCTGGCGTGCGCCGTCACCCCGAAGCCGCACTTCTCCAGGACCCGGCGAGACCCTGCGTTGTCGGCAGCGGCGCGGGCGTAGAGCGGGCGCTCAGGGACCAGTGCCAGCAGCTCCCGAAGAGCGGCCGTCGCGATCCCGCGGCCCCAGTACGCTCGGTCGATCCAGTACGTCACCTCGCGCTCGCCCGGCTCTCCGTACACCGCCGCGCTCCCCACGACGTCGCCATCCGCGAGGACCGTCCGCACGACGTCCGACGAGTTGCGGATGCGCGCCCAGTGGGCGTCGAAGCGGGCCCGGTCCGACGGGTCCTGGGCGGTGAAGGCGGCCATCAGCAGCGCCTCGGGGTCGTTCATCTGCCGGAAGAAGACCGGCAGATCGCTGTCGTGGACCTCGCGCAGCAGTACATGCATCAGAGCCTCCGGGGGCGGGCGTCAGAGTCTGCGGGTGGCGGGCGTCCGCGGGCGTACGTGGGCGTAGATGGGCGGCGAGGCCCGGCGGGCTGCGGGCGGCGAGGGTCAGAGCCGGCGCGTGGCGAGTGTCAGGCGGTCGCGGGCGTCGAACAGGGCGTCCTTGACCATCTGCTCGTGGGCCGCGGTCAGGCGGGCCACCGGCACCGAGCAGCTGATCGCGTCGCGCGCCGGGGTGCGGTAGGGGATCGCGACGCCGAAGCAGCGCAGGCCGAGCGTGTTCTCCTCGCGGTCCACCGCGAAGCCCTGCTCGCGGACCTGGTGCAGCTCCTCTATGAGCTTCTCGCGGTCGGTGATCGTGTGCTCGGTGAGCGCGGGCAGCGTCTCCGGCAGCAGTTTGCGCACCTGCTCGTCGGTGTGCGTGGCCAGCAGCGCCTTGCCCAGGGACGTCGAGTGGGCGGGCAGCCGGCGGCCGACGCGTGTGAAGGGGCGCAGATAGTGCTGCGACTGGCGCGTGGCGAGGTAGACGACGTTCGTACCGTCGAGGCGCGCCAGGTGGATCGTCTCCGTCGTGTCGTCGGAGAGCCGGTCCAGCGTCGGGCGGGCGGCCGTCACGACCTCGTCGCCGTCGATGTACGACGTGCCGACGAGGAGGGCGCGTACGCCGATGCCGTACCGCGTGCCCGTCGCGTCCGTCTCGACCCAGCCCAGGTCGACCAGCGTGCGCAGCAGCATGTAGAGGCTGGACTTGGGGTAGCCGACGGCTTCCTGGACGGAGGCCAGCGAGTGCATTCCGGGCCTGCCGGCGAAGTACTCGAGCAGTTCCACGGTCCGTACCGCGGACTTGACCTGCGCCCCGCCGCCCGTCTCGCCAGCCGACATCGCCCTTGACCCCTTCGTTCGCCGGGAAATAGTCTCCGAGATGAGTTCATCATCAGAGACAGCGTTCAGCATATCGAACAGCCCTGGTGAGTGGCACAAGAATTGCGGCATTACATCAGGAGGGACCCGCGGTGGCAGCAGCACCAGTCTGGAGTGTCGACCCCCGAACCGGGAAGCAGCGCGAGCAGGTTGCGGTGGAGGCCACAGCCGAGGAGGTGGACCAGGCAGTCCGCGCCGCGTACGCCGCCCGGGGAGCCCTGGCCGACCGCACCGTGCGGGCCGCTTTCCTGCGGACCGCGGCGGATCTCCTCGAGGGCGCCAAGGACCAGCTCGTCGAGGCCGCGGACGCCGAGACCGCGCTCGGTCCGGTCCGGCTGACCGGCGAGCTCGCCCGCACCTGCTACCAGCTGCGGGCCTTCGCCGGCATCGTCGACGAGGGCGCCTACCTGGGCATCGTCATCGACCACCCCGACGACACCGCGACCCCGCCGGTCCCGGACCTGCGCCGCTACAAGGTGCCGCTGGGCGTCGTCGCCGTCTACTCGGCTTCGAACTTCCCCTTCGCCTTCTCCGTGCCCGGCGGCGACACCGCGAGCGCGCTCGCCGCGGGCTGCCCGGTCGTCGTCAAGGCCCACCCCGACCACCCGGCGCTGTCCGAGCTGGTCGCCGCGGTACTGCGCCGGGCCGCCGCCCAGCACGGCATCCCCGAGGGCGTCGTCGGTCTGGTCCACGGCTTCGAGGCAGGCGTCGAGCTCGTCAAGCACCCGCTCGTCGCGGCCGCGGGCTTCACCGGTTCGGTACGCGGCGGCCGCGCGCTGTTCGACGCGGCAGCGGCCCGTCCCGTGCCGATCCCGTTCCACGGCGAGCTGGGCTCGCTCAACCCGGTCGTGATCACCGAGGCCGCGGCCGCCGAGCGCGCCGAGCAGATCGGCACCGGCCTCGCCGGATCGATGACGCTGGGCGTCGGCCAGTTCTGCGTCAAGCCGGGTCTCGTCCTCGCGCCGTCCGGCACCGAGGGCGACCGCCTGGTGAAGTCGCTGACCGAGGCCGTCAGCAACACCGACGCGGGCGTCCTGCTCGACCACCGCATGCGCGACAACTTCGTCGCGGGCGTCCGCGAGCGCGCCGAACTGCCCGACGTGGACGCCCCGGTGACCCCCGGCGCGGGCGGCGAGCACACCGTCGCACCCGGCTTCCTCACCGTGCCCGCCGCCAAGCTGGCCGCCGAGGGCGAGCACGACGTCCTCCTGGAGGAGTGCTTCGGCCCGGTCACGGTGGTCGCCCGCTACGAGGACGAGGCGGAGGTCACCGCCGTACTGTCCCGCCTGCCCGGCAACCTGACGGCCACCGTCCACCTCTCGTCGGATGAGGTCGCCGGTCAGGGCAACGGCGCGGAGATCCTCGCCGAACTCACCCCGCTCGCCGGGCGCGTGCTCGTCAACGGCTGGCCGACCGGTGTCGCGGTCGCCCCGGCTCAGCACCACGGCGGCCCGTACCCGGCGACCACGTCCACCTCCACCTCGGTGGGCGGCACCGCGATCGAGCGCTGGCTGCGCCCGGTCACGTACCAGACCACCCCCGAGGCCCTGCTCCCGCCCGAGCTGCGCGACGACAACCCGCTGGGGCTGCCGCGCCGGTTCAACGGGCGCATGGAGATCTGAGCCGCTTACGCCGACGCATGGCCGCGGGCACAGCCGACGAGCGCCCGCGGCCCGCACCGACGTATGCCCGATCCGTGGGCGGAACACCCCGCCCACCTGGAACACTGTGGCGATGGATTTCGAACTCCCCGAACTCCCGTTCCCGCTGCGCACCTACGGCCCCGACGGCCACTGGTCGTACGAGGACGGCACACTCACGGGCTGGGCGGGCGCCCGCCAGGACCGGTTCGTCCCTCCCACGGGCGAGGCCATGGACCCCGCATCCGACGCGCCCCGGCTGCTGGGTGCGCCGGAAGGGGACTTCCAGCTGATCGCCCAGGTCACGGTCGGTTTCGCGGCGGCCTTCGACGCGGGCGTGCTGTACGTGCACGTCGGCGAGCGGGCGTGGGCCAAGCTCTGCCTGGAGCGTTCGCCCGACCTGCCCACCGTGTGCACGGTGGTGACCCGGGGCCACTCCGACGACGCCAACTCCTTCGTCGTGGACGGCAGCAGCGTCTGGCTCCGCGTCAGCCGCACCGACAGGGCGTTCGCCTTCCACGCGTCGAGAGACGGCAAGGAGTGGACCTTCATCCGCCTCTTCACACTCGGCGACACCGAGGAGTCGGCCGCCGCCCTCGTCGGCTTCATGGCGCAGTCGCCGGTGGGGGAGGGGTGCGTGGCCGTCTTCGACAGCATCGAGTTCCGGCCCAACTGGCCGCAGGGGTTGCGGGACGGCACCTGACACTCGCGGGACGGGACGGCACCTGACACGCGCGGGGCACTGCCGCCGGGACCGGCGTCGCAGTGCCCCATCGCCGGGTTATGACGCCGTCCCCCGGCGGAGACGCAGCGTCGCGACGGCTGTCGCGACCAGCAACCCCGCGCTGATCAGGAGGCTGATCCTCATCCCGGCGAGGAACCCGTCCGAGACGAGCGTTCCGAAGGCCGCGATGCCCAGGCCACCCGCCACCTGCCGGGCCGCGTTGAGGACACCCGCGGCAAGCCCCGCGCGTTCCGCCGGCACCGCGTCCATCATCGCGGCGGTCAGCGGCGGGACGGTCAGCGCGCAGCCCAGCGCGAGCGGCACCAGCATGAACGCCAGCACCGGACCGGGCGTGTGCGCATCGACGCCCAATACCAGCAGCAGCCCGGCCACGGCCAGCACCTGGCCGACGAGCATCGGCACCCGCGGACCGAAACGGCCCGCCAGCCTGCCCGCGACGATGTTCGTCACCGCGATCAGCCCGGTCATCGGCAGGAACATCAGCCCGGCGTTCAGCGCCGAACGCCCCTGCACCTGCTGGAAGAAGAGCGAGAAGACGAAGACCATGCCGAAGAAGGCCACGCTGCACGCCGCGCCCGCGGCGACCGTGACGGCCACCGTGCGGTCGCGGAACAGGCCGAGCGGTACGACGGGGTGCGGCTGCCGCGCCTCGATCCTCAGGAACGCCACGGTGGCCGCCACCGCGACGATGAGCGCGACCAGACCCGTCGTACCCCCCTCGATGACCGCGAACGTCAGCGCCGTGAGCGCGACCACCGCAGCCAGCTGACCCGGCAGGTCGAGCGGGGCCGGGCGGCGCCCCGAGCGCGGGGCGCGGACGAGCAGCGCGAGCGCCACGGCGCCCAGCGGCAGGTTGACGAAGAAGATGCCGCGCCAGTCCCATGCGGTGGTGAGCGCGCCGCCCGCGACAGGGCCCAGCGCCACGGCCGCCGAGCCGCCCGCCGCCCACGCCGCCACGGCGCGCGCTCGCTTCGCCGGGTCCGCGTATGCCTGGCGCACCAGTGCGAGCGAGGCGGGCAGCATCACCGCCGCCGCCACGCCCTGCACCACGCGGGAGGCGATCAGTACGGGCAGCGAGGGGGCCAGGCCGCAGGCCGCCGACGCCAGCGTGAACACCGCGACGCCGATCGCGTACGCGTGGGTGGCGCCGACCCGGTCGGAGAACGCGCCGGTGGACAGCATCAGCGCCGCGAACGCCAGCGTGTACGCGTCCACGACCCACTGCAGCCCGGACATCCCGCCGCCCAGGGCGTCGCCGATCGCCGGGAGCGCCACGTTCACCACCGAGGCGTCCAGCGTGATCAACGCAAAGCCGAGGAGGGCGGCGGTGAGGGTGAGAGTGGGCGAGGGGCGGTGAGAGGCACCGGGGCCCCCGGGATCGCCGGAGCCGCCGGGCGCACCTGATGCGGTCGAACCAGAGGTGTGCGTAACGGAGTTCGTTGACATGCCCCCCAGCGTCTCGATCCGCCGGCGCGTACAGTAGTGGCCTGAATGCCATACATCCGGAGGTTCTGGCCATGCCCTCCTCGTCGCCGAGCCGGTCGCGGGCGCCGCAGTCCCGTGCGGGTTCGCCGCAGCCCCTGCCGGGCCGGGCGCACCGTATCGCCGTGATCGCCCCGTCCCCCGTGTCGATGTTCAACCTCGCGATCCCCGAGATGATCTTCGAGAAGGTCGAGGTGGACGGCCGTCCGGGATACGAGGTGACGGTGTGCACCCCGGAGCCCGGCCCGATCACCACCACGGGAGGGCTCGGCCTGCACGTGGACCGCGGTCTCGATGCGCTGAGGGAGGCGGACACCGTGCTCGTCGCGGGCACCGGACACCGCTACGAGCCCGACCCGCGCACCGTGGAAGCCGTGCGCGAGGCCGCGGCGGACGGCCGCCGGATCGCCTCCATCTGCAGCGGCGCGTTCGTGCTCGCCGAGGCCGGGCTGCTCGACGGGCGCAGCGCCACCACCTACTGGGAGCTCGCCGAGGAGCTGCGCCAGCGCTATCCGGCGCTCGACCTCAAGGGCGACGTCCTCTACGTCCAGGACGGGCAGATGATGACCGCGTCGGGATACGCCGCCGGGATCGACCTCTGCCTGCACATCATCCGGACCGACTACGGTGCCGCGGTCGCCAACGAGGTGGCCCGGCGCGCCCTCGTCGCGCCCGTACGGCCCGGCGGGCAGACCCAGTTCACTCAGACGCCGCTGCCGCCGGAGCGCGGGAACGCGTGCGCCGACACCCGGGGGTGGGCGATGCGCAACCTCGACAAGCCGCTCACCCTCACGGATCTGGCCCGGCACGCGGGCGTCTCCGTGCGGACCCTCACCCGCCGCTTCCACGCCGAGAGCGGCGTGAGCCCCCTGCAGTGGCTGCTGCACCAGCGCATCGAGCGCGCGAAGGAACTCCTCGAGACGACGGCCCTGCCTCTGGACCAGGTGGCCCGGGCCTGCGGCCTCGGCACTGCGGACTCCCTCCGCGGCCACCTCGTCCGACGGACGGGGCTCACGCCGAGTGCGTACCGGGCGCAGTTCAGCCGCATCGGAACCGCCGAGGCCCGCGGCACGTCCTCCGCCGCATGATCAGAGCGCACCGAACCACCGGGTCCCTGGAGATCCGGGCCGCCCTGCCCGCCGAGGCGGCGGCCGTCGCCGAACTGCACGTGCGCGCCCGCGCCACGTACTACCCGGACGGGCTCCCGGACGACGGCGTCGACTGGCACGCCGTCTGGCGCGGGGCCGTCGACCGCCCCGACGGTCATGTGCTGTGCGCGGTGCGCGACAGCCGGCTGGCGGCCATCGCCTCCTTCCGCACCCCCGAAGGCGCCCCCGCCGACATGGTCAAGCTCTTCCAGTTCCACGTCGATCCCGATCACTGGCGCACCGGCATCGGCACCGAGCTGCACGCCGCCTGCGTCGAGCAGTGGCGTGCCGACGGCAAGCGGACAGCCGTCCTCGATGTGCACGTCGACAACCAGCGCGCCCAGGCCTTCTACGCCCGTCAGGGCTGGATCCCCGATCCGGAGAACCCGCCTGCCGAAGGCGACCACCACCTGTACCTGCGGTTTTCGGTGGCGGGGGAATGAGCGGGGCTGCTTGAACGTTCACCTACGGTTGCGGAGGGCGTCTCCGCGGCCGTACGAGTGGAGAGAAGCCGTAGACATGCGCGTCGAGATCTGGAGCGACATCGCCTGCCCCTGGTGCTACGTGGGCAAGGCCCGCTTCGAGAAGGCGCTCGGAGCCTTCGCGCACCGTGACGACGTCGAGGTGGTGCACCGCTCGTTCGAGCTCGACCCGCACCGCGCCAAGGGCGACACCGAGCCCGTCCTCGGGATGCTGACCAAGAAGTACGGGATGAGCGAGGCGCAGGCGCAGGCCGGTGAGAACAACCTCGGCGCGCAGGCCGCAGCCGAGGGCCTCGCGTACCGCACCGAGGGCCGCGACCACGGCAGCACCTTCGACATGCACCGGCTGCTGCACCTCGCCAAGGAGCAGGGCCGGCAGGACGATCTGATCAACGTGCTGTACCAGGCGAACTTCGCCGAGGAGCGGTCCGTCTTCGGCGACGACGAGCGTCTCGTGGAGCTCGCGGCCACCGCCGGCCTGGACGCGGAAGAGGCGCGCGCCGTGCTCGCCGATCCGGCCCGGTACGCCGAAGAGGTGCGCGCGGACGAGCGCGAGGCCGCCGAACTGGGCGCCAACGGCGTGCCGTTCTTCGTCCTCGACCGCAGGTACGGCGTCTCCGGCGCCCAGCCCGCCGATGTCTTCGCCCAGGCCCTTGAGCAGGCCTGGAGCAGCCGCGCGCCGCTGACCACGATCGCCACCGCCACGGACGGGGACGGCGAGGCGTGCGGGCCTGACGGCTGCGCCGTGCCCCAGCGGTAACGGCACCACTGCGATCGCCTGCCGGCACGGCGTCGTCACGCCGTGCCGGCGTTCGAGGGCGAGTTGAACAGGGCCCGTCTGCGGGTGGGCGGCGCGGTGAACGGCTACGATCACCGGCACCGTCGCCGAGATGAGGAGACCTCCCGTGTCCGAACCGCGCCTGGGTGTGGCCATCGTGACCATGGGCAACCGGCCCAAGGAGGTCGACGCGCTGCTTGAGGCGGTGGCCAAGCAGGACGTGCAGCCGTCCCGGATCGTGGTGGTGGGCAACGGCTCCCCGCTCCCCGACTTCCCCGGCGACGTGACCGTGATCGAGCTGGACGACAACCTCGGCTGCCCCGGCGGACGGAACGTCGCCATCTCCAGGCTGCGCGAGTTCGGGGACGTCGACGTCGTCATCGAACTCGACGACGACGGGCTGCTGGTCGACGCCGACGTCTTCCGCACCGTCCAGCAGCTGTTCGCGAGCGACCCGCGCCTGGGGATCGTCGGATTCCGCATCGCCGACGAGCATGGCGAGACCCAGCGTCGCCACGTGCCGCGCCTGCGGGCCAAGGACCCGATGCGCCGCGGCCCAGTGACCGCGTTCCTGGGCGGCGGGCACGCCTTCTCGATGCCGATGCTCGACGAGATCGGCAACTGGCCGGCGGACTTCTTCTTCTGCCACGAGGAGACGGATCTCGCCTGGCGGGCCCTCGACGCCGGCTGGAAGATCCTCTACGAGCCGGAACTGCTCCTTCGGCACCCCAAGACCTCGCCGGCCCGGCACGCCGTCTACCACCGGATGACCGCCCGCAACCGCGTCTGGCTGGCGCGACGCCGCCTCCCCTACCCGCTCATCCCTCTCTACCTCGGCACCTGGACCCTTCTCACCCTGGCCCGCACCCGGTCGCTGGGCGGTCTGCGGGCCTGGGCGGGCGGCTTCATCGAGGGCGTACGCACTCCGTGCGGCGGGCGGCGGCCCATGCGATGGACCACGGTGTGGCGGATGACCCGCCTGGGGCGCCCGCCGGTGATCTAGGCCGGTCGTCCGGGCCGGTCGTCCGGGGCGGCCATGCGGGCCGTTCAGCCAGGCCGGTCCAGCGCAGATCAGCGGGCAAACATAAGGAATCCTTAGTGGTTCCCCTAAGAGAAACCCGATGGACCACGGGTTGGAGGGGCGGCACAGTGGCCCCATGGAGACTCTCGCAGGCAGCCTTGCCGCCACCGAGTTCGCGCCCCGTACGATCTATCTGAACACCGCGAGCACAGGGCTTCTCCCCGCCCGTACCGTCGCCGCCATGCAGCAGGCCGTGGAGTCCGTGGCGGCGGGCAAGCCGTCGGACATGTTCGCGGACGTGGAGGCCGCGCGCGCCTCCTTCGCCCGGCTCGCCGGGGTCCCGGTGAGCCGCGTCGCGGCCGGGGCGTCCGTCGCCGTCTACAGCGGGCTCATCGCCGCCTCGCTGCCGGAGGGCGCCGAAGTCCTCACCGCCGAAGCCGACTTCAGCTCCGTCGTCAATCCGTTCCACATCCGCCGGGACCTGAAGGTGCGCGCCGTGCCGCTGGACGGCCTCGCCGAGGCGGTGCGCCCGGGCACGGCGCTCGTCGCCGTGAGCGCCGCGCAGTCCGCCGACGGCCGGATCGCCGACCTGCCCGCGATCCGCGCGGCCGCGCGGGCGCACGGCGTGCGGACGTACGTCGATGTGTCCCAGGCCGCCGGCTGGCTGCCCCTCGACGCGGACGCCGACGACTTCACCGCCGCCGTCACCTACAAGTGGCTGGTCTGCCCGCGCGGCGTCGGCTTCCTCGTCGTTCCGGAGGACTTCGGCGGCCTGAGCCCGGTCTTCGCGTCCTGGGTCGCGGGCGAGTACCCCTGGGACAGCTGCTACGGACCCGTCGAGGAACTCGCCCACTCGGCACGGCGGTTCGACGAGAGCCCCAGCCTCTACTCGTACGCCGGTGCGCGGCACTCGCTCGCGCTGGTCGAGGAGATCGGCGTCGAGGCGGTGCGCGCCCACGACCTGGCGCTCGCCGACCGGTTCCGCGCCGGTCTCGCCTCGCTGGGCCACGAGCCGCTGCCCGCGCCCGGGTCGCCCATCGTCTCCGTCCCCGGGCTCGGCCGGCTGCAGCCGGAGCTGAGCCGCGCGGGCATCGAGGTCTCCGACCGGGCCGGCAATCTGCGGGCCGCCTTCCACCTCTACAACTCGGCCGCGGACGTCGACCGGTTGCTGGACGCCCTGTCCGGCTGACCCACTCGCGGGTGCAAAGCACGACGGGCCCGGCACCCGAAGGGATGCCGAGCCCGCCCCAGCCCTACGCGGTCACTTCACCGGAGTGAAGTCCCGCGCGCCGATGAACGTCGGCCGCGGTACGGGCGCCGCGAACGGCTCCACCGCCGCGTTCTCCACGCTGTTGAACACGATGAAGACGTTGCTGCGCGGATACGGGGTGATGTTGTCGCCCGAGCCGTGCATGCAGTTGCAGTCGAACCAGGTCGCCGAGCCCGCCGGGCCGGTGAACAGCCGGATGCCGTGCCGGTCCGCGAACTTCGTCAGCGCCTCGTCCGACGGGGTGCCCGCGTCCTGCATCTGCAGCGACTTCTTGTAGTTGTCCGTCGGCGTCGCGCCCGCGCAGCCCAGGAACGTCCGGTGCGAGCCGGGCATGATCATCAGGCCGCCGTTGGTGGCGAAGTTCTCGGTCAGGGCGATCGAGACGGACACGGTCCGCATGTTCGGCAGACCGTCCTCGGCGTGCCAGGTCTCGAAGTCCGAGTGCCAGTAGAAGCCGGACGCGCCGAAGCCGGGCTTGACGTTGATCCGCGACTGGTGGACGTACACGTCCGAGCCCAGGATCTGCCGGGCGCGGCCCACCACCCGCTCGTCGCGCACCAGGCCTGCGAAGACCTCGCTGATCCGGTGCACCTCGAAGACGGAACGGATCTCCTGCGACTTCGGCTCCACGATCGACCGCTCGTCGGCGCGGACCGCCGGGTCGGTGATCAGCCGTTCCAGCTCGGCGCGGTAGACCGCGACCTCGTCGGGCGTGATCAGCTGCTCCACGGGCAGGAAGCCGTCGCGCTCGTACGACTCGAGGTCGGCCGCGGCGATCGGCCCCGGGTGGCCCGGCGCCGACCAGACGACCGGGTCCTGCCGGGGGACCGCCACCTCCGAGGCGCCACGGGTCGGGTACAGGTCGGTGATGGTGGTCATGGGCTGTCAGGCCTCCTCTGTCAGCAGCGGGTAGACGCCGTTCTCGTCGTGCTCCTCCCGTCCTGTCACGGGCGGGTTGAAGACGCAGACGCACCGGAAGTCCGTCTTGGGGCGCATCGTGTGGTGCTCATGGCCGTCCAGCAGGTACATCGTCCCGGGCGTGATCCAGTGCGTCTCGCCGGTCTCGTCGTTGGTCAGCTCGGCCTCGCCCTCCACGCAGAGGACGGCCTCGATGTGGTTCGCGTACCACATCGACGTCTCCGTACCCGCGTACATGGTCGTCTCGTGCAGGGAGAAGCCCACCCTCTCCTTCGCGAGCACGATGCGCTTGCTCTCCCATGTGCCGGACTCGGCCTTCACATGCCGGTCGGTGCCTTCGATGTCCTTGAACGATCGGACGATCACGGTGAGTTGGTGCCTTTCTTCGTTGTTCGTAAGGTCAGGCTGCGGTTTCGCGCACCGCTCGGGTGAGCGTCCGCAGCCCTTCCTCCAGCTCGTCGGGCGTGATGGTGAGGGCCGGAAGAAGCTTGACGACCTCGCTCTCCGGGCCCGACGTCTCGATGAGCAGGCCGAGTTCGAAGGCCCGCTGCGCAACGGCGCTCGCGCGCGCCTTGTCGTGGAACTCGACGCCCCACACCAGGCCGCGGCCCCGGTACTCCTTGACCTCGTCCCGGTGTTCGTCGGCGAGCGCGACCAGGGCCTGCTCGATCTGCTGGCCGCGGGCGAGGGTCTGCTTCTCCATGGCGGGACCGTCGGACCAGTACGCCTCCAGGGCCGCGGCGGCCGTGACGAACGCCGGGTTGTTGCCGCGGAACGTGCCGTTGTGCTCGCCCGGCTCCCAGATGTCCAGCTCGGGCCTGAACAGGCAGAGCGACATGGGCAGTCCGTAGCCGCTGATGGACTTGGACACGGTCACGATGTCCGGCGTGATGCCCGCCTCCTCGAAGGAGAAGAACGCGCCGGTGCGGCCGCAGCCCATCTGGATGTCATCGACGATCAGCAGCATGTCCTGGCGCTTGCACAGGTCCGCGAGGGCGCGCAGCCACTCGGGGCGGGCGACGTTGATGCCGCCCTCGCCCTGCACCGTCTCGACGATCACGGCGGCGGGCTGGTTGAGGCCCGAGCCCTGGTCCTCCAGAAGCCGCTCGAACCACAGGAAGTCCGGGACCGTGCCATCGAAGTAGTTGTCGAAGGGCATCGGCGTGCCGTGGACGAGCGGGATGCCCGCGCCGGCCCGCTTGAAGGCGTTGCCGGTGACGGCGAGCGAGCCGAGCGACATGCCGTGGAAGGCGTTCGTGAACGACACGATCGCCTCGCGGCCCTTGACCTTCCGGGCCAGCTTCAGCGCGGACTCGACGGCGTTGGTGCCCGTCGGGCCCGGGAACATGACCTTGTACGGCAGGTCGCGCGGGCGCAGGACGAGGTTCTGGAACGACTCGAGGAAGGCACGCTTGGCCGTCGTCGACATGTCCAGACCGTGCGTGACGCCGTCGCGCTCCAGGTAGTCGATCAGCGCGCGTTTCAGCACCGGGTTGTTGTGGCCGTAGTTGAGGGAGCCGGCGCCGGCGAAGAAGTCGAGGTACTCGTGGCCGTCCTCGTCGTACATACGGCTGCCCTGCGCACGGTCGAAGACGGTGGGCCAGCCGCGGCAGTAGCTGCGCACCTCCGACTCCAGGGTCTCGAAGACGCTCAGGTCGGGCTGGGTGATGGTCACAGCGAATCTCCTGGGAGATGGGGTGGGGGGAGTGATCGGTGGAGGGACTGAACGGTGCGGGAGTGCGTGCGTTCAGTCGCCGAGCGGATCGAGCGAGTCGAGCGGGCCGAGGGGGCCTATCCGGTAGAGCACCTCGGGGTCGTGCCCGCCGTCGGGGAACAGCGCCGCGTCGAACAGCACCTCCCGTACGACCTGGGCGCCGTGCCGCTCGGCGTACGACGTGAACAGCCGCTCCGAGGCGGTGTTGCCGGGCGTGATCGTCGTCTCGAGAGAGCTGATCCCGTGCTCGGCGCCCACCCGGGAGGTGAGCCCCTCCAGGAGCGCGGCGGCGAGGCCCCGGCCCCGGTGCGCCTCGTCCACCGCCACCTGCCAGACCACCAGGGTCCCCGGGCGTTCGGGCCGGACGTAGCCGGTGATGAAGCCGACCGGCTCGCCGTCGGCGCCGCGCGCCACGAGCGAGGTGCCGGCGAAGTCACGGCACCACAGCAGATAGCTGTACGACGAGTTGAGATCGAGGGTCTTCGAGTCTCTGGCGATTCGCCAGATCGCGGATCCGTCCGCCACCTCCGGACGGTCGAGCCGGTTCGCGGCGGGCAATTCCGCAAAGTCCTGTCGGGCACGTGCAAGGTCTGCTTGTGCAGCGGTCATGCGGAGTGAATTTACCGAGCAATTCTGTAAATTGCATCGCCGGGCGGGGTTACGTCGGAAGTGTTTCTGTGTTATCGCGCGGGCGCGAGTGGCCGCGCGAAACGGCTGCGAGAAGTACCGTTTTGCCCGGGAAATAGGGGAGGAAGCGGACGCGATGTGGAGTGCGTCACATGGGTGTAACTCTCGCGAGATGCGACCGAATTACGTCGGTTGGTGTTCGCAGAATCTTTGCGTTTAGGATCCGGGAGAGCGGGCAGAAGAGGTAACGGCAGCTGTACCGAATTAATTCAGGAATTGTGGCGGGAGTGTTTCGGCTTCTCGTACTCAATTTCGGCGAACGCGCCCTGAAATGAGCTCCGCGACAATCGGGGAAGGAACGGCGGCTGCCGAGCGGCCCTTCAGGTGCCGGTCACTCTTCAGGCGCCGGTCACCCCGTCGATGCGCTCCCTGACGATGTCCGCGTGGCCGTTGTGGCGCGCGTACTCCTCGATCATGTGCACGAGGATCCAGCGGAGGCTGACCTCCAGGCCCGCCATCGGACCGTCACCGGGAATCGGGGCGGTCTCGTCGAGCGAGCGGCCGGCGCACAGCTCGCGGCCCCGGGCGATCTCCCGGTGCCAGACCGCCAGCGCCTCGGCGAGCCCGCGGTCTGGGTCGAGGGCGTACCCGCTCGAGTCATCCGCGCACACGGGCGGTACGTCGAGCCCGGCGAACGTCCGCTGGAACCAGTTGCGTTCGACCTCGGCCAGGTGCTGCACCAGGCCGAGCAGCGTCAGCGACGAGGGCTCGGCGGACGCCTGCCGCAGCTGCGCGTCGTCGAGCCCCTTGCACTTCAGCTCCAGTGTGGCGCGGTGGAACGCGAGCCAGCTCTCCAGCATGGGCCGCTCGGGGCCGCTCAGGAGCGGGAGGGGGCGGCCGTCGGGGAGGGTCGCGTACTCCTCGTACGTCGTGTCGGTGCCGTCGGGTGAGGCTGGTGCCGGGCTGCCGGATGTCGTCGTCATGCACGGCAGCCTGGCACGCCAGGCTCGCACCAGAGTTCCCTTTACGGAACGCGCACGGTCGCGCTTCGCGCGCGGCGGCCGCGGCCTAGCGCCAGGCCTCCGTCACCGCTCGCCGCGCCGCCTCCAGGTTCACCGTCAGGCCGGACTCGGCCAGTGCCCCGCCGAGCGCGGCCAGCGCGGAGTGGACCACGCCGCGCGTCGCGTCCGGGCCGTAGTGGTTGACGCGGATCATCTCCTTGGACAGCGCGCCACCGCCCGCGACCAGCGGCAGCACCGGGTCCGCGGCCAGGGCCCGCGCCACCACCTCCGAGGCGTCGACACCGGCCGGCGTGCGCAGCGTCGTCGCCACGGGAGCCGCGTCCCGGGCCTCGTACACGTACGGCTCCAGGCCCCCGCCGAGCGCGAGCGCGCCTGCGCGCGTGGCCGCCGCGGCCGTCGCATGGCGGGTCATCAGCGAGCTCAGGCCCTCCGCCTCGATGCGCTCCAGGCACGCCTCGAGCGCCAGCATCTCCAGCTGCGCCGGGGCGTGCAGCAGTGCCTTGCGGCCGCCGTCGATCCAGCGCTCCTTCCAGTCGAGGAGCGACAGGTACGAGCGGCGCGGCGCCTGCGGGTTGCCGGCCATGCGCTGCCAGGCCCGCTCGCTCACCGACACCGCCGACACACCCGCGGGACCGCCCATCGCCTTCTGTGCGCCGATCACGCACAGATCCACGCCCCACGCGTCCGGTAGCAGCGGCTCGGCGCCCACCGACGCGACCGCGTCCAGCATGAACAGCGCGCCGTGCGCCCGTACGACCTCGCCGATCTCCGCGACCGGGTTGGTGTTGCCGGTGGCCGCCTCCGCGTGCACCAGCGAGACGAAGTCGATCTCGGGGTGCTCGGTCAGCGCCTCGTCGATCCGGTCCGCCGTCACCGCCGTGTGGAAGGGCACGGCGAGATCGATCACGGTGGCGCCGCAGTCCCGCAGCCAGTTCCCGAACGTCTGCCCGTACGGACCGGTGATCACGTTGAGTGCCGTGGTGCCGGGCCGGGCGGCTCCGCGGATGCAGCCCTCCAGCGGCAGCAGGGCTTCGCCCTGCGTGATCACCACATCCTGCTCGGTGGACAGCAGCCGCGCCACGCGCTGCTCGATCGCGGCGAAGTGCGCGGCGCTCAGCGGGGCCAGGTCGAGGAAGGGGTGGGTCACGGCGGTGCTCTCTTCCGGGGTCTTTTCGGGCTGTCCGAGCGTAACCGGCCGCCCCGATGGGCCCGTCAGCCGGTGGATCACAGGCGTCAGGACCCCTCGACCATCGCTTTGATTTGAGGAACCCAAACCTCTCCTTATAATCGGAAGCGCGCGCTCCGTGCTGCCCGCGACCCGAGGGCTCGGGACTCTGCCCCCCCACGTGCGGATTCGCATCACCCGACATCCCTCAGGAGGTATCCCGTGAACACGGTCCACGGCCGCAGGACCCGAACCCTGGCCGCCGCCGCGGCGGCCGCCGGACTGCTGCTGGCAGCCGGCTGCTCGTCGAACGACGACGGGGGCGGGAAGACCACCGCGGGCGGCGTCCAGCTCGTCCAGGCCGGCAAGCTCACCACCTGCACCCACCTGCCGTACCCGCCGTTCCAGTCGGAGATCGACGGCAAGGTGCAGGGCTTCGACGTATCGCTGATCGACCTGGTCGCCAAGGACCTCGGCGTCAAGCAGGACATCGTCGACACGCCCTTCGAGAACTTCAAAACGGGCGCGTTCCTCAACTCCGGCCAGTGCGACCTCGCCGCGGCCGGCATGACCATCACCGAGGAGCGCAAGAAGAACGTCGACTTCTCCGACCCCTACTTCAACGCCACCCAGGCCGTCCTCGTCGACAAGAAGAGCGGCATCACCTCACTGGACGACATCAAGTCCAAGGGCAAGAAGCTCGGCTCCCAGGCCCAGACCACCGGCGAGGAGTACGCGCAGAGCAAGGGCTTCGACTCCGTCTCCTTCGAGAGCTCCGACGCCGTGCTCAACGGCCTGCGCACCGGCCAGGTCGACGCCGTCATCATCGACTACCCGGTCGTGCAGGGCTGGCTGAAGGACAAGGCCAACGCCGACGCCTTCAAGGTCGTGGACAACCTCAACACCGGTGAGCAGTACGGCTTCACGGTCAAGAAGGGCAACACCGCGCTCGTCGACGCGATCAACAAGGCCCTGAAGGAAGCCAAGGCCGACGGCACGTACAAGAAGCTCTACGAGCAGTGGATCGGGCCGTACGACGAGGCCGCCGCATCCCCGGCCGCTTCCGCCTCCGCCTCATGAGCGCTGCCGGCAGCTCCACCCGTGACCAGGCCCCCGACGGGACGCCGACCAAGTCCGGGCTGACCCGGCGGCAGCGGCGCGCCGTCTCGCGCGGCGCCCAGTACGCGATCTTCGTGGCGGTGATCGTCGCCATCGGCGCCACCGCCGACTGGGACCGGCTGGCGAACCAGTTCGCCCAGCCCGATCTCGCGAAGCAGCTGTTCCCGGACATCATCACCATCGCGCTGCGCAACACCGTGCTGTACACGATGTCCGGCTTCGTGTTCGGCCTGGTCCTGGGCATGATCATCGCCCTGATGCGGCTGTCGTCGGTGGGCCCCTACCGCTGGGTCGCCGGCGTCTACATCGAGATCTTCCGCGGCCTGCCCGCCCTGCTGATCTTCATCTTCGTCGGCGTGGCCGTGCCGCTCGCCTTCCCCGGCACCGAGATCCCCGGTGGCACGTACGGCAAGGTCGCGCTGGCCCTCGGTCTCGTCTCCGCCGCGTACATGGCCGAGACCATCCGCGCCGGCATCCAGGCCGTGCCCAAGGGCCAGATGGAGGCCGCCCGCTCGCTGGGCTTCTCGCACACCCGCGCCATGGTGTCGATCATCATCCCGCAGGCCATCAGGATCGTGATCCCGCCGCTCACCAACGAGCTCGTCCTGCTGTTCAAGGACTCCTCGCTCGTGCTGTTCCTCGGCGTCACACTGGAGGAGCGCGAACTCGCCAAGTTCGGGCGGGACCTGGCCAGCCAGACCGCCAACTCCACGCCGATCCTCGTCGCCGGCCTGTGCTACCTGCTCGTCACGGTGCCGCTCGGCTTCGTCGTACGCCGCCTCGAGGGCAGGGCGGGGGAGCCCCGATGACCGGCCCGGCAGCCCCGTCCAGTCCGGTGGACCCCGCGAATTCCGCGAATCCAGAGACTCCCGTGAAGGGCACGATGAAGAAGACCGACGGCACCGCCCGCCCCGAGATCCAGGTCCTCGGCCTGCACAAGTCGTTCGGCGACAACGAGGTGCTGCGCGGCATCGACCTGGAGATCGCCGCCGGCGAGGTCGTCTGCGTCATCGGCCCGTCGGGCTCCGGCAAATCCACGCTGCTGCGCTGCGTCAACCTGCTGGAGACCCCGACCGCGGGCCAGGTCTTCGTGGGCGGCAGCGAGCTCACGCACCCGGATGTCGACATCGACGCGGTGCGCCGCCGCATCGGCATGGTGTTCCAGCAGTTCAACCTCTTCCCGCACCTGTCGGTGACCGAGAACCTCACGCTGCCGCAGCGCCGCGTGCTCGGCCGCGACAAGGCGCGGGCGGCACGGACCGCCGCGGAGAACCTCCAGCGTGTCGGCCTGTCCGACAAGGCCGGCGCCTACCCCTCGTCGCTCTCCGGCGGGCAGCAGCAGCGCGTCGCGATCGCCCGCGCCCTGGCGATGGGCCCCGAGGTGATGCTCTTCGACGAGCCGACCTCCGCGCTCGACCCCGAGCTCGTCGGCGACGTGCTCGCGGTGATGCGAATGCTCGCCGACGAGGGCATGACGATGATGGTCGTCACGCACGAGATGACCTTCGCCCGCGAGGTCGCCGACCGCGTCGTCTTCATGGACGGCGGAGTGATCGTCGAACAGGGCCCGCCGGCCCAGGTCATCGGCGACCCCCAACACGAGCGAACCCGCCACTTCCTGGCGAGGGTCCTGGACCCGGCGGCGGCGGACGTGGAGGAGGGAACGGGAAAGACGGCGGACCAGGCCTGACCCACTGTGGGCAGGCGTTCCGCAGGGCGATGGGGGTCCCCCTGCTCGAGCGGAGCCGAGGGCTTGGGGGAGGGTGGGCACAGCCCACGACGGCGGGTACCGCAAAGCATGAGGGCAACCGGGGGGTACGGCCCCAGCACACCGCAGCGTTAGGGTGCGAGGCATGAGCGATCACGCCGTGCTCCACGTCAAGGGACGAGTACTCGTCGGCCCCGAGGACGTCCGGGACGACCTGTGGGTGGTCGGCGGCCGCATCACCTACGAGCGGCCCGCCGCCCGCGACGTCCGGACGGTGGAGGGCTGGGTCCTCCCCGGCCTGGTCGACGCCCACTGCCACGTCGGCCTCGACACCCACGGCCCCGTCCCCGAGGACGTCTCCGAGAAGCAGGCGCTCACGGACCGCGACGCCGGAACCCTGCTGATCCGCGACGCCGGCTCGCCCTCCGACACCCGCTGGATCGACGACCGCGACGACCTCCCGAAGATCATCCGCGCCGGCCGGCACATCGCCCGCACCCGCCGCTACATCCGCAACTTCGCGCACGAGATCGAGCCCGACGAGCTCGTCGCCTACGTCGCCCAGGAGGCCCGCCGCAGCGACGGCTGGGTCAAACTCGTCGGCGACTGGATCGACCGCGAGGCCGGCGACCTGACCGCCTGCTGGCCGCGCGAGGCCGTCGAACCGGCCATCGCCGAGGCCCACCGGCTCGGCGCCCGAGTGACCGCGCACTGCTTCGCCGCCGCGTCCCTGCGCGACCTCGTCGAGTCAGGCATCGACTGCATCGAGCACGCGACGGGTCTGACGGAGGACCTGATCCCGCTCTTCGTCGAGCGCGGCGTCGCCATCGTCCCGACCCTCGTCAACATCGCCACGTTCTCGCGCCTCGCGGACGGCGGCGAGTCGAAGTTCCCGCGCTGGTCGGCCCATATGCGCCGGCTGCACGAGCGCCGCTACGACACCGTTCGCGCGGCCTACGACGCCGGGGTGCCCGTCTACGTCGGCACCGACGCGGGCGGCTCGCTGGCCCACGGCCTGGTCGCCGCCGAGGTCGCCGAGCTGGTCACCGCGGGCATCCCGCCCGTCGAGGCCCTCTCCGCCACGGCGTGGGGCGCCCGCGCATGGCTGGGCCGCCCCGGCCTGACGGAGGGCGCCGCGGCGGACCTCGTGGTGTACGACGGCGATCCGCGGGCCGACGTACGGGTGCTGGCGGCTCCGCGGCGGGTGGTGCTGAACGGGCGGGTGGTGGGCTAGCCCGCGCCTTTCGGCCGCTTTCTGGCGGGCTGTCCGTTACGTGGTACGGGTGACGCGGGGGCACGTACGTGTCACAGGAATCGAAAAGATGCACGGAAAATTCACTTTGGAGTGAACTCCCGGCAGGTAGCTGATCGTTCAAGCCTCGTGGGTGAGGATTCCCGCATCGGCGTCGTCGGTGCGCACTGCCGAGGTCCCCATGGCGGGGCGACCGACGGCGTCGTGTGACGCCCTGTCATCTCCGGCACGTGCGTCTTCTCTTCGCGTTTTCCTGTCTCTTGTAGGGGTCCCACCACCTTGAACAGCTACTCGTTCCGCACGCCCGCACGCCGTCTCACCGCCGCCGCTGCCGTCGGCGCACTCGCCGCGGGTCCCGCCGTCCTCGCCTCGGCGGTCCCCGCCCAGGCGACCGGTGGTCACGGAGGCAAGTCGAGTGCCGTCGTGCTCCGTACCGGCCTCGACGTCTCCCTGCTCGACAAGTCCGTGAACGTGCCGCTCACGGTCTCGCTCAACGAGGTGCAGGCCCCGCAGAGCGCCGAGAAGACCGCGCTCACCGCGCAGTTGGACGGCGTCGACGGCGGCAAGCCGTTCAGCGTGCTCCGTGCGGACGTCGCCACCGCGAAGGCCACGGTCGACGAGCACAAGGCCGAGGGGTACACCAACCTCGCACACGCCAAGGTGCAGGTGCCGGGGCTGCCGCTGCTGTCGCTCATCGAGGTCGAGAAGGTCACCTCGAAGGCGGTCTGCGAAGCCGGGAAGCAGCCCGTCGCCGAGTCCAACGTGCTGGGCGCGGTCACGGTGTTCGGCAAGAAGGTGACGCTGACCGCGGGTGGCACGTCGGAGGTGAAGGTGCCGGGCGTCGGCGAGGTGCGGCTCGACCTGTCGAAGACGCACACCACGACGCGTACGGCCGCGGCCACCGCGCTCGAACTCAAGGTGTCCGTCAACCCGCTGAAGCTCAACGTGGCCGAGGTGGAGGGCACCGTGACGCTGGCGGGCGCCACGTGCGAGGCGCCGGACGCGCCTTCGGCGCAGGAGTCCGACGACGCGCCTTCCGGAGAGGACGCGTCCGGCACGTCCGGCGCCGAGAAGGACGTACGGGCGCAGGGGGCCGCCGGGGAACCCGTCGAGGGGGATCTCGCGGAGACCGGGGGCAGCTCTGCCACGCCCTACATCGCGGGCGTCGCGGCCGTGTTGGTGGCGGCGGGCGGCGGTGCGCTCGTGCTGACGCGTCGGCGTCGGCAGGGCTGAGCCGCGGGTCGCGGGGCTGGCTCGGCCGGCCCCGCTGAGCGGGCGGGGACCGGGCGTGATCGGGCGGGCGGCGGGCTGGAGGGGGGCCCGCCGCCGGTTCTGTGGGCAGGTGTTCCGCAGGGCGATGGGGGTACCTCCCACGCCCTTAAGGCAATGGGGGAGGGTGGGCACAGAACCGGCCACCGGGCCGCACCTGCCGACGAAACCCCGACGCGAGGGCCGGTAGGCCCACCGGACTCAGCCCTGAAGCGCCTTGCCGAGGGCAAGCAGGAACGCGTCCGTCGTGGCCCGGTCCCGGGTCGCCAGGCGGAGCCAGTCCGGGCCCAGGCCCGGGAAGGTGTCGCCGCGGCGGGCCGCGAAGCCGAGGTCGCGCAGGCGGTCGCGGACCTGGTCGGCGCCGGGGATGCGGACGAGTACGAAGGGGCCTTCGGCGGGGCCCACCACATGCCGTACCTGGTCGAACTCGCCCAGACCGGCGACCAGGTGGGCGCGGTCCTCGGCGATGTGGAGCGCGGCCTGTTCGGCCTCGGCCAGTGCGGTCGGCTCGCAGCACGCCTCGGCGGCCGCGAGGGCGGGCGACGAGACGGGCCAGAGCGGCTGGGCGTGCTCCAGCGTGCTGATCGTCTCCGGGTCCGCGAGGACGTAGCCGATGCGCAGGCCCGCGAGTCCCCACGTCTTCGTGAGGCTGCGCAGCACGACCAGCCCCGGCACGTCCGTGCGATCCGCCAGTGCCTCCCGCTCACCCGGTACGGCGTCCATGAACGCCTCGTCCACGACCAACGTCCGCCCCGGGCGGGCGAGTTCGGCGATGAGCGCGGCCGGGTGCAGCACGGACGTCGGGTTCGTCGGGTTGCCGATCACGACCAGGTCGGCGTCCTCGGGAACGGCCGCCGGGTCCAGGCGGAAGCCGTCCTCCTCGCGCAGCAGCACCCGGCCCACCTCGTGTCCGGCGTCCCGCAGGGCCGCCTCGGGCTCGGTGAACTGCGGGTGCACGACAACGGGATTACGGGGCTTCAGTGCGCGTGCGAGCAGGACGAAAGCCTCCGCCGCGCCTGCCGTCAGCAGCACGCGGTCCGGCGGCAGTCCGTGTCGCTGTGCCACCGCGGCCCGTGCGGTCCGGCCGTCCGGGTAGGCGGCCAGTGAGTCGAGGGATGCCGCGATGCGCGCCTTCAGCCAGTCCGGCGGAGTGCCCGCGCGTACGTTCACCGCGAGGTCCGTCAGCCCGGAGGCACCGCGTACCTCGACGTCGCCGTGATGCCGCAGATCCGGCCCGTCGGCGTCAGTGGGCGTGTGCATGGCCGCCCTGGTGGTGGTGTCCGTGTCCGTGGTGGTGGCCGTCGTCGTCCGGGTGGAAGTGCGGCTGCTGGGGCAGGCCCACCTTGTCCTCGAAGCCGGGCAGCGCGATGCGGTACACGCACGAGTCGCAGTTCATCCGCAGATCGCCCTTGACCGCCTCCTCGTACCGCTCCATCACCAGGTCGAGCAGCTCCTCCTCGGGGCCGATGACGTCGGCCGAGCGCACCTCGATGTCCGGGTGCGCCGCTGCCCAGCCCTCCGTCTGCTGCCGCACCCGGTCGGGGAGGATGCCGGTGAAGAGGAAGTAGGGGAGTACGACGATGCGGCGCGCGCCCAGCTTCGCGCAGCGGTCCAGGCCCGACGGCACGTCCGGTGCCGCGAGGGACACGAACGCGGTCTCCACGCCTGCGTAGCCGCGGCCCTCCCACAGCAGTCGCGCCGCCTTGTGCACCTCGGCGTTGGCGTCCGGGTCCGTCGAACCCCGGCCGACCAGCAGCACGGTCACGTCGGCGCGGTCCGCGGGCGTGCGGGCCGCGCCGCCCAGCGCCTCGTCGAGCCGCCGCTCGAGGACGGCGAGGAGGGAGGGGTGCGGGCCCAGCGGGCGCCCGTAGGCGTACGAGATGCCGGGGTGCCGCTCCTTCTCGCGGGCCAGGGCCGCCGGGATGTCGCCCTTGGCGTGCCCGGCGGACACCAGCATCAGCGGTACGGCCGCGAAACGGCGTACCCCCTGCTCCACGAGCCCGCCCACCGCCTCGGTGAGCGGGGGCGGCGACAACTCGATGAACCCGCCCGCGACGGGCAGTTCGGGGTGGCGGCGGCCCAGTTCCCGTACGAAGTCGCGGAAGGCCTCGGCGCCTGCCTCGTCCCGGGTGCCGTGGCCGGCGATGAGCAGAGCGGGCGGGGTGGTCACGGATTCTCCTTCGGAGCCTTTGAAACAGGGTGGTACAGCAGGGCGTTCAGCGCGGCCGCGGCGACCGCCGAACCGCCCTTCTCAGAGATGTTGCTGACGGCGGGCAGGCCGCTCTCGCGCAGCGCCGCCTTGGACTCCGCCGCACCGACGAAGCCGACCGGCAGGCCGATGACCAGCGCCGGCGCGGCGTCGAGCGTGAGCAGCTCCTCAAGGGCGGTCGGTGCGCAGCCGATCACCCACAGCGCACCCGGTCCGACCTGCTCGTACGCGAGCCGGACCGCGTGCGCCGAACGCGTCAGCGAAGGTGTGGCTTTGGCGTCCTTCAGCCGGCACACGGTCTCGCGGCGCGTGATGCCCGCGGCCACCATCTCCACGTCCACGACGACCGGCGCCCCGGAGTGCAGCGTGGCGTGCGCCTTCTCCAGCGCGCTCTCGTCGGTGACGAGATCGGTCGCGTAGTCGAGATCGGCCGCGGAGTGGATGACCCGCTCCACGACCGCCCGCGTCAACGGCGGGAAGTGCGAGGTGTCGAGGCGGGAGCGCAGCCGCCGGAACGACTCCTGCTCGATGGGATGGACGACGCGGTTCATTCGGTCCCCTCCTGCCAGCGGTAGCCGCGCGGCGTGACCATGCGGCCCGCGATCTCACGGGTCGCCGTGTTGCCGACGGTCACCACGGTCATCATGTCGACCGTCGCCGGGTCGAGTTCGGCCAGGGTGGTCAGCCGGCTCGACTCGTCCGCGCGCGAGGCGTTGCGCACGACACCGACGGGCGTCGTCGGCTCCCGGTGCTCGGCGAGGATCGCGAGCGCCTTCGGCAGCTGCCAGTCGCGGCCGCGGCTGCGCGGGTTGTAGAAGGTGACGACGATGTCCGCCTCGGCCGCCGCCCGCACCCGCCGCTCGATGACCTCCCACGGAGTGTGCAGGTCGGAGAGGCTGATGGAGGCGTGGTCGTGCCCGAGCGGAGCGCCGAGGATCGCCCCGGCGGCCAGCGCCGCCGTCACGCCCGGCACGCCGACCACGTCGATGTCGTCGGAGGCCTCGGCCAGCGCGGGGGAGGCCATGGCATAGACGCCCGCGTCGCCGCTTCCGATCAGGGCGACGGCCTGCCCGCGCCGCGCCTCGGCCACGGCGGTACGGGCCCGCTCCTCCTCCGCACCGAGACCCGACTCCAGGATCCGGGTGCCCGGCCGCAGCAGATCGCGGATCTGGTCCACGTACTGGTCGAGCCCGACCAGCACGGACGCCCTGCGCAGCTCGTCCTTGGCGCGCGGCGTGAGCAGGTCCCGCGCACCGGGACCCAGCCCGACGACGGCGAGTCGCCCGCGCCCGGGCCTGCGCACGACAGCACAGGTGGCCATGGCGGGCTGACCGTCGGGTCGCGTGGACTTCCGCTTCGGCACGAGGAGTTCACCACCGCGCACCAGGGCCGCGGCCTCCGCCACGGACGGGGTCCCTACAGCGGCGAGGGGCGCCCCCGACGGATTCGGCACGTCGACCCCCGCCAACTCGTCCGCGCCGTAGGTCACGACGGGAACCCCGAGCTGCCGGGCAGCCTCGACGATCCCGGCCTCGCCGGCCTTCGCATCGACGGTGGCCAGCTCGGCGACGGAGAGGGGGGAGAGCGCGGCGTCACGGAGAGCGGTACGGATGAGGTCGAGGATCTCGTCGGCGGGGGCGCCTTTGGAGGCACCGACTCCGACGACGAGGGAGGGAGGCCGAAGGACGACCTGCCCGTCGACGGGCTCAACCAGCCGATCGGTGACGCGCAACTGTTGTGGGCCGTTCCGCAGGGCGATGGGAGTCCCCCCTGCTGGAGCGGAGCCGAGAGCTTGGGGGAGGGTGGGCACAACCCACGACGGCGGGTACTGCGCGTCGTACGTCACGTTGGACGGCAGGGCCGGCAACGGCCAAGCCACCTCCGCCTGAAGGGCAACGGGCTCCCCGTCAAGCATGGCCCGAGAAACCCCCGCAACGTCCCCCTCAACGGGAAACCCAAGCGTATCGAGCCCAGGCACCCCGACGGAGTCGGTCGCGGTGGTCACGACGGGCTGCGCACCAAGAACCTCGCCCACTTCCTGGGCGAGTCGGTTGGCGCCCCCGCCGTGTCCCCCCACGAGGGACACGGCAAACCGCCCCGCCTCGTCGACACACACGATCCCGGGGTCGGACGCCTTGTCGCCCAACAAGGGGGCGACAAGGCGAACCACGGCCCCCGTGGCAAGGAAGCACACAAGCTGCTCACACTCACCGAAGGCCCGCCGCACGGCGTCCCCCACGGCCCCGTCGTACACCCGGGTCCGCCCGGGCCAGGCGGCGGCCAGCCGCTCACAGCCCACGGCGCCCGCCGCGGTCGCGGAGATCAGGCCGATCACTGGGTCACTCCTTCAGCAGGCGCGGGACGCGTGCCCCACAGCAGGAAAACGGGATTGGTCGCCGCCAGCCGGGTCACGTCCCCCGGCAGCGGCGCAAGCCGGGACGAGGACAGCAGGACCCCGTCGCAGACGAACCCGGCCCCGGTCAGGGCGGCCCGGGCCGCGGGCACGCGGTCCAGTGCGGCCATCGCCACGACCACCGCGCGCCGCGCCCGCCGCGCGCACGCGGTGACGATCGCGGGCAGCTCCCGGCCCCCGCCGCCGACGAACACGGCGTCCGGGTCCGGCAGATCGGACAGTACGGTGGGCGCGGCGCCGTGCACGGCCTGCACGTCGACGCCGTGCGCCGCGGCGTTGGCCGCGATGCGCGCGACGCCGTCGGCCGTCTTCTCCACGGCGACGACGGCCGCGCCGAACCGCGCGCACTCCACGGCGACGGAGCCCGAGCCCGCCCCCACGTCCCAGACCAGGTCGCCGACGCGCGGCCCGAGCCTGGCCAGGGCCAGCGCCCGTACCTCGAACTTGCTGATCATCGAGTCGCGGTGCTCGAACTCGGTCTCGTCCAGCGCCCATCGGGCGGGTCCGGGCCGAGGCCCGGCGACACTGCGCATGGGTGCGAGGGCACGCGACTCGTCCAGGCACAGGACCACGTTCACCGCCGGACCCCAGTCGCGCGCGGCGGCCTCGGCGGGCGTGACCCGCTCGACGCGTTCGCGTCCGGGGTCGCCGAGCGCGGTCGCGACGACGAGGGTCCGCCCGCGGGAAGAGCGGGCGAGCGCGGCGCCCAGCTCGGCGGGCCCCGCGCCCGGACCGGTCAGCACCGCCACCTTCGGATGCGCCCGGCAGACGTTCACCGCCGTACGCAGATCGCGCCCGTGCGCGCTCACGACGACCGCGTCGTCCCACGGCAGCCCGTTCCGAGCGAAGGCGGCCGCCACGGACGAAACGCCCGGCCGTACGTCGAGCGCCGCTGACCCGAACCGCTCCGCCAGCGCACGTACGATCCCGAAGAACCCCGGGTCGCCCGAAGCGAGCACGACGACCGGGCCGACGGCTCCGGGCTGCTCCCGGTACTCCTTCACGTACTGCTCGAGCGCGTCCAGGGCGGGCGCCAGCGGACCCAGCACGATGCGCTGCGCCACGGCCGGCAGCGAGTCCGAGGCGGCGTCGAGATGACGACGTGCGCCGACCGCCAGACCGGCGCCGGCGAGAGCGGCCTCGGCGTCCGGCGGCAGGGGCGCCCCCGTGCCCGTACCGACGACCGTGATCACGGTCATGGTTTCGCGCCCTGCGTACGAAGGGCCTTGCGGGCCTCGGGGTCAGCCTTGCGGAAGCCGTGGAAGTGGCCGGGGTGGTAGAGGTGCGAGCGGGTGCCGTGCGCGTCCAGCGCCGGGCCGACCAGGAACAGCGTGTGCTTCCACAGCTTGTGCTCCTTGACCGTCTCCTCCAGCGTGCCGATCGTGCACGTGAGGACGAGCTCCTCCGGCCAGGTCGCCTGGTACGCGACGACGACCGGCGTGGTCGTCGGATAGCCGCCCTCCAGCAGCTCCCGCACCAGCTGGCCGCTGCGGGCGGCCGACAGGAACAGCGCCATCGTCGTGCCGTGCCGCGCGAACTCCCGTACCTCCTCGCCCGGCGGCATCGGCGTCTTGCCGCCGCCGAGCCGCGTGAGGATCACCGACTGGGCCACCTCCGGGATCGTCAGCTCGCGCTGCGCGATCGCGGCGACCGCCGAGAACGACGACACGCCCGGCACGATCTCCGTCTCGATGCCGATCTCCGCACACCGGTCCACCTGCTCCTGCGTACCGCCCCACAGCGCCGGGTCGCCGGAGTGGATACGCGCCACCTTCAGGCCCTCGGCCGCGGCCCGCTGGTAGACGGCGACGACGTCCTCGAGCGACATCGTCGCCGAGTCGAGGATCTCGGCGCCCTCGCGCGCGTGCTCGAGGACCTCCGCCTGCACCAGGCTGGCCGCCCAGATGACGACGTCGGCGTCCGCGATGGCGCGCGCGGCACGGAACGTGAGCAGATCGGCGGCGCCCGGTCCGGCACCGACGAAGGTCACCTTGCCGGCGTTGGCATCGGCCACATCGGCCATGGGATGTCGTCCTCTCGGGTCGTTCACGTCGTTCACGGGGAGAAGGGAGTGATGCGGCCTCACAGCTTTCCGCCGCGGCCGCCGTCGCGCCGCGCGGGTGCGATGAGCGTCGACAGATACGGCAGCACCGCGTCGCCGTCCAGCTCCGCGGCCTGGCTGATCGACTCCTCGGGCAGGCCGAGCGCGGAGCCCCACACCGCGTCGTCGATCCGCCCGGTCTCGCGCAGCGCGGCCGCCACCTCACCGGCGAGCCGCCCGAACTTGTACGCGACCACGGTGCCGGGCCCGGACAGCGCGTCCTTCAGGACGGCCGAGCCCGCCGTGACGGGCACCAGCGTCAGCGGCTCCGTGCCCTCCGTCAGCACGGCACCCGACCGTGCCGCCAGATCCTGCATCGCGGTGATGCCGGGCACCGTCTCGATCACCGTTCCCGGCACCGACTCGGTGATGGTCTGCGCGAGATACGTGAAGGTGGAGTACACGTTCGGGTCGCCGATCGTGGCGAACGCGACCGTGCCGTGCCGCCGCAGCAGCCCGGCCACCCGCTCGCCCGCTGCGTCCCAGGCGGCCTCGCGCCGGGCCCGGTCGGTGCGCTCGTTGAGGGCGAAGACGACGCGTACGACCTTCTCCTCGGGGACGTAGTGGAGCACGGTCGCCTCCGCGCGCCCCGGCTCGCCGCCGTCCTGCCCGCCGGGCGCGGCCATCACGGGTACGACGACGGCGTCAGCGGCGCGAAGGGCGTTGACGCCCTTGACGGTCACCAGCTCCGGGTCGCCGGGACCGACCCCGACACCTATCAGCCTGCTGCTCATGACCTTGCGCACCTCTCGACGAACCGACGGGCCACACCGGGCTCGGCGGCCCAGTGCGTATGCAGATAACTGGCGTGCACGCCCTGCTGGACGAAGCCTTCGACGCGGCGTTCGGCTGCCGCGGCGGCGGTGAACCCCCAGGCGGGAGCCGCTCCGGCCCCCGGTTCCAGCACCGTGCGGTGGAACTCGTGCCCGCGCATCCGCGTACCGGCGGCCGCGAGCACACTGTCGGACACCGCCACGGCCTCCCGGTAGCCGAGCGTCAGCCGCTCCGACATCCGCGCGTCGGCGTCGAGCACACCGCACATCGGCTTCGCGTCCAGGGACCTAGCCAGGTACAGCAGCCCAGCACACTCGGCCGCGACGGGCGCCCCGGAGCCGGCCAACTCGGCAACGGCCTTACGCAACGTCTCGTTGGCGGACAGCTCCGGCGCGTACACCTCGGGGAACCCACCCCCGATGACCAGCCCCTGCGTGCCCTCGGGCAGTTGCTCGTCGCGGAGGGGATCAAAGGTGACGACTTCGGCCCCAGCGGCGGCAAGCAACTCGGAGTGCTCGACGTAGGAAAAGGTGAAGGCGGCCCCGGCGGCGACGGCTACGCGAGGCGGTTGCGCCGGTTGTGGGCAGGCGTTCCGCACGGCGATGGGGGTCCCCCCTGCTCGAGCGGAGTCGAGAGCTTGGGGGAGGGTGGGCACAACCGGCCCCCCGCCCGCACCCGAAGAACCGCCCTCGGCCAGCGAAGGGGGGCCCGGGGCGAAGCCCCGGTTTCGGGATGGGGTGCCCGCGCGCGGAGCGCGCTGAAAGGGCACAGCGGGGAAAGAGCCGCCGCAGGCAACAGCCTCAGCCGGATCCCACCCCCCACCAGCCAACGCCGGCGCACTACGCGCCAACGCCAACAACCCCTCAAGATCACACCCTTGCCGAACCTGCTCAGCAAGGGCCCGCACAGACTCCACGGCCTCACCCCGCCGCTCGGCAACAGGTACGAGCCCCAGATGCCGAGACGGCGTACGAACCTGCCGGACCCGCCGCAACGCGCCGAGAACGGGCACTCCGGACTCGTCCAACGCCTCTCGCAGCAGCGATTCGTGCCGCTCCGACCCCACCTTGTTGAGGATCACGCCCCCGATCCGCACCTCCGGATCCCACGAGGCGAACCCGTGCACAAGCGCGGCAACCGAGCGCGACTGCGACGACGCGTCGACGACGAGAACCACAGGCGCCCGCAACAGCTTGGCCACCTGTGCGGTCGAGGCCAGCTCACCGCGGCCGGACGCCCCGTCGTACAGCCCCATCACACCCTCGACGACGGCGAGATCACACCCCCGCGCCCCGTGCGCGAACAGGGGCGCGATCAACTCGGGCCCGCACATGTACGCATCGAGGTTCCGCCCGGGCCGCCCCGTCGCCAGCGCGTGATAGCCGGGATCGATGTAGTCGGGCCCGACCTTGTGCGGCGACACGGCGAGACCGCGCTCCGCGAACGCCGCCATCAGCCCCGTGGCCACGGTGGTCTTGCCGCTGCCCGACGAGGGAGCGGCGATGACCAGCCGGGGGACCCGGCAGCCCGAGCCGCTCACCGCGCCACCGCTCACCACTCGATGCCTCTCTGGCCCTTCTGGCCGGCGTCCATCGGATGCTTGACCTTGGACATGTCGGTCACGAGGTCCGCGAAGTCCACCAGCTTCTCGGGGGCGTTGCGCCCGGTGATCACCACATGCTGGGTGCCGGGCCGGTCGCGCAGCACGGAGATCACCTCGTCGGTGTCGATCCAGCCCCAGTGCATGGGGTACGCGAACTCGTCCAGCACGTACAGGCGGTACGTCTCCGCGGCCAGGTCACGTTTGACCTGCTCCCATCCCTCGCGGGCCTTCTCCTCGTTCGTGAGCTCCCCGTCGGACGGGGCGCGCTGGATCCACGACCAGCCCTCGCCCATCTTGTGCCACGCAACCGACCCGCCCTCGTCGGAGGCGCCGAGCACCTTGAGCGCGTTCTCCTCGCCGACCTTCCACTTCGCCGACTTGACGAACTGGAACACCCCGATCGGCCACCCCTGGTTCCAGGCGCGCAGCGCAAGACCGAAGGCGGCGGTCGACTTGCCCTTGCCGATGCCGGTGTGCACGACGACGAGCGGCCGGTTGCGGCGCTGGCGGGTGGTGAGTCCGTCGTCCGGTACGACGGCCGGCTGTCCCTGCGGCATTACGCGGCCCTCCTCTTGGTTCCCTGAACGTCCCGAACGTCACGTACGAGTCCGGCGATGGCGTCGGCCCTCAGCTCGTCGAGCGTGACGGCCGTCCCGCCGAGATCGCCTGCGAGCTGCGCGGCGAGCCCGAGCCGTACCGGCCCCGACTCGCAGTCGACGACCACGGACGCGGTGCCCTCGGCCGCATGCAGCCGCGCCGCACGCCGGGCGAGCTCCACGGGCTGGGGACCGCCCGTGGCCCGCCCATCCGTCACCACGACCAGCAGCGGCCGCCGCGCCGCATCCCGCAGCCGCTCCACGCGCAGCACGTCATGCGCCTTCAGCAGCCCGGCCGCGAGCGGCGTACGGCCGCCCGTCGGCAGCGACTCGAGCCGCGCCGCGGCCGCGTCCACCGACGAGGTGGGCGGCAGCGCCACGTCGGCCGCCGACCCGCGGAAGGTGATCAGCCCCACCTTGTCCCGCCGCTGGTACGCGTCAAGCAGCAGCGACAGCACCGCGCCCTTCACGGCGCTCATCCGCTGTCGGGCCGCCATCGACCCTGAGGCGTCCACGACGAAGAGCACGAGGTTGCCCTCGCGGCCCTCCCGCGTCGCCTGCCGCAGATCGTCCCGCCGGACCACAAGACCCGGACCGCTGCGGCCGCGTGCCCGCTGATGCGGCGCCGCGGCCTGCACGGTGGCCGCCAAGTGCAGCTTGGTGAGTGCCCCTTGCGGTCGCCGGGCACCCGTCGTACGGCCGTGCTCGGTGCGCGCCCGCGACCGCCGCCCGGCAGCACCCTCACCGAGGCCGGGCACGGTCAGCGTCTTCGTACGGAACGGCTCCGTGGCCCGCACGGCGGTCTGCTCGCGACCGGGACCGCCGCGGCCCTCGGCGTCGTCGGAGGCCTCGCCGGGGCGGGCCGCGGCGGAAGCATCCCCGGCGTCCGGCTGCCCAGTGCTGCCGCCGTCCGGCTCCGGGGCGTCCTCCGCACGGGCCGGAGGCGGTGCGTCCGGCCCGCTGTCCTGGGGCGACTGCCCGCCGCCACCGCCCGGCCCGTCCGGATCCGGGTCGTCGTCCTCGTCCCCGCCGAACTCCTGAAGCGTCTCGTCGAGCTTGTCCTCGTCGAGACCGGGGGCGTCGAAGGGATTGCGGCGACGCCGGTGCGGCAGCGCGAGCAGCGCGGCCTGCCGCACATCCTCGGCGAGTACATCCGTACGCCCGGCCCACGCGGCCAGCGCGGTCGCGGTCCGGGCCATCACGATGTCGGCGCGCATGCCGTCGACCTCGAAGGCGGCACAGGTCGCCGCGATCTGCCGCAGCGCCCCGTCGCCGAGCCGCACGGACGGAAGCAGCTTCCGCGCCGCCACGATGCGTGCCCGCACCGCGGCCTCCTCGTCGGCCCAGCGCGCGGCGAAGGCGGCCGGATCGTCGTCGTACGCGAGCCGTCGCCGTACGACCTCGACCCGCTGCTCGGGCTCCCGCGAGGCCGCGACCTCCACGGTCAGCCCGAACCGGTCCAGCAACTGCGGCCGCAGCTCGCCCTCTTCGGGATTCATGGTCCCGACCAGCAAGAAACGCGCGGCGTGCCGGACGGACACACCCTCACGCTCGACGTACGAGGCACCCATGGCGGCGGCGTCGAGCAGCAGGTCGACCAGGTGGTCGTGGAGGAGGTTGACCTCGTCGACGTACAGGATCCCGCGGTGCGCGGCGGCGAGCAGTCCCGGCTCGAACGCCTTCACGCCCTCCGCGAGCGCCCGCTCGATGTCGAGCGCGCCCACGAGCCGGTCCTCCGAGGCACCGACGGGCAGCTCGACCATCCGCGCGGACCGCGCGGTACCGCCGCCCGGCTCGTGCGGCCCGTCCGGGCACTTCGGGTCGGGCGCGGCGGGGTCGCAGGAGAACCGGCACCCGGCGACGACCTCGACATCCGGCATCAGGGCCGACAGCGCCCGCACGGCGGTCGACTTCGCCGTGCCCTTCTCACCGCGCACGAGCACGCCGCCCACGGCCGGCGAGACCGCGTTGAGCAGCAGCGCCAGCCGTAGATCGTCCTGCCCGACGATCGCGGTGAACGGATAGGGGGTACTCACTCGTCGCCCTCCAGATCGCCCTCGAGCTCCAGATACGTGGCCCGCAACTGCTCCAGCGTCTCTGCGTCCGGCTCGGCCCACAGGCCGCGGTCCGCCGCCTCAAGGAGGCGTTCCGTGATGCCGCGCAGCGCCCAGGGGTTGGACTGCTTCATGAAGTCCCGGTTCTCCGGGTCGAAGACGTACTCCGCGCTGAGCTTCTCGTACATCCAGTCGTCCACGACGCCCGCCGTCGCGTCGTACCCGAACAGGTAGTCCACGGTGGCGGCCATCTCGAAAGCACCCTTGTAGCCGTGCCTCCGCATGGCCGCCATCCAGCGCGGATTGACGACCCGCGCCCGGAAAACCCGGTGCGTCTCCTCGCCGAGCGTGCGCGTCTTCACCTGGTCCGGTACTGCGCTGTCGCCGACGTACGCCTCGGGGCTGGCCCCCGTCAGATGCCGCACCATGGCCACCATGCCGCCGTGGTACTGGAAGTAGTCGTCGGCGTCGACGAGATCGTGTTCTCTCGTGTCCACATTCTTCGCCGCCACCGCGATCCGCCGGAACGCCGTCTCCATGTCGCCGCGAGCCGCCCGCCCGTCGAGCCCGCGGCCGTAGGCGTAGCCGCCCCACACCGCGTACACCTCGGCCAGATCCGCGTCGCTCCGCCAGTTGCGGGCGTCGATCAGCGGCAGCAGACCCGCCCCGTACGCGCCCGGCTTCGAGCCGAAGATACGGGCCGTCGCGCGCCGCCGGTCGCCGTGGACGGCGGTGTCCTCGTCCGCATGCGCCCGTACGTAGTTCCGGTCCGCGGGCTCGTCGAGCTCCGCGACCGCCCGTACCGCGTCGTCGATCAGCCCGACGACGTGCGGGAACGCGTCCCGGAAGAAGCCCGAGATGCGGACCGTCACGTCGATGCGCGGGCGGCCCAGCTCCTCCAGGCCCACCACCTCGAAGCCGGTCACACGCCGCGACGCGTCGTCCCACACCGGGCGGCAGCCAAGGAGCGCCAGGATCTCCGCGATGTCGTCGCCCTGGGTGCGCATGGCGGACGTGCCCCAGACCGTCAGGCCGACGGACTTCGGGTACTCGCCCGTGTCCGCGAGGTACCGCGCCACCAGCGAGTCCGCCAGCGACTGCCCGACCTCCCAGGACAGGCGGGACGGGATCGCCTTGGGGTCCACGGAGTAGAAGTTCCGGCCGGTCGGCAGAACGTTGACGAGCCCGCGCGTCGGCGAACCGGACGGGCCCGCAGGGACGTAACCGCCGTCCAGCGCCCGCAGGATGTGGTCGATCTCGTCCGTCGTCCGTGCCAGCCGCGGCACGACCTCGCGGCACGCGAACTCCAGCACCGCTACGGCGTCGGCGAGTTCGAAGCCCAGCACCTCCCGTACGAGACCACGAGCCTCCGCGGTCGCCCAGGCACGCTCCTCCATGCCCTCCGCGACCCGCCGGCACAGCTGCTCCAGCAGGTCGATCGCGTCGGAGGCCGTACGGCACGGGCCCTCGACGAGCGAGGTCAGCCCGTCCGGCACCTTCACCGCCGCGCCGGGCTCACCCAGCAGTTCCTTCTCGACGAGGCCGAAGTGCTCGGCCAGCGCAGCCCGCAGGCCCGGCAGCGCGTTCGCCTGCCCGCCCCACACCTGCGAGGCCCGCAGCACGGCCAGTACGAGGTTGACCCGGGGTTCTCCCACCGGACCGCCGCCCAGGATGTGCAGGCCGTCCCTGATCTGCACGTCCTTGATCTCGCACAGATAGCCGTCGATGTGCATGACGAACTCGTCGAACTCGTCGTCGTCCGGCTGCGCGTCCACATGCAGGTCGTTGTGGAGCTCGGCGGCCTTGACGAGGGTCCAGATCTGGGCGCGGACGGCCGGGGCCTTCGCCGGGTCCAGATCGCTGACCAGCGCGTACTCGTCGAGGAGCTGCTCCAGCTTGGCCAGGTCGCCGTAGGTGTCCGCGCGGGCCATCGGCGGCACGAGGTGGTCGACGACCGTGGCGTGCCCGCGGCGCTTGGCCTGGGTGCCCTCGCCGGGGTCGTTCACGATGAAGGGATAGATCAGCGGCAGGTCCCCGAGGACGGCGTCCGGCGCGCAGGCCTTGGAGAGCCCCAGCCCCTTCCCCGGCAGCCACTCCATCGTGCCGTGCTTGCCCATGTGGACGATGGCGTCCGCGCCGAAGCCCCCCTCCGATGGTGCAGCCTCCAGCCAGCGGTACGCCGCCATGTAGTGGTGCGACGGCGGCATGTCCGGGTCGTGGTAGATCGCGATCGGGTTCTCGCCGAAGCCGCGAGGCGGCTGGATCATGACCACGACGTTCCCGAACTGCAGGGAGGCCAGCACGATGTCGTCGCCGTCCACGTACAGGCTGCCCGGCGGCTCGCCCCACGCCTCCAGCATGGCGTCCCGCAGCTCGGGGTCGAGCTTGTCGAACCACGCGCGGTAGTCGGCGAGCGGCACGCGCGCGGGGGCCGCGGCCAACTGCTCCTCGGTGAGCCACTCCACGTCGTGGCCGCCCGCATCGATGAGCCGGTGGATCAGTTCGTCGCCGCCCGCGGGGTGGCCCTCGACCACGTAGCCCGCGTCGCGCAGCGCGTCGAGGACGCGGACGGCCGATGCCGGGGTGTCGAGTCCGACCGCGTTGCCGACCCGCGAGTGCTTGGTCGGGTACGCGGTGAAGACCAGCGCGAGCTTCTTCTCGGCGTTCGGCTTGTGCTTCAGCCGGGCGTGGCGTACGGCGATTCCGGCGACCCGCGCTGCCCGCTCCGGGTCGGCCGTGTACACCGGGACGTCGTCCGGCCCCTGCTCCTTGAAGGAGAACGGGACGGTGATCAACCGCCCGTCGAACTCGGGGATCGCCACCTGCATCGCCGCGTCCATGGGGGAGAGGGCGGCGTCCGACTCCTCCCAGGCGGCGCGCGAGGAGGTCAGGCAGAGCCCCTGCAGGACGGGGATGTTCAGGTCGGCGAGGGCGCCGATGTCCCATGCCTCCTCGTCGCCGCCCGCAGACGCCTCGGACGCGTGCGTGCCTCCGGCCGCCAGCACGGTGGCCACCAGCGCGTCGGCCTGCCCGAGGATCTCGTACAGGCCCGCGTCCGCACCCCGCAGCGAACCGCAGTACACGGGCAGTGCGTTGGCGCCCCGGGCTTCGATCGCGTCGCACAGGGTGTCCACGAACGCGGTGTTCCCGGACAGCTCGTGGGCGCGGTAGAACAGCACGCCGACGGTCGAGCGCGCCGGATCGTGAGCGCGCCCGCCGTGGACGCCGTACTCGGGCATCTTCTGCGGCTCGGCGAAGCCGTGCCCCGTCAGCAGCACGGTGTCGGACAGGAAGCGCGCCAGCTCCACGAAGTTCCCCGGCCCGCCCTCGACGAGGTAGCGCAGCGCCTCCGCGACGACGCCCGCGGGCACGGACGACTCGGCCATCAACTCGGCGTCCGGCACCGCCTCCCCACCCAGCAGCACGGTCGGAATCCCGGACGACTTCAGTACGGCGAGCCCGTCCTCCCAGGCGCGCTTGCCGCCGAGGAGACGTACGACGGCGATGTCGCAGCCGTCGATGAGCGCGGGCAGGTCGGCCGCCGCGTCGACGCGCGCGGGGTTGCCGATCCGGTACGGGGCGCCGGAGGCGCGGGCCGCCAGCAGATCCGTGTCGGCGGTGGACAGAAGCAGGACGGTCATGAGGGTGCCCCCGGAGCAATGAAGGGGAGACCGGAGGGTGCACCGGTCTCGATCAGGCGGAGCAGCGCGTCGGTGTCCGCGTGTTCTTCGATCAGATCGCCGAGCAGGTCCAGCTGCTCCTCGCGCAGGGCCGAGAAGCTGGTGTCGGGCGCGGGGACGAAGCGGCGGCCGGCGGCCTGCGCCACCTCGCGCAGGAACGCGCGGCGGAAGCCGTCCGACTCCAGCGAGCCGTGCCAGTGCGTGCCCCACACCTCGCCGACGCGGCAGCCTTCGAGGAACGGTTCCCCACCCGTCACATCCGCGACGCCATGATGGATCTCGTACCCCTCGACGGGTTCGCCGAGCGCCGTGCCGGACGGCCGCGTGAGGGTCTTCTCCTTCGCGAACCGCACGCGCACGGGCAACAGCCCGAGGCCCTCGACCTGACCCGCGCGGGACTCGACCTCGTCCTCGATGCGCTCCCCGAGGACCTGGAACCCGCCGCAGATACCGAGGACCGGACGCCCCTCGGCGGCCCGGCGCGCGATCGCGTCCGCGAGGCCGCGCTCGCGCAGCCACTCCAGGGCGCGTACGGTGCCGCGGGTGCCGGGCACGACGACGAGATCCGCGTCGACGAGCTCCTCGGGGCGGTCCACGAACCGCACGACGACGCCCGGTTCGGCGGCGAGCGCGTCCACGTCCGTGAAGTTGGACATCAGCGGGATCGCGCACACGGCGACCCGCAGCACGTCTTCGCCGACGGGCGGGGCGACGGTGGACTCCCGGACCGCGCCGCGGAGCGAGACCCGCAGCCCGTCCTCCTCGTCGATCCCGAGCCCGTGCCGGTACGGCAGCACACCGAACGTACGGCGGCCGGTGAGCTGCTGCAGCATGTCGAGCCCCGGCTCGAGGAGGGACACGTCCCCGCGGAACTTGTTGACCAGGAACCCCGCGATCAGCGCCTGGTCCTCCGGGCTGAGCAGCGCGACCGTACCGAAGAACGACGCGAAGACACCGCCGCGGTCGATGTCGCCCACGACGACGACCGGCAGCCGCGCGGCCCGCGCGATGCCCATGTTGACGATGTCGGTACGCCGCAGATTGATCTCGGCGGGGCTGCCCGCCCCCTCACAGATCACCGCGTCATACGTGCCCCGCAACTCCTCCAGGCACTCCAGGACGGTGCCGAGCAGGGACTCCTGTCGCCCACCGTGGTAGCCCCGGGCACTCAACTCACCGACCGGCTTGCCCATGAGGACCACCTGGCTGCTGCGGTCGCTGCCCGGCTTGAGCAGTACGGGGTTCATGAGCGCCGTCGGCTCGACGCGCGCCGCCTGCGCCTGCATGGCCTGCGCCCGCCCGATCTCGGCACCCTCGCGCGTGACGAACGAGTTCAGGGACATGTTCTGCCCCTTGAAGGGCGCGACTTTGACCCCCTGCCGCACGAGCCACCGGCAGATCCCGGCGGTGACAACACTCTTCCCGGCATCGGAGGTGGTCCCGGCCACCAATAGCCCGCCACCGCTCATGGGTTCCCTCCTGGTTGGTCCTGCTGGTACTGCTGTGGGCAGGCGTTCCGCGGGGCGATGGGGGTCCCCTCTGCTCGAGCGAAGCCGAGAGCTTGGGGGAGGGTGGGCGCAGCCCACGACGCGCGGCGCCTTTGGGCCAAGTCCCGCAAAGACGCCGAGAGGGCACCCACTCCAAGAGCAAGCCAACTGACCCGCCGAGAAAGCCGTACGGCCCGCTCGATGTCCCCGACCTCGACAGGGCGGCCGGACTCGTTGAGCACGGGCCGGTGCTCAACCCTCCCTCCGTAGGAGAGGGTCCCCCCGAGCCGCACGCCGAGCGCCCCCGCAAACGAGGCCTCAACAACCCCGGCGTTGGGACTCGGGTGCTTCCCGGCATCCGCCCGCCAAGCCCGAATGGCCCCGCGCGGATTGCCACCGGCAACGGCGGCGAGGACCGCGGTGAGCCGCGCCCCCGGCCACCCGGCCACGTCGTCGAGCCGCGCGGAAGCCCACCCGTACCGCCGGTACTTCGGCGACTTGTGCCCCACCATCGCGTCCAGCGTGTTGACGGCCCGGAACCCGACCAGCCCCGGCACACCGCCCACCGCGCCCCACACGAGCGCACCCACCACGGCGTCCGACGTGTTCTCGGCGACGGACTCGACCACGGCCCGCGCGATGCCGTCGGCATCCAGCGCCTGAGGATCCCGCCCGCACAGATGGGGCAGCCGCTCCCGCGCGGCCTCGATGTCCCCGGCGGCCAGCGCCCCGCCGACGGCCCGCGCCTCGCGGCCCAGCGAGGTGCCGCCGACCACGGCCCAGGTCGCGGCGGCGGTCAGCGCGACGGAGGCGGTACGTGAGGTGCGTACGGAACGGCCGGCCAGCGCGGCGAGAGCGGTCGCACCCCCGGCGCACACCACCGTGTGCAGCGCGCCCCACCCGCGGTGGTCCCGCCACAGCGCACCCTCCACGGCGGCCGCGGCACGGCCGAACGCGGCGACCGGATGGCCCCGGCGCGGATCGCCGAGGAGCAGGTCGCCCAGGAGGCCGGCGGCGGCACCGTACGCGAAGACGCGCCCGCGCCCGGCACGTTCGGCATGCATTGGAACGGCCGGATACCTGGGTCCAGCCGGATACATGCGACCAGCGGGATGCGTCGGATCAGCCGGTGGCATGGGGTCAGCCCGCCGATACGCCTGGAAGATTCCTCGTACTGCTCAACTCATCGGGCAACCGGCAGCCGCGCATGGCGATATGTCCTCACTCAGGGTCCGCGCCCTGGTTCGACGTGACCGGCGGTGAGAGTCTCCTGGCTCCCGGATCTACGCTTCCCCCGGCCTTCCAACCCATCCGTACGGGCCGTGACTTCCGTGTGGGGGAGCGCTCCCCGGTGACAGTGGCGGGACCGCGCCGGATTCGCACCGGCTTCCTCTCCTGCCGCCGTATTTGGCTCCGGCAGTCCACCACGCCCCGCGAAGGCCCGTCAACTCGCTCTTGACCTGCGACGGGAGAGTGTGCGAAGGCCCACACGTGCGCGCGTGTTCTGCGCACACACAGCAGGTGGGGTGGGGGGGGGGGGGGGGCGGCGGCCCCCCCCCCCCCCCCCCCCCGGCGGGGGGGGGGGGGGGGCGAAAAAGTAGG